>JBDLUK010000107.1:0-13589 GCA_039805365.1 Bacteroidota bacterium | reverse complement strand
ACATATACTCAATTGGGTTGTGATGATGATTCTGGAACTGGTTTGATGCCACAGTTGTCTATCACTGGACAAGGAGCGGGTACTCCAATCTATGTTTCTTTGTGGGCTTACTCTGCTGGTTTAATCAACTTCAGTTTCTGCGCTTCTGAATGTACCAATCCAATTGCGTACTATTCGGATGCAGATGGTGATGGTTTTGGTGATGCCAACGCGGCTGCTGTCTTCTTGTGTACACCAGATCCTGCTTTGGTAACAGATAACACCGATTGTGATGATACCAACAACGCTGTAAATACTGCAACTGCAGAAGTTTGTGATGATTTGTTAGATAACAACTGTGATGGTCAAGTAGACGAAGGTTGTACTACAGATTCGGATGGCGATGGAGTTGTAGATGCTTTGGATTGTCAACCAACAAATGGTTCTATCTATCCTGGAGCGATTGAGGTATGTAACACAATCGATGAGAACTGTGATGGAGTTGCAGACGAAGGATTGCCTACGACAACTTATTATGCTGATGTGGATGGTGATGGTTATGGTGATGCTAATGGAGCTTTGACTTCTTGCTTTGATCCAAACTCGCCACCGGTTTGTAACTATACTTTCAACTTAACAGATACTTATGGTGATGGTTGGAATGGTAACTTGATGACCGTAACTTCTAATGGGGGATTGAATATCGATGGAACTGTCGGTGCAACATTCACCGATGGTACGAACGCGACTGAAACTGTATTGTTGACTGCTGGGGTATCTTACGATGTAGTTTGGTCAACGATTGGGGGATTCCCAACTGAACCTGGTTTTGATATGGTGGACCCAACTGGAACCATTGTATACAATCTTCCAGCCGCAAGCGGATTGCAAGGAACAACATTGACAACCTTCACAGCTGCTTGCCCTGCATTGGGTGTTTATGTAGCAGACAACACGGATTGCAACGATTTGGATGGTGCTATTAATCCAAACGGAATAGAGGTTTGTGACAATGGTATCGATGAAAACTGTAACACCAATGACGATGCTTGTAACCCAATCGATTTAGATGGTGACGGATATAATGCAACCGCTGATTGTGATGATAACAACGCGGCTATCAATCCAGGCGCTACTGAAGTTTGTGGTGACGGCATAGATAATAACTGTACTGGTGGTGTTGACGAAGGTTGCTCTACGGGCACAGATGCTGATGGTGATGGATATGATGCAGCAGTTGATTGTAATGATAACAATGCTGCTATTAATCCTGCAGCTACGGAGATTTGTGACAATGGCATCGATGAGAACTGTAATGCAAATGATGACGCTTGTTCAACCACTACTGATGTGGATGGTGACGGTTATGCTGCTCCTGCTGATTGTAACGACAACAATGCGGCGATCAACCCTGGCGCTACAGAAATTTGTGGTGATGCTATTGACAACAACTGTGCTGGTGGTATCGATGAAGGCTGTGTGTTGGTAGATAATGACGGAGATGGTTTCCCATCAACAGTTGATTGTAACGATGCTGATGCTTCAATCAATCCTGGTGCTGCTGAATATTGCAATAGTATTGATGACGATTGTAATGGCTTGGTAGATGATAATACAGGCACCATGTACTACCAAGATGCTGACGGAGATGGTTTGGGTAACTTAAGTGCTACTTACAATTTCTGTTCTTTGCCTGCAAATGGATGGTCATCTAATTACTTCGATTGTAATGATGCTGATGCGGCTGTTGCTGGTCCTGGAACATCTTGTGACAATGGTGACGTAACTGATGTTATGGACACATATCAATTGGAGCCTTTCTGTGCTTGCGTTGGTCAATTGTTGGGTTGTACTGATCCAACTGCTTGTAACTACGATGCGGCGGCAATGGCAGACAATGGATTGTGTACATATTCAACTGTTCAGTTGGGTACAATCTTGGGTCCTGATACAATTTCCCCTTTCTCAGCTCAAGTGTATACGTATCAACCAGCAAACGCCAACGATAACTTGGCTTACAATTGGGACATCAATGGATTGGGCGTATTTGTACCAAACAACTCGATTGAAACGAACCAAAGCATTACTGTATTCTGGTCCAATCAATCGATTGCTGATTCTGTAGGAACAGTTTCTGTATCTATCGTTGACTTGAACTGTGGAACCAATGCGGTTTACACAGTTGAAATGGAAGTGAACTTTACAGTTACAGGTGTTGATGAGTGGGTGAGTGCTGAAGGTGCTACTGCTTATCCAAATCCATCGAATGGTCAGTTCACATTGCAATTACCACAGGATATGTCAGGCACATACCAAGTAGAGGTTGTGAACATGACTGGCCAAGTGGTGTATCGCGAATCCAATTTGACGAGTGCTATGTGGTCCGCCAACATTGATGCTGCAAACGGAATCTATGTGGTTCGTGTCATAGCTGACGAGAAGCAATTTAGATTACCGATCGTTATTGAGAAGTAGTTCAAATGATGAATATTGAAAACGCCCCAAATGGGGCGTTTTTTTTTTGGACATAAAAAAAGGCCCGAAGGCCTTTTGAAATTGAATAGAACTTAATGTCCTATGTCGTTCATGAATTTTAATCGTACCAATCTCAAAGTATCTTCTTCATAATCGCCATCAAAATATTTTTCGGCCTCGAGTAAATCTTCTGTTTCAGACTGCATGAAATATTCCATGATCTCTTCTTGTGCATCTTCATCTACCTCATCATCGATGATATATTGAATGCCCAATTTTGTTCCTGAATTGACAACAGCCTCTATTTCGCCAATCAATACGGATTTGGATTTTCCCAATCCACGAGCGATATCGGAAATGGGAATACGCTTGTCAATATTTTGAATGATTTGAACCTTCTGTCCGCTCTTAGAGGGCGCCGTTTTCAAAAACAAATCTTGGGGTCGCTCAATATTATTGTCTTCAACATATTGATTGATAAGTTTCAAGAATGTTTGACCAAACTTTATGGCTTTGTTCTTGCCAACACCACCAATATGAGAAAGCTCTTCCATATTGATAGGATATTGTGTGGCCATTTCTTCCAAACTCGGTTCAGAGAAAATAACATAGGGTGGAATTCCTTTTTCCTTGGCCAACAATTGACGCTGTTCTTTCAGCAAATTGAAAAGTGCTTGATCTGCAGCCCCTCCGCCAGTTGAGCGAGATATGGACAAATCACCGTCATCCTCCATGCTTGGGAACTCTTCTTCTTTCACCGCAACAAAGGATTGTGGTGCTTCCAAAAATTTCCGTCCTTCAGATGTTATTTTAACCGTGCCGTATGTTTCAACCTCTTTTTTGATCAGACCAACTACGAGCATTTGACGAATCAATGCATGCCAATAGCGATCATCATTCTCTTTGCCAATGCCATAAAATTCAGATTGACTGCCTTTATAAGTTTTCACTTCGGCATCTTCAAGACCCAACAATACTTTAACAGTGAATTTTGATTTGTGTTTTTCATTGAAAGCATCAATCACTTTCAAAATGAGATGAACATCTTCTTTCGCTTCAAAAGTCTCTTTGGGTTTTCTTTGGTTGTCATCCATTCCCACACCATCATCCTTTGTTTCATCCCAGAATTCTCCGAAATAATGAAGCAAATATTTTCTTCTGCTCAAAGATGTTTCGCAATAGGCCATTACTTCATGTAGCAATTGAACGCCAATTTCCTGCTCAGCAATGGGCTTACCTGCTAAAAACTTCTCTAATTTTTCAATGTCCTTGGGGCTGTAAAAAGCAATGCAATTTCCCTCGCCCCCGTCACGTCCAGCGCGACCGGTCTCTTGGTAGTAGCTTTCTAAACTTTTTGAAATATCGTGGTGAATGACAAAACGCACATCTGGCTTATCGATACCCATTCCAAATGCAATGGTCGCCACAATGACATCAACATCTTGCATCAAAAATTTATCTTGAACATCACTTCTTTCATGGCCATCCATTCCTGCATGGTAGGGAAGTGCCTTGATACCGTTGGCGATTAGTAATTCTGCCAGTTCTTCGGTCTTCTTTCTGCTTAGGCAATAAATGATTCCACTTTTACCTGTCTGTGATTTGATGTATTGAATAATTTGCTTGCCCACATTGTTCTTTGGACGCACTTCGTAATACAAATTCGCACGATTGAAAGATGCTTTAAATACATTGGCATCTGTCATTCCTAAGTTCTTTTGAATATCCTGCTGAACTTTGGGCGTTGCAGTTGCGGTAAGCGCCATAATTGGAACATCCGCAATATTCTTGATAATGCTTTTCAACTTTCTGTATTCAGGTCGGAAGTCATGTCCCCACTCGGAAATACAATGTGCCTCGTCGATAGCGACAAAGGAGATGTTACAAGATCTCAAAAAATCAATATTGTCTTCTTTGCCCAAAGACTCAGGCGCGACATATAAAATTTTTGTTTTACCGTTTTGAATGTCAGATTTTACTTGATTGATTTCAGTCTTGTTCAATGAAGAATTGATGAAGTGAGCCACACCATCTTCAGAACTGAATCCACGCATGGCATCCACCTGATTTTTCATCAAGGCAATCAATGGAGAAACCACAATGGCCATTCCTTCCATCATCAGTGCTGGCAATTGATAGCACATGGATTTTCCACCTCCGGTGGGCATGATTACAAAAGTGTCATTTCCTGCTAAAACAGAATGAATGACTGATTCTTGTAACCCTTTGAATTGATCAAAACCAAAAAAGTGCTTGAGCGCTTCTCTGGGGGTATAATCGACAATGGTATTCATAGCAATGATTTCCTAAACGTGTACCTTTTTTATAGGTGAACGAATTTACGAAGACTTAAAGGAAGGATAAAATCTTTTTTACCTACCATTTATTAACCGTTTACGAGCAATTTTATTTTTTAATCTTAGAGAATAATGCATCTTTGCAGCATGTCAAATTCCAATTCCGCAATCATCCAATTTGCACAAGACACTTTGGCTCAAGAAGCCTCAGCTTTATTGGCAATGGAGGCTTCTATCGGTGAGGCATTTTCCGATGTTGTTCAAACGATTTTGTCATCCAATGGCAGAGTGGTAGTAACAGGCATTGGAAAAAGTGGAATCATCGCGCAAAAATGGGTGGCTACTTTTAATAGCACAGGGCAGCCTGCAGTTTTTATGCATGCCGCCGATGCTATTCATGGAGATTTGGGTATGGTAGGTCCCAAAGATTTGGTATTTTGTATATCTAAATCAGGCGAGTCACCCGAGATCAGGTACTTGGTGCCATTGATCAAGGAAATGGGAAACAAATTGGTTGCGGTTACCGCCAACGCCAGTGGTTTTTTAGGAGTTGAAGGTGATTTGATTTTACATACTCCGATGGAGAAAGAGGCTTGTCCAAATAATTTGGCCCCTACCACAAGTACGACATTGCAGTTGGCAATGGGTGATGCGCTAGCTGTGGCCTTGATGAAAGTTAGGGAGTTTGGTTCACATGATTTTGCCAAGTTTCATCCAGGAGGTGCTTTGGGTAAGAAGGTGGCTTTGAAAGTGCAAGATGTGATGAACAGCCAAGTGGGATTGCTGGTCAACCCCGAGGCGAATATTCTGGAGGTCATTTCTAAAGTTTCTCAAGGTCGAATGGGTGCGGTGGCCATTGCAAGCGAAGATGGTGCAGTACTAGGTATCATTACCGATGGAGATATCCGTAGGATGTTGGAGAAATCCCCAAACTTCACTTCTCTGCAAGCAAAAGATGTGATGAACGTTCAACCCAAGTTTATAGGAGAAAGTGTTTTGGCGGTTGAAGCGTTTCGAAATATGGAATCCAATAGCATTACCCAGTTGTTGGTATTGGAACAAGGTCAGTGGAGAGGGATGGTTCACTTGCATGATTTATTAAGAGAAGGAATTTTCTAAAAGCATGGATCAGGACAAAAAGGAAATGGGATTTTTAGATCATCTGGAAGAGTTGAGAAGAAGGCTCTTTTGGTCTGTCATCGGCGTGGTGGTTGGTATTTGTGTCATCGTGTATTTTGATGATTTTGTGATCAATGACCTGATCATGGGTCCCAAAAATCTCGACTTTGTAACCTACCGCTGGTTTTGTGATTTTTCCCATTACATGGGTCTTGGAGATCAACTTTGTTACCAAGAAATGGATTTCACTTTGCAAAGCACCACAATGGGCGGAAATTTTTCGGCTTACATGTTGGTATGTATTGTGGGTGGATTGATTATCGCCTTCCCCTATGTGTTTTATCAAATTTGGGGTTTCATAAAACCCGGGTTACACCTGAACGAGAAGGGTGCAGTAAATGGGATTTTATTTTTTGTTAGTTTGTTGTTCTTTGCAGGTGCTGCCTTTGGCTATTTTATTCTCACCCCTCTGTCCATTGCATTTTTAGGCAACTTTGAGTTTGGTGATGTTGAAGTAAATGCGACCATCTTGTCTTATTTGAAGTTGGTGACGTCTTTGGTGCTGGGCACCGCATTGTTGTTTCAATTGCCAGTAGTTGTATACTTCTTGGGTAAAATTGGAATTATCTCATCGGAGTTTTTAAGAAAGTACCGCAAGCACGCATTTGTCGTGAATTTGATTATCGCAGCTATCATCACGCCTCCGGACGTAACGAGTCAACTGCTAGTTAGCATGCCCATATTGCTCTTGTATGAAATCAGCATCTGGGTTGTAGCTCGTGTCGAGAAAAATCGAAAAGATTAGGTTTATCGCGCTTTTTAGCAAATCCGTAACCGAGATTTGTCTAAAAATGATGTAATATTGTGCAAACCAAAATCTTAAGATGAGGAACAAATTTTACTTTTCTATTTTCATGTGCTTTTTCGCATGGATGATGTTCAATGGTGTTACGAGTAGCGCCGGAAAATCTGGCAAGTCGGGAGCACCTGGAGAAAGCACTTGTATTCAGTGTCATAGCACCAATTCTTTGAATGATCCAACCGGGTCCATCACTGTTTCTGTTGCGGGAGTTACCAATGGTCAATACACTGCGGGACAAACGTATCAAGTGAGCGTAACCATTGCAAAATCAGGACAGTCTTTGTTTGGATTTAGTGCAGTTGCGTTAGACGATGCGGGCCAAAATGCTGGAGCGCTCGTAGCAGGCGCAGACAGTCATACAGAGGCGTCTTCAGCTTCTGGTACCAATAGAAATTATGTAACGCACAATTCTAATGGTGGGTTGTCAAGTAATCAAAAAACTTTCACCTTCTCTTGGACAGCTCCAACTTCAGGAAATGTCAATTTTTACTTTTCAGGAGTTGCTGCAAATAACAACGGAGGAAATTCAGGTGACTTTGTGTACACCTCAAATTTGACTTTGGCACCCGCAACCATGGGTGGTGGTGTAGTGGTGATCAATGAGGTGGATGCCGATCAGGCAGGTCCCGATTCTCAGGAATTTGTGGAGTTGTACGGCACACCCAATATGTCGTTGAATGGATACACGATCGTATTCTTTAATGGCAACAACAGTTTGGCTTATTCAGCTTTTGATTTAGATGGCTTTTCATTGGATGCCAATGGATTCTTTGTTTTGGGTAACCCTGCTGTTCCCAATGTGGATTTGACTTTTGATCCGGGAGCTTCTGGATTTCTTCAAAATGGAGCTGATGCTATTGCTCTTTATTTGGCTGATGCAACGTCTTGGCCGGTTGATGCGCCAGTATCAGCGACTGGACTTGTAGATGCTGTTGTATATAGCACGGCGGATCCAGATGCTACAGGTTTATTGACTGTTTTGACACCAGGTCAATTGCAAGTCAATGAAACTATGGGGAATATTCCAGAATGTTTGGCGCGTGTTCCAGATGGAGGTACTCCTTTGGTGGTAACTTCTTATGTTCAGCAATTGCCTACCCCCGGGGCATCCAATTCTACTACTGTTGTATCTGGTTGTATGAATACCAATGCATGTAACTACAATAGCGCAGCAACGGTGGATGACAACTCATGTTTGTACACAGGTGCTACTTGCGATGATGGAAACCCAAATTCAACGGGTGATGCCATCGACGCGAGTTGTCAGTGTGTAGGTCAGGTAACTCAAGTCAACGTGACATTTCAAGTGGATATGAGCACGAGTACGGTAGCTCCAACTGGTGTTTTCTTGCAAGGGGATTTCCAAAACTGGCAAGCCAATCCTGACATTCCGATGACGGATGCGGATGCCGATGGTGTTTATGCTGTAACAATTGTACTTCCTGCCAATTCTCCGATTCAGTATAAATTTTTGAATGGAACGGGTGGTTGGGAAGTAACTCCAGCTTTGGCTGCCTGCGGAACACCTGATTTGGTCAATGTGGATGGATACAATCGAGCAGATACTACTACTACGGTAGACTTGGTGTTACCTGTAGTTTGTTTTGGCTCGTGTAATGCTTGCGCAGTAAGCTCAACAGGTTGTATGGTTCCCAATGCATGTAACTATGATCCTACAGCAACCATTAATGATATTGCAAGTTGCGTTTTTGCTTCTACTTGGTATTTGGATGCGGATGCAGATGGATATTATGCAAGCTCAACCTCGGCTTGTACCAACCCTGGATCTGGTTACACAGCAATACAAGGAATTAACGGGGATTGTAATGATGCTGTAGCAGGTATCAATGCGGGAGCCACTGAGATTTGTGGGAATAGCATTGATGAGGATTGCTCTGGAGCAGATTTGTCTTGCGGAAACGAAGGCTGTATGGATCCAGTTGCATGCAACTACGATGCAGCAGCAACAATCGACAATGGCTCATGTACTTATGCATCTTTGACTTACTTCGTTGATGCCGATGGTGATGGCGTTGGAGCGGGAGATGCTGTTTTGTTCTGCTCAAATCCTGGTGCAGGATATTCCTTGTTGGAAACAGATTGTGATGATAACAACGCAGCCATCTCACCCAATGCGATTGAAATTTGTAATGGACTAGATGAAAACTGTGACGGTGAGTCGGATGAATTTGTAACTATAACATATTACATCGATGCCGATGCCGATGGGTTTGGTGATTTGAACAATGCAGTTCAAGAGTGCGCGCAACCGGTGGGTTATGTATCCAATTTTGATGATTGTGATGATAATGCAGTTACTTACTTGGATTCGGATAGCGATGGAGAAGGTTCAAGCACGATGGATGCATGTGGTGTAGCTAACAATATAGATTGTAACGACAATTCATCAGCGATTAATTCCACGGCCCCTGAGTTTTGTGGAAATGGTATCGATGAAAACTGTGATGGTACCGATGAAATTTGCACTGGAATCCCTGGATGTACAGATGCGACGGCTTGTAATTATGATGCAGCTGCAACACAGAACAATGGATCTTGCACATATGCTACCATGTGGTATTTGGATTTTGATATGGACAGTTATGCATCTGAAGCATTGAGCGCATGTACAAGCCCTGGTGTCGATTATACTTCAACTGTTTTGGTTTTGAATGATTGTGACGATCTAGATTTAACAATCAATCCTGGTGCAACGGATGTTTGCGAAAACGGAATAGACGAAGATTGTAGTGGAGCAGATGCCGTTTGTTCATTAGAAGGTTGCACAGATGCCACTGCGTGTAACTACAACGCTTCAGCAACTGTTGACAATGGATCTTGCACATATGCGAGTATGTGGTATTTGGATGCAGATGCGGATGGATATTACGTTAGTTCTCAGTCGTCATGCACCAACCCTGGTATCGGTTATTCTGATGTGATGGGTGTAGATGGAGATTGTGATGATACAGCAGCTTCTATCAATGCAGCGGCAGTTGAAATTTGCGGAGATGGTATCGACCAAAACTGTGATGGATTGGATGACGCCTGTGCCATTTTGGGCTGTATTGATGTTACTGCATGTAACTTCGAACCTTTGGCTACAGAAGACGATGGGTCATGTATATTTTCTACGGATTGGTACTTGGATTTGGATCTAGATGGATACGCTTCAGAAATGTTGAATGCTTGCTCCAGTCCAGGTGTTGATTATACATCAACAGTTTTGATTTTGAATGATTGCGATGATACAGACGCGACCATTAATCCAGGAGCAACGGATGTTTGCGAGAATGGAATTGATGAAGATTGTTCTGGAGCGGACGCGAGTTGCACAATTGAAGGTTGTACAGATGCTACAGCTTGTAACTATGATGCTACAGCGACAGTCGACAATGGATCATGTACGTACAGTTCAGTGTGGTATTTGGATGCAGACGCGGATGGATATTATACCATTACTGTTCAGTCTTGTGCTTCTCCTGGTGCAACATTCAATAATATTGGGGGTACTCAGGGAGACTGTGATGATAATTTGGCTAACGTAAATGCTGGAGCATCAGAGATTTGTGGAAATGATGTTGATGAAAACTGTGACGGTATTTTAGAACAATGCCAGCCGGGATGTCCAAATCCAATCATTATTACTGTTGATTCGATCGCGAATTTGGAATGCTTCGGAATTCCAACGGGTTACATTGGTGTAACTGTTTCAGGTGGTTCAGGATTGTACAATGCACAATGGAATACCAGCCCGATTCAAACAACGCCATATGCAAGTAACCTACCTGCGGGCTTCCATTCTATTTCTATTATTGATACAGAAGGTTGTGGGGATACTTTGACAGTGGAAATTACGCAGCCTGCCGGAAGTTTCCCTGTGGTATCAGGAAACAATGATACAGCACCGGCTGAGAATGCGCAGTACACAGTAAATACATATCCCGGAGCCGCATACACTTGGTCTGTGACTGGTGGTGTAATTATCTCTGGTCAAGGAACGGAATCAATCAATGTGTTGTGGAATGATGTTGCTTTCGGAAATGTTACTGTTACGCAAAACGCTGATGGTTGCGAATTGTCTGATGGCATAACCATTTTTGTAAATGGAGTTGGTGTAGATGAAGCAACGGCCAGTGGCATGTCAATTTATCCTAATCCAGCGCGCGGAGTAGTGATCTTGTTGTCTAGCCAAAGTGAGTTGAAATGGGAAATTGTTGAAATGAGCGGTCGAATCGTTTTGGCGGGCAATAGTTACCAAACGTCCACGGTTATTGATATTTCCAACTGTGCTCCAGGACTTTATTTGGTCCGAACCAATGAGGGAACAGAGAAATTAATCATTGAATAAAAAGAGAGGCGAAAGCCTCTTTTTTTTTAACGCTTATTTTTTTATCTTTGAAACGCTAAATAATCTACAAATGAAAAAACTCTACATTTCTCTTAGCTTGATGGCCGTGGGAGTTGCAGCAATCGCTCAAAACGTTGCTCCAATTCACAAGAGCCCAGCTAGAAAAGTTCTTACCAAGAATCAGGTAAGTCCAACAACGGTGATTGCTCACCAAGAATTGAATCATGCTTCAACAGCTAACCGCGTTGTCGCTTTCCAAGAAGACTTCCAAGGAGTTTCTTTGGCAGGTGGAAACCCAGGCGTTATTCCAGCAGGTTGGATTACCAACGAGACTACAACAGCAACCGCTGGTGTAACTACTCCTGCTTTCAAAATTTACAACTCAACTTTGGCTAATGCTGGTGGATACTGGCCAGTTCCTCAAGTTGGTGTAAACAACAAATTTGCTGGTGTTAATGACGATCCAGCTCCATGTGACTGTGATTTCATCGATGCTTGGTTGCAAACTCCAGCCATTGCTTTGAACGAGTATGAGTACACTACAACAACACAGGATGTTTGGGGTATCGTTACTACTACTCCAGTAACTGACGTTTGGAATGATTCTCAAGATTTGGGTTCAGGTCCACAATTGTTGACTCAGATTTTGGCTCCAAACGGAACCATCATTTGGGAAACCGTTTCTTTGTCATTTGATGTTGCTGCCGCAGGTCTTCCTTTGACAGTTAACGTAAATGGAATGGATTACCCAGTTTTCACTGCTGGAACTTTGGACATCTCAGGTTTGATGTTGAGTGGTGATTTGGATGTAATGATCACTTCTGCTGATGGTATGGAAGTGATGACAAACGTTATCGTTGGTGCTTCTGGTACTTATGAGACAGGTGAAGTAATCAACGACACCATTCCTGCAAACGCTGGTGATGCTGGCGCTGAAGTAGTTGGTGTAATTGATGTTGTAGATTCTACTTTCGTTGGAAACTACACCATGGGATTTGATTTCTTCCACGACCAAAACTTTGGTGGTGGTGAAGCTACAGTTCAAGTTTCTAACGATGGTGGTGCTTCATGGAGCATTATCGATACTTTGGCTGTTGATGGTTCATACTGGCAGAGCATCGTTTTGCCATTGTATAGCTTCAATGGTCAAACAATCAGCGTACGTTTCCAATGGTCTGACAACGGAGCTTGGGCTTCAGGTTTTGCTGTTGACAACGTAATCATTCAATCTGCTTTGGACAATGACATGATCATGGCCAAAACAATTGCTTCTGACTGGAACAATGCTACTTTCGGTTTAGGTTTTTGGGAATACGCACAAGTGCCAGTTTCTCAAGTTAGCCCAATCCGTGCTACTTCTGTAGTGTACAATGGTGGTTTCTTCGATCAACCAGGTGTATCTGTTGATTATGAAGTTAGCTTCAACGGCACTTCTCAAGCAACTTGGACAACTGACATTTTGGATGTTGTTTCTTTGGATAAAGATACTTTGTCTGCTGTTTCTGCTTGGACTCCTTCTGCAGTTGGTTCTGTAACTATCGCTTCTACTGTTGTTTCTCCTTCTGGTGATGACAACTTGGGCAACAACACAGGTTCTGCTTCTTTGGAAATTTCTAACGATATCTACGCTCGTGACTTGGGTGCGGCTCAAGCATTCGTAGGTCCTGGCGCTGCTTATGAGTATGGTAACTTGTTTGATATCTATGCCAACGATACAGTTGGAGCTATCGACGTAGCTGTGAACTTTGCTGCTGCTGACGAAGGTTCTTTGATCCAAGGTAAATTGTATGAGTTCACTGGTTTGGATGCTACAGGTCTTCCAACTTTGACTGATTTGGGTATCTCTACTATCGAGTACGCTGTTACAGCTGCAGACAACAACGCTGCAGGTGGTGCTGCTTTCATTCACTTGTCTTTCACAGACGAAATAATCCTTGAAGCTGGTAAAGTTTACATGGCAACTTTGATTTCTGACGGTGCTATCCGCACTCCAGTAGCAGGTAACAATGACTGGGTTGTGTCTTGGTTGAACGATGGTACAGGTTGGGGAGCTACAGGCGGTATCCCAATGATCCGTTTGAACTTTGACGAGTCTTTGATGTTTGATATCAACGTTGCTGAGAATAACAACAGCGGTGTGGTATTGTCTCAAAACATGCCAAACCCTGCTTCTGCTAACACAGTTGTAAACTACTCTTTGAACAACAACGAGCAAGTTTCTTTGATCGTTCGTGATATCACTGGTAGAATCGTGATGAACATCAACGAAGGTGTACAAGCTGCAGGTAATCACTCAATCAACTTGAACGTTGAAACTTTGGGTGCTGGTATCTACACTTACACTTTGAACGCTGGTGACGTTCACATGACTAAAGAAATGATGGTTAAGTAATCAGATTTTTTAGCAATAAAAAAGAAGGCCTCCAATCGGGGGCCTTTTTTGTTTGTTATATTTGTCCATCATCAAGGAAAAAATGAAAAAACAAATTTTATCAGCTTTGTTCTT
>JBDLUK010000106.1:0-4077 GCA_039805365.1 Bacteroidota bacterium | reverse complement strand
CGGCAATGTGAAAAAATGTTCATTCACCTTAACAACGACATTGCCCATGTGATGATTCTCTATACTTACAACCCAATCATTGGATGAATTCGCCCCCCAAGAAAGATAATTGGAATGACCTGACTGCAATTTGATTTTTTGATTTGCAACTACCCACTGAGCGCCAGAAAACAACTTCTCTTTCTCTTCAAATAATATTTGTTGGCTTTTAAAACTACTGATATGCGCCTCGCCCAAATGCGTAAAAATACCACATGTGGGCTGTATTATTTCTTGAAGCTTTACCATCTCATTAGGCTGAGATATTCCCGCCTCTATGATGGATAGCGAATGCTCTTCATTCATTTGAAGAATAGACAAAGGGACACCCAATTGCGAATTATAACTTCTAGGACTTCTGCAAATTCTAAAATGGCCAGCGCACAACTGGTTCAGCCATTCTTTAACGATGGTCTTTCCATTGCTCCCTGTAATGGCCAAAACGGGCATAGTAAATCTAGAACGATGATGAGCAGCCAAAGTCTGTAAAGCATGAACGGTATCATTTACGACAATCTGCGTAACGCCATCCAAATCCATTTCTTTTTGAACAAGAACGCATTTCACACCGCGCTCTTTGGCATTCAATACAAAAAAATGTCCGTCACTTCTGCGGGTTAGTATCGCGATGAATAATGTTTTGGCACCCCAATTGATTTTTCGTGAATCAATTTCATACTCCTCTACAACCACATCAGGATTGCCAACCACTCGTCCTTGAACGATGCGCGCAATTTCAATGGCCGTATATCCTTTGTTCATGATTGGAATTATTGCTTTTCATTCATTCGAGCTTGGAAAGCTCCTCTTGAAAGGGGGATGTACTTGTCTTTTTCACCCAATTCCACCACATCTTCATTGGCAGTCATTCGGTAGGAGTGATTGGCCAAATTACCGGTATCAGCGCATATTGCGTGCACCTTTGTTACATATTCTGCAATGGCAAGTAAATGGGGCATCGGACCAAAAGGTCGACCCAAATAGTCCATATCCAAACCTGCTACGATAACACGAATCCCTTGATTAGCGAGCGAATTGCATACCTCAACAATTCCATCATCAAAAAACTGCGCTTCATCAATTCCTACAACATCTACTTCACTAATCAAAAAAGGAATCTGCGAAGAATGTGGAACTGGAGTTGACCGGATGGTGGTACCGATATGGCTGACCACTTCGTTATCACTGTATCGGACATCCAAAGCAGGTTTGAAAATTTCAATATTCAACTTGGCCAATTCGGCTCTACGCAGACGGCGAATCAATTCCTCCGTCTTGCCCGAAAACATGGACCCACAGATTACTTCTATGCATCCCCTATGGCCATTGGCACCTATTGAATTCTCTAAAAACATCGTTTTCAAAGGTAGCACAAAATTGAGCGGGATTTCGTACGTTTGTGCCCTGAAAAAGAAGACTCATGGGACGTATATTTGAGAAAAGAAAGCACAAAATGTTTGCCCGCTATGATAAAATGGCAAAGGCATTTACACGTATAGGAAAAGAAATCGCGATGGCTGTCAAGGCCGGAGGTCCAGATCCTGCTTATAACCCTCGTTTGCGTCAGTGTGTCATCAACGCCAAGGGTGTAAACATGCCCAAAGATCGCGTTGAAGCCGCAATCAAACGGGCAGTCAGCAAGGATGCAAGCAACTATGAAGAAGTTGCATATGAAGGATATGGTCCGTATGGTGTTCCCATTTTTATTGAGACAGCCACAGACAATCCAACGAGGACAGTTGCCAATATTCGCATGTACTTCAATAGAAACGATGGCCAATTGGGAACTTCAGGCTCCTTGAGCTTTGTTTTTGATAGAAAAGGTGTTTTCAAAATGGAGCCAAATGCCCATGCCAGTTGGGAAGATTTGGAATTAGAACTTATCGACCACGGTTTAGAAAACATGGAGCGCGATGAAGAAGAAGTAATCTTGTATACAGATTACACTGATTTCGGAAAGATGCAAAAAGCCCTTGAAGATTTGAACTTGACGCCCAAGAAAGCTGGTCTAGAGCGCATTCCAAACAGCTATGCTGAACTTTCTGAAGAACAAACGGATCAAATCCTTGAAATGATTGAAAAGTTTGAAGAGGACGATGATGTCATTGCTGTATACCACAATTTGAGATAGAAAAATTCTTTTGTTTGTAAAGGTTGAACGCATTTTAATTTGAGTTCAACCTTTTTTTATGCCTAATTTTGTGGGCTTCATATTACATCATGAAGCAAATTAAATCCGCCCTCATCTCTGTTTTTGACAAAACAGGTTTAGAACCCATCATTCGCGAAATGCACCGTCTGAACATCCAAATGTTCAGTACTGGAGGAACACAAAAATTCATTGAAGACTTTGACATTCCTGTCACTGCAGTGGAAGACATCACTGCTTTTCCAGAAATTCTTGGTGGTCGTGTAAAAACCTTACACCCCAAAATTTTTGGTGGTATTTTAAACAGAAGAGATCACGAAGGCGATCGTGAGCACATGGCCACACATGCCATTCCTCATATTGATTGTGTGATTGTCGATTTGTATCCCTTTGAAAAAACACTTGCCTCAGGTGCATCGCATGAAGATATCATAGAAAAAATTGATATCGGTGGAATTTCTCTAATCCGCGCAGGAGCCAAGAATTTCAACGATGTGGTCATTGTACCTAGTGTTCAACAATATTCCACTTTACTTGAAATTTTAAAAAGCAACGATGGAAAAACAGACTTGGCCACACGTCAAAATTTAGCTGGTCAAGCTTTCCAAGTTTCATCGCATTACGATAGCAAAATTTTTGGCTATTTCGATCAAGGCCATTTGACCGCATTGAAAGTTTCAGAAAACCAATCAACACCTTTGAGATATGGAGAAAACCCGCATCAAAAAGGTTGGTTCTTTGGCGACCTTGCTGGATTTTTTGATCAGTTGAACGGAAAAGAATTAAGCTACAACAACCTATTGGACGTTGATGCAGCAGTTGCCTTGATGGATGAGTTTAAAAATGACGATCCAACTTTCGCGATTTTAAAACACAACAACGCTTGTGGAATTGCCACTAGACCTAGCATTCAAGATGCCTATGAGACCGCCCTTTCTTGCGATCCTGTTTCGGCTTTCGGAGGTGTCTTAATTGCCAACAGAAATATCGACTTGGGTACCGCCGAAAAAATTCACTCATTGTTCTGTGAAGTGGTTATTGCACCTGGCTTTGATTCAGATGCAGTAGAACTTTTGAAAGGAAAAGCCAATAGAATTTTGTTGGTTCAAAAACAAAACCGAGCAAAAGGAATTCAAGTTCGATCCGCTTTAAACGGTGTTCTTGTTCAAGAAGCAGACGCAGTAATTGAAGGCATTGATCAAATGAAGCAAGTGACCGAAAAAGCTGTTAGCTCAGATCGATTAAACGATTTGGTTTTCGCCAATAAAATCGCGAAGCACACCAAAAGCAACACGATTGTTTTGGCCAAAAATCTTCAATTGATTGCCAGTGGTACAGGACAAACATCCCGAGTAGACGCTTTGAAGCAGGCAATTGAAAAAGCCCTTGCTTTTGGTTTAGACTTAGAAGATGCTGTGATGGCTAGCGATGCATTTTTCCCATTCCCTGATTGCGTAGAAATCGCATTCAATGCAGGAGTGAGAAGCGTTGTTCAACCCGGCGGGTCGATCAAAGACGATTTGTCTATCGCCTATTGTAACCAAGCTGGGATGGCTATGGTTACAACAGGAGTTAGACATTTCAAACACTAAGTATTATTGAATAATCAATGGCAATGTGCCGCGTTGGCCATTGCCATTGATAATTGATACAACGTATTGTCCAGATGCAAAATCTTGGGCATTGATAATTACGAAACCATTGTTGTTTGTCAAATTGTATTGACCAACAGATTGCCCCATCAAATTGTATATTTCCATTTTACCTGATGGTGAATTCAATTGGTATTGAATAGATCCAATGCCCACCAAAGGATTAGCAGAACTCATGGCCAATGTAGGCAATGTATTCTCTTCATTTGTTCCCAAGGTGCAGTCAGCATCTACGCA
>JBDLUK010000105.1:0-26746 GCA_039805365.1 Bacteroidota bacterium | reverse complement strand
CATCGATGGTATTACAGCTCTCAGCTGCAGAAGGCGAGATCGTGTTGTCAGCATCATTGCAATCCCCGTCCAAAATCGATACATTTCCTTGTGGCGTTGAACAGAAATTACCCAATAAGGTAGTTCCGTAACCGTCTTGATCTGCATCTGCATAATAGTTTGAGAATACCAATCCATCATCAATCAAATCATTACAATTGTCATCTAAACCATTGCAAATTTCAATTTGTGGCAATACACAGCTTCCATTGTCATTGGTTGCCAATGAATCATAATTACATGCATCTGGATTGGTACATCCACCGACTTCAATCTCATCGCAAACACCATCATTGTCAGTATCATTGATACAGCTTCCATCACAGTTCAAATACGTTTGTGAAGGATACTGACAACTACCATCATCAGCAGTAGCTGCAGAACTGTAGTTACAGGCTGCTACATCTGTACAACCAGAAATGGCGCAATTCTCATCAACTTCAACATTACAGTTATCATCCGCACCATTGTCACAAACCTCAACTGCGCTCGGATTCACATTGAAAGCCGCATCATTACAATCTGAAAAATTGGTGGTGTATCCAGAAGGAGCAATACACGTCTGCTGTGTCACTTGAGGATTACCGAATCCATCGCCATCCGCATCTGCGTAATAAGTAACATTTGCATTGACGATTATGCTCACTGCATTGCTTGTTGCAGTTGCAGTCGATGCACATGTTGCGTTGCTCGTCATCACAACTGTAATTGCATCACCATTTGTTGGTGAGGTCAATGCATATGTTGCAGAAGTAGCACCTGTGATGTTAACACCATTCTTCTTCCATTGGAACGTTGGCGTTGTGCCACCGTTCGTCGGAGTTGCGGTGAAGTTCACTGCAGTACCCGTACATACTGTTGTATTGTTCGCAGCGATACTCACACTCGGAGTTACAGCAGTTGTAACAGTGATCGTCACCGCATTGCTTGTTGCAGTTGCAGTCGATGCACATGTTGCGTTACTCGTCATCACAACTGTGATTACATCACCATTCGCAGGTGAGGTCAATGTATATGTGGCAGAGGTTGCACCTGTGATGTTCACACCATTTTTCTTCCACTGGTACGTTGGCGTTGTGCCACCGTTCGTTGGCGTTGCTGTGAAGTTCACTGAAGTACCCGTACATACTGTTGTATTATTAGCAGCAATACTTACCAAAGGTGTAACTGCTGTGGTAACAGTCATCGTCACAGGATTACTATTCACAACCGAAGCAGATGGACAAACAGCATTACTCGTCATTTGCAAAGTGATGATATCACCATTGACCAAAACATCGGAGGTATATGTGGCAGATGTTGCGCCATTGATATTAGAACCATTCTTCTTCCACTGATAGGTAGGAGCAGTTCCACCGTTTGTAATCGACGAAGTAAATTGTACAGAAGTTCCTGCGCAGAAAGTACTACCTGAAGCTGTAATCGTAACTGTAGGGGTAATTACACTTGTAACGGAAAGTGTTACCGCGTTACTTGTTGCTGTTGGTGTTGATACACATCCTGAGTTACTTGTCATGACAACCGTAAGAACATCACCATTGGCTGGAGAAGTCAAAGCGTAGGTAGCAGACGTAGCACCTGTAATGTTCACGCCATTCTTCTTCCACTGATACATTGGAGCGGTTCCACCATTGGTTGGAGTTGTAGTGAAATTCACTGTAGTTCCAGAACAAACTGTGGTTGCATCTGCTGCAATACTTACTGAAGGTGTTAGGCTAGACGTTACCGTTAAAGTAACAGTATTGCTCGTTGCAACAGTAGTAGAAGTACAGGCAGCATTGCTCGTCATGACCAAAGAAATGGCATCATTGTTCGCAGGAGATGTCAACGTGTAAGTAGATGACGTTGCGCCTGTGATGTTCACACCATTCTTCTTCCATTGATAAGTAGGCGTAGTTCCACCGTTGGTTGGCGTTGCAGTGAAGCTCACTGCAGTTCCTGAACAAACCGTTGTATTGTTTGCCGCAATAATAACTGAAGGAGTTACTGCAGAACTTACCGACATCGTCACCGCATTACTAGTGGCCGTTGATGCAGTAGCACAGGAAACATTACTGGTCAATTGCAAAGAAATGATATCCCCATTCACCAAAGATGTCGATGTATAAGCAGCGCTTGTAGCTCCACTAATATTCACACCGTTCTTCTTCCACTGGTATACTGGAGTTGTTCCTCCGTTGGTAATAGCCGAAGTAAATTGAACCGAACTTCCCGAACAAATATTATTCGTGCCGGCAGTAATTGAAACCGTTGGGGTTACAGATGTGTTGACCACCATAGTTAACGCGTTACTAGTGGCTGTGTTGGTTGATTGACATGCATTGTCGCTTGTCAATACCACTGAAACAACATCGCCATTTACAGGGGCCGTCAAGGTATAAGTTGCCGATGTTGCTCCTGAAATGTTCACTCCATTCTTCTTCCACTGATAGCTTGGAGTTGCACCGCCATTGGTTGGCGTAGCCGTAAAAATTACAGCTGTACCCGAACATACTGTTGTATTGTTTGCAGCAATGGCTGCAGATGGCGTAACGGGAGTGCCCAAAGCAACGTTGGTTGCACTAGAAGTCAAAGAACATCCGGTTGCAGTTACTGTTACAGTGTAGGCGCCGGAAGTTGTTGCAGTATAAGTTCCGGCTGTTGCACCTGAAATAGCCACTCCATCTTTGTTCCATTGGTAGGTATAACCTGAACCAGTTGAGGCTGTTAAAACAACCGAACCGCCATCGCAAATGGATTGTGTCCCACTTGGTGAAATGGTAGAAACAACTGTAGATCCAGCAGTGGTAACTGTCGTATTCGGTGAAGTAGATATACATTGACCATTGGTCACCGTTACCTGGTAGTTTCCTGCAGTAGTAGCCAAATACGTTCCACTTGTTGCTCCAGAAATCGCAGCACCATTCTTTTTCCATTGATAGGTATTACCCGTTCCTACAGGACCAGTAAGCAAAACACCATTGGGATTACATGCCGTCGTCACTGTTCCTGTTGGGAATATTGGCGAGGTCAAATAGAACGTAGTCGCTTGTGACGTTTGCTGACATGTAGTGGTATTGTCAGTGACACGAACCTTGTAAGCTCCTATCTGCGTTGGCAAATAGTTGATCATGGTTTCACCAGGAATTACTGCATCATTGTAATACCAAACATAACTGTAGTTGGTTCCAGAATTGGCTGTCAACATAACGTTACTTGAAGCACATACCAAAATATCACCAGTCGGAGAAATATTGGCTGGAGGCAATTCATAAACGTTGACATAAATACTGTCATACAGATATTCGTTACCCAAATTGGCCATAACAGTGAAATAGCCACTTCCCTCAGGTACAAAAGTTACTTCGTTGCCTGTGGTTCCATTTTCCCAGGTCACATTGAATCCCAATGGACCTGAATAATTCAGGGTTACTGGAAATGTTGGACAACGTGAAATACTTTCACCTTGGGTAATCAAATTCACCGCAGGATTAGCACCGTTGAAGAAAATAGTACGTTTGAAAACAGGTCCCCATTTGTTGGTCTCGTCCTTCACACGAATATTGAAAAGCGTTGATCCGCTTTGGTTCTCCCAAGTCAAATGATTGCGAAGTAAAACCTCCATGGCTGAATCAAAGTTGCCATCAAATGCAACAATCACATTTCCTGTTCCAGCTCCTGGATCAAAAACTCCAAAATAATATTCGGCAAAAGTGATGTTCAATCCTCTAGCAGTTGGAAGCTCATCTTTGAATACTGTCTTTTTGAAAACAGGTCCCCATTGATTGGCTTCATCCTTAAATCGAATATTAAACAACGTAGAAGAGCCTTCAAACGACCAAGCATAATCATCAGAAAAAGCTTGCTCCAAAGCATCATTGTACTCTCCATCGAATGCAAGGATAGTTGTCCCCGAACCTTGACCTGGATCAAATACACCAAAATAAAATTCCCCTGCGGTTACTTTAAGTGTTCTGAAAGTAGGCGTTGATTGAACAGACAATGTCTTCTTGAACAATGGTCCCCAATTGTTAGACTCATCTTTCACACGAACATTGAACAAAGACAAACCATTGGACAAAGTCCAAGTGACATTAGAATTAAGAGCTGATTCAATAGCATCTGACCAGTTGCCATCCAAAACCAACAACGCAGTTCCACTGCCTTGTCCTGGATCAGTATTGCCAAAGAAAAACTCTCCCGTTTGTATCTTGCACAAACGAGGATTTGAACTTGGTGATTGAACCGAAATTGTCTTTTTAAACACCGGGCCCCAAAGGTTGTTTCCATCCTTGGCGCGGATATTAAATAAGTGCATTCCCGAGCTTAAACTCCAAGACGCATTTAGTGCATCTGCACTTTCAATTGCTTCATTCCAGTTGCCATCAAAGACAACCAGTTGTGTTCCACTTCCTTGACCAGGATCTGTATTGCCAAAGAAATATTCTCCTTGAGATACTTTTACCTCATTGGCAGAAGGCAGATTGGTGGTAAGAAAAATGACTTTCTTGAATGTCGGTCCCCAATTGTTTGAAATATCCTTGACACGGACATTAAAACGAATAGGGCTCGTGATATTGGGAATGGTCTGACCAGAAGCTATTAGTGATTCAATTACATCACTAAAAGTACCATCAGTAGCCGTAAAGGCCGTTCCATTTCCACTACCAGGATCTAGGGTTCCCCAGAAAAACTCACCGGCAATGATGCGCGATTGAGCTTCGCTGACCAAAGATCCCAACAACAAGAAAAGAACGAAAAATATTCTTTTCTTCATGATGGATTAGTTTCTGTGGTATGCTTTTGCTTTGATATCAACGTTTTGTCCAGGAAACAAATCCGCAGGAATCGACAAGTTGTAGATAAATGCGCGGCTTCCGTTTGGATTAGATGCTGGGAAGAAGTTGTTCCAAGAGTTTGGTCCACCAAAACGTCCACGATCACCTACTGTCAAATCGATATCATAAAACTCATGATTGGGATTTCCAGAATTTACGGTAGTACCTGTTGTTCCAATGACCTTGGTCAAAACCAAAGGATTGGAAGCAGTTGGAGTTGTACATGGAATATCAACTCCATTGTATGTCCATTCGAAAAATCCTGCTGATGAAGGACTTGGAAACAATGATGTAGATGCTGAATATGTCAATGATCCTTCAACACTTGTATCCCAGTAATATCCGTATGTATAATAAGGGTAACCTGAATAAGATCCTCCACTATTAAAGTTGATTGTACCCAAGAAATTGTTGCTAGAGAATTTAAAGTTGTACGCAGGAACACTTGTAGAAGCCAACATCCAAGAGGCGCCAGAAATAACATCATTGTTGTAAAACTCATTCGTCACTGAAGTGCTGCTGTTCCATTTGTACCAAGTCAAATTATTCATCAAACAATTGCTCATACTCACAGCATAATTATCTGCGCGCATGTTGAAATTACCCATGATAGAATCAGCCGTAAGCACAATTTTATCCGTGGTATTATTTCCACCGGCCTCGTCATTAATAGTTAAGTTATTTGTTTTAGATGCAATAAAACTTCCATAACGCATAGTTGTAGTGCTGTTAACAGATGAGCGTATGGCCAACAACTCATAGTTGTCAGCGGCTACAGTCAAATCACCCATCTTGCAATCTACAAAAGATACCAAGGCACGGTTGGCTGATGTAGCTGAATTGGTGCTCATAGTATAGCTGTAGATTCCCATGTTCATTCCAACAAAGTAAAGCTTCATTCCAGCGCTTCCATTCACTGTAATGTTTCCAGCATAGCGAATGTATGCTCCAGCAGTTTGTGGCGCGATCGTCAATGATTTATTGATGGTCAAAGCACCTTCTGAGTACAATCCAGTGGCTACTAAAATTCTATCTCCATTGGTTGCAGCGTTGATAGCTGATGTAATGGTAGAGAACATGGTTGTTCCGTTTCCAGATCCGAAGGTGGCATCTACAAAACGGTCAGTAGCGAATGTGGTTGCAGCGCAAAACATTGCTAGGATAAAGCTAAGTTTTTTCATTATTGTTTAGGTTTTGGATTTACTAAGTGAGCTAAGATAATCTCAGCCGCGTTAAAGACAAAAAAAAGGGGAGCAAGTTGCTCCCCTTTTAACAATTTCCTTTGGAATATTATCCGTTCAAAGCTTCGGCTCCTGCCACAATCTCCAAGATCTCTCCTGTAATAGCAGCTTGACGTGCTTTGTTGTAAGTTAATTTCAATCCTTTTACCAATTCACCAGCGTTGTCCGTTGCCTTGTGCATAGCAGTCATTCGAGCACCATGTTCAGCAGCAAAACTATCCAAAAGCGCCTTGTAAAATTGAACTTTCAAACTTCGAGGAATCAACTCAGCAACGATTTGCTCTTTTGCTGGTTCAAAAATATAATCCGCACTAACACTTGTTCCTGCAGATGAAGGCGGCATAACAGGCAACAACTGCTCCGTTGTAACCAACTGCATCGCGGCGTTCTTGAATCGATTGTAAACCACCACAACTTTGTCCACTTTACCTTGAGCAAAAGCTTGAATCATGGATTCTGCAATCTGTGATGCATGCTCAAAAGACAAACGATCAAATATAGCATTCGGCGCGGGATTCATACCCTCATTCCAAGTACTGGTCTTTTTAAAGAAATCAGCACCTTTCTTACCCATGCCCAAAACTTGAACATTTGCATTTCCTTGTTGAGCAATTACGCGTCGGGCCTCCTTGATTACGTTATTGTTGAAACCTCCACACAATCCACGATTGCTGGTGATTACCACAACCCAAACATTCTTTTCTTCCCTCTTCTGAGAATAAATACTTCCCTCTACACCAACACTTGCACTGGCATTTTCAAGAATATCTTTTAACTTCTCAGCATAAGGTCTCATTCGAGTGATGGCATCTTGTGCACGCTTCAATTTTGCTGCAGAAACCATCTTCATAGCAGATGTAATCTGCATGGTGGAATTGACAGAAACGATTCGTGTACGTATTTCTTTCAGATTGGCCATCTCTTATTTAGTATTGAGAAGATAAATCTTTAGCAACTTGCTCCAAAACCACGGTAACATCATCCCCAATATTGCCATTGCGGATGGCTTCCAAAGTTTCCTTGTGTGACAATTCCAAACGTGTCAAGAAATCATTCTCAAATTTCTTTACCAATTCAACTGGAACTCTTGACAACAAACCTTTGGTACCACAATAGATGATCGCAACTTGCTTCTCAACAGTCATCGGGCTATTTTGTCCTTGCTTAAGAATTTCCACGTTACGCTTACCCTTTTCCAAGACAAACTTAGTGGCCTCATCCAAATCAGAACCGAATTTAGCAAACGCTTCCAATTCGCGGTATTGCGCCTGATCCAATTTCAAAGTACCAGCCACTTTCTTCATCGACTTGATTTGCGCTGATCCTCCAACACGACTAACGGAGATACCTACGTTAATTGCGGGACGAACACCAGCATTGAACAAGTTTGATTCCAAGAAAATTTGACCATCTGTAATCGAAATTACGTTGGTAGGAATGTAAGCCGAAACGTCACCTGCTTGGGTCTCGATAATTGGCAAAGCGGTCAAAGAACCACCACCTTTCACCTTGCTTCTCAAGCTCTCAGGAAGATCATTCATCTTCTCTGCAACGCTTTGGGTTTCATTCACCTTAGCAGCACGCTCTAACAAACGGCTATGTAAGTAGAATACGTCTCCAGGATATGCTTCACGTCCTGGTGGGCGACGCAACAACAATGATACCTCACGGTAAGCCACAGCTTGTTTAGACAAATCATCATAAACAATCAAAGCTGGACGACCCGTATCACGGAAATACTCTCCAATTGCACATCCTGCAAATGGAGCGTAAAATTGAAGCGGAGCTGGATCTGCTGCAGTAGCGGCAACAACAACTGTATAAGCCATTGCACCTGCGTCTTGCAACATTTGAACTGTACCTGCAACTGTAGAACCTTTTTGCCCACAAGCTACATAGATACAAAATACAGGCTCACCCTTATCATAAAATTCTTTTTGGTTGATGATGGTATCAATCGCAACAGTAGTTTTTCCTGTTTGACGGTCACCGATAATCAACTCACGCTGACCACGTCCAATTGGAATCATCGCGTCAATCGCTTTGATACCTGTTTGAAGTGGTTCCTTAACTGGCTGACGGTAAATTACCCCAGGAGCTTTGCGCTCAATTGGCATTTCAAACAACTCACCTGAAACTGGTCCTTTTCCATCGATAGGCTCACCCAATGTATTGACAACACGACCAATCAATCCCTCACCAACTTTGATACTGGCGATGCGTTTTGTGCGTTTCACTGTGGAACCCTCTTTCAAGTCGCCCGCAGGACCCAACAATACAGCACCAACATTGTCCTCTTCCAAGTTCAATGCGATACCTTTTACTCCGTTATCAAACTCAATCAACTCTCCTGATTGAACATTGGAAATACCATAGATACGGGCAATACCATCACCTACTTGAAGGATGGTACCCACTTCTTGGATATCCGATTCGTTTTTCAATCCTGCGAGTTGCTCTCGTAGGATGGCTGAAATTTCGCCGGGTTTAACCTCTGCCATAATTTCTTTTTTTTACTAATTAGATTCCGGGAACAAACTCGTTCTCAGAAAATTCACGTTTTAACTGTTTGATTTTTTGCGCAATGGATGCATCCAATTGCTGATCTCCTACACGAACTACAAAACCTCCGATCAATGATGGATCCACTCGTTCTGTTATTTCAATTTGTGCAGTAGTCAAAGATTGAGCAGCTGCTAAAATGGCTTGACGAGATGAGTCATTCATTGGTGTTGCTGTCACAACCTCCGCCAATACTTGATTGCGGTGGACACGAACCAATTCTTCAAAAGACTTCGAGACATCTTTTAAAAATGCTTCGCGACCCTTTTCAATCATCAAGTGAATGAATTTCATGGTAATCACCTCCATTGTCTTTTCAAACAACGTAGTCATTACCTTCCATTTCAAATCACCTTTGATTACTGGACTTGACAACATCAATTCTAGCTCATGACTTCCACGAATGGTCGCATGCAATTCACTCATGTTATGAGCAACAGCATCTACTTCATTGCGCTCAATGCACAAACCTAGTAGTGACTTCGCATAACGATTGGCTATTCTTGACATCTTAGTTGGCTTTCAAATCTTGAATCAATCTACTATTCAAAGCATTTTGCTTTTCCGCATCACTCAAATTGTCCTTCACCAATTTCTCGGCAATTTCAATAGACAATGAGGCAACTTGGTTTTTCAACTCTTCGATAGCAGCTTTCTTTTGCGTCTCAATTTCGCGTTGAGCATTGGCCAACATTTGAGCACCCTCAATAGCAGCACGCTCTTTGGCTTCACTGCGCATTTTGTCGCCCAATTCCTTGGCTTCTTTCAAAATCAATTCACGCTCTTCACGCGCTTCTTTCAAAAGCTGCTCGTTTCCGGATTTCAAAGATGCCATTTCCTCTTTTGCCAATTCCGCTTGCTTCAAAGCGTTTGCAATTCCTTGCTCACGCTCCTCTAGAGTCTGTAAAATAGGACCCCAAGCCATCTTTTTCAAGATGAGCAATACAGAAATAAAGGCAATAGAAGCCCAAAAGACAGTGCCCACGGAGACACTTAACAATCCTTCCATGAGAATAATATTATTTAATTACTACAGTAGCTGAGATTATCCCAAAGCTACCAACAAGCACACGATCACCGCGAAAAGAGCAACACCCTCAACCAAAGCGGCTGCTACGATCATGTTCGCACGCAAATCACCTGTTGCTTCTGGTTGACGAGCAATTGATTCCAATGCAGCGCTACCGATACGACCTACACCGTATCCTGCACCAAATGCTGCAAAACCTGCTCCGATACCTGCTAATCCTTGTTGGATTCCTGCTTCTAATAAAACTGACAATAGTTCCATTGTTTTTTTGTTTATGTGTTAATTGAATTGTTTCCTAATTAATGATGATCCTCTTCGTGATGGTGCTCTTGGGTTGCATCCCCAAAATACAAAGCTGCTAACAAAGTGAATACATACGCCTGTAAAAATGCCACCAACAACTCGATGAAGAACATGAAAATCATGAACAACACCGCTCCTACCCCAACTCCATATCCCAAAGCTGCACTGGTCTCTCCAAATAAAAGTACCAATCCAACAAAAGCCAAAATAATAATGTGACCTGCTGTAATGTTCGCTGTTAAACGAATCATCAATACCGTTGGCTTGATGAAAATACTCAATGCCTCGATGGGAACGAGAATCAACTTGATTCCAAAAGGAATCCCTGGAGGCCAGAAAATGTGTCCCCAGTAATGCGCATTTCCATTGATGGATGTAATAATCAAAACCAAAGTTGCCAATACCAATGTGATGCTTAAGGTTCCTGTAATGTTGAATCCACCTAAAAATGGAATCAATCCCAACATGTTACACATCCAGATAAAAAAGAATACCGTCAACAAAAATGGCATAAATGCAGAAGCCTTCTTCTTTCCAATTGATGGAATGGCTACCTCATCACGAACAAACAAAATAAAAGGCTCAATTGCGTTTTGCAAACCCGTTGGTGCCTTGTGAGCGCCTTGCTTGTAACGTGCAGCAACTGATCTGAAAATAACAATCATCAATACAATGATGAACAACATACCAAATACAGATTTGGTAATAGAAAAATCCATCGGCTTTTCATGAGCAGCCTCAGCACCATGAGCTTCATGATGTTCGCCTGAAGAAACTACAATTGATTCGTGGTGATTCTCATAAACAACCCCTGAGGATGCAGTGTAAGGCTTGAATTGCAATTCTCCCTTCTCATCAAAACCATTCCAAAAAGCAGAAGACATGAAAACATCCAAATGACCATGATTCCAAAGAATCACAGGAAGTGGCATATACAACTTTCCAATGAAATGAATCTGATGTGCATCTGAAATGTGGTGCATAATCATTGCACCCGGATTGAACTTTTCCTCACTGTGCGCGGCGTCCGAGTGTGATGCAGTGTCCACTGAAGGATGAGCAGCAACCGCGTGAGCATCATGTTGTGCGAAAGCAACATTCCCCAAAAACATCAATGCCACTAATAAAAAGCTTCTCATCATACTAACCTTATTTTGAACAAATTGCATCTTTCTTGCAGATTTAAGCGGTGCAAAAGTAATCACGAAATCTACATTTTTTGGCAAGAAAAAATAATTTTTATCAAGTTTTTTTCTGTTGTTTACTCTAACTCCAAGAGGAAATAGTTCTTTTTCCCTCTTTGCAATAAA
Source organism: Bacteroidota bacterium (assembly GCA_039805365.1). Lineage (GTDB taxonomy): Bacteria > Bacteroidota > Bacteroidia > Flavobacteriales_D > Sanyastnellaceae > CAMCTV01. Next base: position 15,444 of record JBDLUK010000105.1, on the reverse strand, counting down.
ATATACCGATTATTCAAGCAATCCGCAGCTGTTACTACTTGTTCAGTTGAAACTTTGGATTTGTTCATGGAAATACTATTCTCTTGCAAAGCTCTTCGCGCTTCTCCATTGGAAGGCAAGAATCCACTCTTGACCAATAAATGGGCAATCGGCATCCCTTCTAGCAATTCCGAAGATGGTAATTTGCCTTGGGCAACCCCTTCAAATATTTCTTGGATCTGTTCATCGCTCAATGCTTTGAGTGCTGTAACATCAGAATTTCCAAATAAGATTTGTGATGCGGCTATGGATTGTTCTAGTGCTTCATTACCATGCACGCGGGCTGTAATTTCCTCAGCCAACGCTTTTTGTAAAATTCGTCTACCTGGATCAACTTCATGCTCTGATACAATGGCTTCAATTTCTTCTCTGGTTTTCAATGAAAAGATTTTCAAATAACCTGGAGCATCTGCATCCGCTGCATTCAACCAAAATTGATAGAACTTATATGGAGATGTTCTTTTTGGATCCAACCAAATATTACCTCCCTCTGTCTTACCAAATTTTGTCCCGTCTGCTTTCTTAATAAGTGGCGTTGTCAAAGCAAAAGCCTCTCCACCATCAATTCTGCGAATAAGCTCTGTTCCTGTTGTAATGTTTCCACATTGATCTGAACCTCCCATTTGTAAACGCACTCCTTCATTCTTCCACAAATGGTAAAAATCATATCCTTGAATCAATTGATAAGTGAACTCAGTGAAACTCATTCCTTCCTTGTCAGCACCCGTAATTCGATTCTTTACAGAATCCTTGGCCATCATGTAATTGATGGTCAATCGCTTTCCCACATCCCTGATGAATCCCAAAAATGAGAAATCTTTGAACCAATCGTAATTGTTGACAATGATGGCCGAATTATCTCCGGAAAAGTCCAAAAACTTTTCCAACTGTTTCTTCTGGCAGGCTTGATTATGGAGCAAAAGCTCTTCAGACAATAAATTTCTCTCTTGCGATTTTCCAGAAGGGTCGCCTATCATTCCTGTCGCTCCTCCGATCAAGGCAATGGGTTGATGGCCGCATCGCTGAAAATGCATCAAGGTCATGATTTGAACCAAGTTTCCTACACCAAGAGAATCCGCTGTAGGATCAAATCCTATGTATCCGCGAACTTTCCCTTTCATCAACAATTCTTCAGTGCCTGGCATCGCATCATGGAGCATTCCTCTCCACTTCAATTCTTCTATAAAATTCGTTTTCATCTTCTGCAAAAATAAGCGGTTTACAAGGAAGGTAGCACCTTCTCTAACTGAATACCTCGAGATCCTTTGATCAAAATTAATTTTCCTTCAATAGGATTCATATTCAAGTATTGAACTAATTCATTCACATTCTCAAACCATGCATGCTGCGCACTAGCAAAGGCAAACTCCTTTCCAACCAAAATCGAAGGCACTCGATGTTCTTCAAGCACATTCACAATGTGCTTATGCTCTGCTTCAGATGAGTCGCCCATCTCACGCATTTCACCTACAATTGCCAATATATCAGCATTTCGCTGTTGTGATAGATGTACGATAGCATTTTCTAGAGATGTTGGATTGGCGTTATATGCATCCAAAATCAGCTTGTTCTTGGAGGTTTCTTTCCATTGAGAACGCATATTCTCAGGTTGATATGCGCTAACTGCTTGAGATATCTTGCTTGGCAAAACTTTGAAATAACGGCCAATCTCCCATGCAACACACACGTTGTAAAGGTTGTAGAGTCCCGTTAAATGACAATCAAAATTAAATATCTCACCATCCTCTGAAATAGAAATATTCATCCCGTATCCCTTGTCTTCGGCTTGAAAATGAGACATTGATCGGAAAGGAATTACCTCCATACCGTCCGTTATCTCTTTCATACATGGTAGTTCATGATTCACAAAAATCTTCCCCCCCGAAAGATGCAGATAATCGTACAACTCCTTTTTCCCTTTCTTCACTCCTTCTGGTCCTCCAAATCCCTCCAAATGAGCCTTACCGATGTTGGTAATGTAACCATGTGTTGGAAGTGCGTAATTGCAATATGAAGCAATCTCTCTTTGATGATTCGCTCCCATTTCAATAACAGCAATTTCAGTATCCGCAGGTGCTGAAAGAATGGTAAGTGGAATGCCTATGTGATTGTTCAAATTCCCCTTTGTTGCGTGAACCTTATAAGTAGTGGCCAGAACATCCCTCATCAATTCTTTGGTGGTTGTCTTTCCATTGCTTCCGGTCAAAGCAATAACAGGGAAATCCCAAGTCATTCTATAATCCAAAGCCAAATTCTGTAGTGCCTGCAAAACATCTGTGACTTCTACTATTCGTTCGTCATCAACTCGTTTTTCATCTACTATAACCAATGCGCAGCCCTTTAATAGAGCTTCTTCTTGAAAATCGTTTCCATTAAAATTTTGTCCCTTCAATGCAAAAAAAATTGAATCTTGGGACAAGTTCCTTGTATCTGTCGTGACATTTCGAAAGTGCATGAAGCATTCAAAAATGGTCTCCCTTGTTGATTTCATAAGAACAAAAATAAAAAACCCCCAATTGCTTGAGGGTTTTTAAATAAATAAATATCGTTTGGACTATTCGTCTTCTTCACCTCTAGTTCCGATACCCACCGGGCTACCTACACGGGTCATGGCACAACGGAATCCCAATGTTGCCATTGAACGGCGCTCATCTAAATATCTTCTTGTACCAGGGATGGTATAGTATGCGCGATCTCTCCAGCTACCGCCTTTGATAACACGTGTACGGTTGTTCACCAATGTTGTTCTTCCCCAGTCGTACATTCTATTTTGGTCGGTCTCCTTCTCAATTTGACCAGAACCATAATAGATTGAACTTTGATAATCTCCATCCAAGTAGTCGATGTTATCCGCGCGTTGGTAATTGCGACGATCGATGTTCTCTTCCACGTTTACATTGCGCATTTTTTGATGACCCGAAGTGTTGGTGATGTAATCAGCAATTGCATCACGAAGATCAGGCGCAATTACAGATTCAGAACTTGTAACCTCTTCCATCACCTCAGCCATTTTCTCTTGTGCTTCATCATACTTGCGCTCTTGATTCTTCACCTTAGCATCTTCTACTTTGGTCTTGCAGCTTGTCAACAATTGGCTATCCTCTGGTGTCAAGTGTGACTGTTGGTTTGCTTCACGCTCATACTTGGTCAAGAATGAATCTACACCAGCAATATCGTAAATGTTTTTGTCGTATTTGTCAGCGATACTTCCATCACTATTCAACATTTTAGTTTGGTAAACGTTACCACGGAATGGGCGGAACTCAGATTTATCTTCTGCAGACAACGGGCGATAAACGTCCATTACCCACTCTGTTACGTTTCCTGCCATGTTGTACAAACCGTAATCGTTTGGTGGGTATGCATAAACCGGCGCTGTGATTTCGGCGTTGTCATTCAATGCACCCGCAACCCCCATGTAGTCACCATTACCACGAACGAAGTTGGCACGGATAGAACCAAAATAAGATCCATCAGTTCCGTCGTTACGAACGAAGTGACCATCCCAAGGATAAGAACGACGATCCGTTACCAATTCTTGGAAAGAATTTCCAATCAATCCCAATGCTGCATACTCCCACTCAGCCTCGGTAGGCAAGCGGTAACTTGGCAACAAGATTCCATCTTCCATTCTAACACGACGATAACCCTTTCCACCTTCGTTTTTTGGGTTGTTGTCTTTTACACCAGGCGACTTTTGCTCACCTTGGTATTGACCAGCAAAATAAGTTTCTGTTGTGAAATGTTCAGATGCGTTTTGAGCAGCTGTATTCCATTTCAAAATCTTCTCACGAATCAAGATAAACTCGTTTACACGATCCGTTCTCCATTGGCAATAATCATTGGCTTGCAACCAATTCACACCAACAACAGGATAATCACGGTAAGATGGATGACGGAAGTAATAATCAACGAAAGGCTCATTGTACTCCATCTTCTCACGCCATACCAAAGTATCTGGCAATGCACGGTTCACCAATTCTGGGAATTCCTCACCGTAAACCAACTTCATCCAGTACAAATAATCCAACCAATATTGGTTGGTTACCTCTGTTTCATCCATGTAGAAAGAAGAAACTGTTACTCTGCGAGGAACGTTATCCCAAGTAAATTTCAAATCTTCTTCAACACGACCCATTGTGAAAGTTCCCCCTTCAATCAATACCAATCCAGGACCTGTCTCCTGTTCACGGTATTTATTCTTGGTAAAACCTCCATTTTCGGGATTGTTATATTCCCAAGCCGTAGCCCCTGAGTTGTTCTTTTTACAAGACACCATTGCTTGTGAGCAAACAAGCAATGACAACAAGGCAAAATAAATTGAACGGTTTTTCATGATTTCCTTTTCTTTTTATTCAATTAATTAAAACGATGGACAAGCCACTGATCTGAATTTCACTTTCCTTCTTACACAAGGGAAGTTCACACTCACAGAAAGCTCGTGAGAACCGCCTGTTGAGGGAGTCAGTTCAGAAATTGTAATATCGTAACTATAACCAAAGTTGAAATGTTCTGTTTTGATTCCCAATGTACAGATAAACGAATCTCTGTAATTGTTGCCGAACATGAAACCACGGAACCAAACACCCGCAACGATTGGACCCTTGTTCACGTATGTTCCAAAGTTCAATTGTTGGAATTCTCCTTGTCTGCGGTACATGATGTTGGGAGACAACCAAGATGTTTCACCTTTGAAGCTGCGCTTGAATGGCAACATTGCTCCAATGTGACCTGTGTACTTCATTGGCAAACGACTTGTTCCTACCACCAAGGACTCATTGGGTTCTGTCAAATGGTGAACAGCCAAACCAAAATACAACTTATCTGTGTAACCCACCAAGCCTGTTGAAAAGTCAATACCTGTAGCCTTTCCACCGCGAGGAATATCAGCTGTTTCATAAATGAATCCCTTGCGAGGGTCAATCATATCTCCAAAGGTCAACTTGCTCCAATCCAACGACTTTTGAAAATATGTAACTTGCAAAGCCGCCTTCATGGTAAACTTTTTACCCATGGGCTGTGTGTACGAATAAATACCGCTGATGGTATTGGAAGTGAGCGTACTTTGGGCAGCGCGATCATTGACTACCAGCAAACCTATTCCCCCGCGGGCAGCGTCCACATGCTGATCGTAAGAAACAGCCGATGTGATAAAAGCACCGGAAAGATTCGGCCATTGGTTGCGATAATTCATCACCAACCTCGGACATTTAGACGAACCTGCAAAGGCAGGATTCAAATACATTGGACTTGTATAAAACTGAGTAAATTCGGGGTCTTGCGCTTTACCTTGGAAGGCAAAAAACAAGACGATGAACATCACCCCTATCGCTATTTTGCTGTCTTTCTTCATTGCAAGATCTCCTAATTCTTGTAGTATCTAGATTACAATAATACAACAATTCTTTAAATTATCAACATTCCACACAATAAATCAACTTCTTTTTTGTTCGCCATAACCGTATTTCCTTTGCAGTATGAAAAAAACCGGATTTTCTATCGTTGTGGGTCTGATGTTGATAACGTTTTCGATTAACAGTTATTGTCAAGACGTGACGACTTTTTCTTTTCAGAATGTTTTTTCTGATTCCATCGAGTGGCCAAAGAATACCATTTGGCTCACGGAAGAAAGTGGCTCGGTTCCCTACATCGCCTTTGAAATTAAAAATCCCAATGCACTTGAAATTGAAAAAGTCCAACTGACACCAAACTTCGATAAAATAAAAACTCCAAAAAATTCTTGGCAACCAAACGAAAATTCTGAATCTACCCAGCTTTATAAAATAGAACACAAATGGGTGCAAGATCATTGGAAGACAATTCTATTGATTTGTCCAAAATTTGCGAACAATAAATCTTGGCAATTTTGGAGTTCGATGAATGTTGAAGTTCAATTTAGAACAAACAAAATAAAACAATCATTTAGGGGTGGATCATCCGCCTACGCTGAGCACTCTGTGCTGTCTTCAGGCAAGTGGTATCAACTTGCAACCACCAAAGATGGCGTATATAAAATTGACAAAAGCACCTTTGAAAGCTGGGGACTTTCTGTATCACAATTAACACCTCAATCCATCAATGTTTATGGAAATGGGGGGCATCTTTTGTCACCCAAAAACAATCAATTTCGTCCAGATGATTTACAAAAAATTCCGATATTTTTTAGTGGTGAACAAGACGGTATATTTAACAGCAACGATTACATTCTTTTCTATGCTGAAGGCCCTGACCAATGGAATTTAAAATACCATTCCGGATCTAATAAAAACCGTTGGGTTCCTAGCAAACATTATTATTCAGACAGTGCCTATTATTATGTGAGAATTGATGATGGTGAACCTCTTCGAATTCAAGATAATACTGAAATCACAAGTACTTCCACACATACCGTTACTCAATACCAAGATTTTGCTTTTGTCGAAAACGAACTAGTGAATATCGGAAAGGCCGGCCGGGAATTCTACGGTGAATCATTGAACAGTGGAAACGCTGTAGCATACAATTTCAACTTCACACAACTGACAGGAAATGCCTTTGTTGAATTCAACGCAGCTGTTCAAACAGTAGGACAAAGTAGCAGCGTCACCTACAACATCGCTGGTCAATCTGGATCAGTATCCGCCTCACCCGTTGGTGGAACATCTACATCGAACTATGCAAATTTGGTTTCACAATGGATGAATATTGTTCCAACAGGAAATAGCATCGCCACTAGCTTTGGATTCAATCCAGGCAATGCTGATGCCAATGCCTGGATGGATTATGTATCTGTAAATGTCACAAGAAACATGGTTTTTGGTGGGGTTCAGATGCGCATCAGGGATACTACTAACATAGGAGCAGGACAAATTGCAGAGTACATCTTGAGCAATGCAGCCAATGCATCTCAAGTATGGGACATTACCAATCCAGCTTTTCCATCAAGGGTAATTTTCCAAAACAACAACGGAACCGTATCCTGGAAATATCCGCATGATCAACTACGTGAATTTGTGGTATTCTTTAACAATACTGTTTTTAACGTTGCGCCACGTGGAAAAATTGAAAATCAAGATTTACATGCATGGAATGACGTCGATTTGGTAATTGTATCTGCACCACTTCATTTAAGTATTGCAGAGCAAATTGCACAAATACATCGTGAAGAAGGAATGATTGTTCAAGTTACAACACCCCAGCAAGTATACCATGAATTTTCCAGCGGGAATCCCGATGTAACCGCCATTCGTCAATTGATGAAAATGCTCTATGACCGTGCCAATGGCAATGCCGATTTACAACCTAAAAATCTATTGATGCTGGGAGATGGCGCCTACAACACCAACCGAGGTTTGGAGGTACAGAAAGGCTTCAATGTCATTGTATTTGAATCCGATTACAGTCTTTCTCCATTGTCTTCATCAGTCAGCGATGATTACTTTGTTATGCTGACCGATGATGATGATGCATCGTCACTGGGAGGATTAGAATGTGGAGTGGGTCGAATTCCGGCAGAGAGCGCTGAGGAAGCTCAAGCTTCATTGAGAAAAATAAAAGCCTACATCAGTGTAAATGAAAAAATCAACACTGATGAAAATTGCAATACAACACAATCCAATTCATCAATGGGTGTTTGGAGGAATCAGTTAACCTTTGTAGCCGACGATCAGGATGGCAGCGGAGGCGCATACGAACAAGTGCATTTAATTAGTGCCGACTCATTGACACGAATTGTAGCCAGAAACTTCCCTGAATACGACATCCAAAAAATATACATGGATGCCTATACACAGCAAACCACACCCGGGGGTGAACGTTATTCTGCTGTAGAAACCGCTATTAAAAACCGTGTAAATGCAGGGTCATTGATTGTCACCTACGTTGGACATGGCGGTGAAAGAGGTTGGGCACATGAACGCATCTTAGATATTCCAACCATTCAGGCCTTCGATAATTTGTATAAACTTCCAGTATTCCTTACCGCTACATGCGAATTGGCAAGATTCGATGATCCATCCTATAAGAGCGCTGGCGAGCTTTTGGTGATGAATCCTAATGGCGGTGCAATTGCTATGTTGACAACAACCCGCGTCGTATTTAGTGGGGAGAATTTTGAAATGGATTTGTCTTTTTATGAGCACGCATTGAACGATGCAACCGATCCAGAACTGACTTTGGGTAAAATCAATATGTTAACCAAAAATGGCGTAGCTGCAGGGAATGATAGCAAGCCCAATTTTAGCTTGCTCGGAGATCCTGCATTAAAATTGAACTACCCCAAGTACGGTGTGGAAACAACCAAAATCAACAACATTGACATCCAACAATTCAACGACACTTTAAAAGCCTTGTCAGAAGCCAAAATCAGTGGTCAGGTTGTGGACGATCAAGGCAATATTCTTACGGAATTCAATGGTTTGATTTATCCAATTGTCTATGACAAACCAACAAGTATCAACACTCAAAACAATGATGGTGGCGTTGTACAAAATTACAAAAGTTACAATAAAATATTATTCAAAGGAAAGGCCAGTGTAACCAATGGTGTCTTTGAATTCTCTTTCCCTGTTCCATATGACATCAATTATAGTTCGGGATTTGGAAGGATTGCTTATTATGCTACAACAGGCTTGAATGATGCCCATGGTTCCAACCAAAGCTTCAGAGTTGGAGGATCAAGTGCAGGTGCCGTGCTCAACAATCAAGGACCAAAGATTGAATTGTTCATGAACGACAGTAGCTTCGTGAATGGAGGTACTACCCATCCAGATCCTATACTTTTGGCCGTTTTTCAGGATGAAAACGGAATCAACACTGCAGGAAATGGGATTGGTCATGACATCACCGCTGTCATTGATGAAAAATCAAACCAACCCGTAATCCTAAATGAGTACTTTGAATCCAACTTGAATACATACAAGAAAGGGGCAGTCAAATATCCATGGAATCAATTGTCTACGGGAGAGCATACGCTAACAGTCAAGGCATGGGATACACACAATAATTCATCTACTTCAGAGTTATCTTTTATTGTGGCAGAGAATGAAGAATTGGTAATTCGACAATTGTTGAATTTTCCCAACCCATTCACCACCTCCACAAATTTTTATTTTGAACATAATCAAGCATGTCAGGATTTGGATATTACCATTCAGATTTTCACTGTTAGCGGAAAATTGGTGAAAACCATTTTCTCTCAGCAGACTTGCACTGGTTTTCGCACGGAAGGTATTCATTGGGATGGTCGAGATGATTTTGGCGATTCCATTGGAAAAGGAGCTTATGTATACCGCGTGCATGTTCAAAATCCTGAGGGTAAAACCGCGGAGAAGTATGAAAAATTGGTGATTCTAAGATGAGCCGTATATTTGAAACGAAATGTTACAGAAAAGAATTTTAATTGGCGCCCTTACTGCAGTCCTTCTACAAACCAATGTAGCACAAGGACAGTTGATTTCACAGAGTGATAAGGCGCAGCAAGTACAATTGAACACCATAACCACGGCTGTTCCCTTTTTAATGATAGCCCCTGATTCAAGATCTGGTGCAATGGGGGATGCAGGTGTTGCGTTATCTCCGGATGCCAACAGTGTACATTGGAACATGTCAAAACTTTGCTTTAGCGAAAAGCCAATGGAGTTTTCTGTTTCATACTCACCTTGGTTGCGATCATTGGTCAACGACATGTCATTGTCATACTTGAGTGGCTATAAAAAATTGGATAAAAACCGTGCAGTGGGCGGTTCACTTCGATATTTTTCTTTGGGAAATATTACATTCACGGACGAATACGGAACGAGTATTCGTGACTTTACTCCAGCCGAGTTTGCATTGGACTTGGGGGTTAGTCAAAAGCTAAGCAAGAATTTTGGGGTTGGCTTTACCGGAAGATTTGTCAATTCAAATTTGACAGGAAGTACAAATATTCAAGGCGCAGAAAGCAAACCAGGAAGAACAGGAGCCGTTGATATTTCCAGCTTTTACACCAACCAAGACTTGCGAATCAAAGGGAAAAAAGTTGGCGTCAATGCGGGTATCAACATCAGCAATATCGGTGCTAAAATGAGGTACACAAACACCGCCAATCGTGATTTCATCCCTACCAACTTGCGCCTAGGAACTGCTGTTACCACTTATTTGGATGATTACAATAAGATTACTTTGACATTGGATTTAAACAAGTTATTGGTTCCTACACCACCCATTTACAATGGTGACACTTTGGTGTCAGGATACGATAGAAATGTCGGTGTTGCTACGGGTATTTTGCAATCATTTTATGATGCTCCAGGACAATTGGACAACAATAGCCAAGTGGTCAAAGGAAGTATAGGTAGAGAAGAATTGCGCGAGATTAATTTTGGCGGAGGATTGGAATATTGGTATGCCGATCAGTTTGCTGTACGTGCCGGTTATTTTTATGAAGACTTGACCAAAGGAAATCGCCAATTCATCACACTTGGTGCAGGATTAAAGTACCAAGTTTTGACCATTGACATGTCTTATTTGGTAAGCACAACGCAACAAAACCCATTGGCGAATACATTACGCTTCTCACTTCGCTTTGCCGTTGGGGACAAATCAAACGATGAAGAACCAGCTGAATAATGGACATTAGAGTAGGATACGGATACGACATCCACCAATTGGTAGAAGGTCGAGAACTGTGGTTAGGCGGAGTGCAATTTGAGCACGACAAAGGCGCATTGGGTCACTCAGATGCAGACGTGCTATTGCATGCGATTTGCGATGCGATTTTGGGAGCAGCGGGATTAAGAGACATCGGTTTTCAATTTCCCGACACAGACGCGCAATACAAAGGCATCGACTCCAAGAAACTTTTGGTATCCACGATGGAAAAAATCAGTGAGAAAGGTTGGAAGGTGAATAATCTAGATGCCACAATTAATCTAGAGCGACCCAAAATTTTAAAGCGTGTAGAGGAGATGAAAACAGTCATTGGATCAATTTGCAATATCCCCAATGACTGTGTCAGTATCAAAGCAACAACCAGCGAAAAACTAGGTTTTGTTGGCGCGGAATTGGGCGTTGAAGCCTCCGCTGTAGTTCTGCTTACGCGTTAATATTCTGCGAAAAAGTTTCGTCCATTTGTGACGGTTGCTCGTCATCATAAAAATAGATCTTCAATAAAGCGGTATCACGCAAGAAATCTATTTTCCCAATTTCTACTCGATTGATTTTAATTCCAGTTCTGGCCTCTAAGTCAGCGCGCAACTCATCGTGACGCTCTGTTTTAATCAAATGAATATTGTCATAAAGAATAATCTTTTGTGACTCGTGACGCAACAACCATACTTTCTCTAAACCATAGGTCAACCCTATGATAGCCATGTTGGCAAAAACCAATTCAATCAGAGAAATTTTCTTGTTGATTAATGCATTCATCACTGACATACCAATTATGATGAATAGGTATGTCATTTCTTTGATAGGAATAGCATCCGTGCGATAACGAATAATTCCAAAAACAGCAAACAAACCCAATGCAAATCCCATTTCAAGTTTTACACTTTCCAACATGAAACACATTAAGAAAATGGAAATACTAAAAAGGAGATAGGTGAATAAAAAATCTTTACGCTTTGCAATGGGATAATAGATAAAACGAACAATCAATGTAACAAACAACATGTGTACACCCAATCGAATCACCATCTCCAACAAATCTTCCCAATTGGCTAATTTCATTGCACCCAAAGGTTTGAACTTTTCCTGAATTTCTGCGGCTGGAATGTCAGCAGGCGTTGGCATAACCTGCATCCACGCCCCTAGTTGGCCTGCTATAGTTTCAATTATTGTATTGATAATTTCCATTTGTGATTTTATTTATTCTTCTAATTTTTTCTTTAAACATATTTGACTTCTCTGTTGTCATCAAAGCCACACCCAAACAATACTTACTAATACTTTCTGGACGAATCAAACGCTTTTTAAGTGCGCTCAAAAATACAGAATGTCTATTTTGTCTTTCTTGTTTGGCCTCAATAATTACCAAGTCAGGAATACTTAACACGCGACCATCCATTTCAAAACCTAAATCCAAATCAATGGTGATGCGCTCCGGGAGAGATTGATCTACCAATGTAATTCTCTCAAAGGAGTTTAATAATTTAGGCTCAATCAACTCCTCAAAATGAGAAGTTTCAGAGATGTAGTGGAGGTTGTCCTCTGTTAAATCAGCATTCAGCTCCACCAATTTCATCCTATCCTTCTCTGTTCTTCCTTTGTTACTTTTGAATTTAACCTCCAAAAAAGTGAGATTACTTTCTACGTATAATCGCTTTCTAATCTTTAGTCGATTCTTCTTACCACTGTGGTGTCGCTTATAAAAATAAAAATCAGGCGTATCATAATATTGCGAACGGTAGTGATTATTTCTTACACCGTTGATATCCAAAATTCGATAATGACCCGAGACCTCTTTGAGCACGTCTAGAAGTTCCTCCTTGGAGATGATATACTTGGTATCCGTTCGATTCATCAAAGCCACACCATCCATTTCCTTGAGAGAAATGGATTGATAGGTTTGCAATATTTGCTGAATCGACTCCAAATAGACAATGATTTGATCTTGTTTGCTAATTAACGCTTTATTTTGTCTTAACACAATAATGACGACAAATTAATGCCAATCTCCTCAAAGACATTTTCTTTCGAATATACGTTGCACTCGGACGAAAAACAACTGCCACAAGAATTTCAAATGCTCATACATCAAGCAAAAGACATTACACAAAAAGCTTATGCGCCTTACAGCCAATTCAAAGTAGGTGCAGCTGTATTGCTTGAAAATGGTGTTATCGTAACTGGAAATAACCAAGAAAACATGGCTTTTCCAAGTGGACTGTGCGCAGAACGAGTTGCAGTCTTTTATGCTGGCGCGCAATACCCCAATGAAAAAATAAAGGCCATCGCCATTGCGGTTCATCCTGAAAATTTTAGAGTTGATCAACCATTGGCACCATGCGGCAGCTGCCGTCAGGCTTTGCTGGAGTATGAACTAAAGCAAGAAGAGCAAATGGACGTACTTCTTACAAGCCAATCTGGAAGCGTCATTCACATCAAAGGAATTCAATCTTTACTGCCTTTACACTTTATTGAGGAACGACTAAAAAAATCTTGACATCTATCAGATATTATCCTTGTCGTTTGACAAAACAGTGACAATTAAAAAACCGTGTGCAACGACCTTTGTAGGGTGAAGGAACTACAAATCATCAGTATGAGCCATCATCAGTTTCCATTGGAAACGATTGGTCAATTTCATATACCCGATCAAATGCTTGAATCAAAAATTCAAGAATTGAAAGGAGCTATCGGATGCGAAGAGCTTATGTTTGTTAGTACGTGCAATCGCGTGGAATGGATATTCACTGTAGATCATTACGTCTGCTCGGGTCTCACTCAAAAAATACTAGACATCTTCAAGCAGTCCGATGAATTGGATATTCCATACATCGTTCAAAATTGTTTGCGACTTACTGGTGAGGATGCTGTCAACCATGCGTTGCGGACTGCAGCAAGTTTGAACTCTGCAGTTATAGGTGAGCATGAAATACTAGGTCAAATGCGAGCTGCATACGACTACAGTATCAAAAATGGAATGGCAGGTGAAGCACTGCGTTTATTGATGAAACAGTGCATCAAATCTTCCAAACAAGTTTTTACCGAAACTGACTTAAGAAGAAAACCAGTTTCTGTTGTTTCCATTGCTTGGAGTGCATTTCAAGAGCAAAACATTCCAATCAACGGTACAATTGGCCTTGTTGGTGCGGGTCAAATAATTGGCACGTTTGCCAAATTCTTAGAAGATGGTGGATACCAAAATGTCCATGTATTCAATCGTTCTATCGAAAATGCATCTGAGATTGCGACACGTTTTTCAAATGGTGTTTCACACGAAATGGACGATTTCTATTCCGGCCTAATCCAACCTTCTGCATGGATTATATGTACTGGTTCGACAGAGTATTTGATGAATGAAAAGATGATTGATGAATTGTCTTCTGAAACAAAGTTCATTGTCGATTTAGCATTACCTGGCAACGTTCATCCTTGCATCAAGAATAAAAAAGATGTTGGATTTTTTGACATGAATAGCATTCAAAAGATCACTTCAGAGAATATCGCATTTCGAGAGCAGGCCTTGGAGCAATGTGAACCGATTGTATTGTCTGGTTTAATTGAGCACCGCCATATGGTTCAAGAAAGAAAGATTGAATTGGCGATGCAGAATATTCCAACTACGATCAAAGAAATTAGAGATACAGCAGTAGGAAGTGTATTTCATAAGGAACTAGCATCCTTGGATGAAGAGGCAAAAGCTACTTTGGATCGTATCCTTGATTACATGGAGAAAAAATACATCTCAGTTCCCATGAAGATGGCCAAAGCCGTTTTGTTGGAACATCAAAAAAATTAAAATGACAAAGCCCTTAATCATTGGTACCAGAGGCAGTGAACTTGCCCTATGGCAAGCTCATCATACACAAAATATACTTGGTCAACTGGGTATTGAAACCCAACTTGAAATTATCAGTACCAGAGGAGATCAAATACAGAATTTAAGTTTTGATAAAATTGAAGGGAAAGGATTTTTTACCAAGGAGATTGAACAAGCATTGATGGACAGAACGATTGACATTGCCGTTCACTCACACAAAGATCTTGAAACTGCACCTCATGAAAAATTAATCATTGCTGCGGTTAGTAACCGCGCTGACCCAAGAGATATTCTCATCACCAAAAAAGATTTTTTTCAAAGTGATTTGCCGTTGTCTTTCATATTGAACAGCAGAATTGGAACGTCTTCTGTGCGAAGAAAAACCCAAATCAAAAACATTCGACCCGATGTCAGCTTCGTCGATATTCGTGGCAACGTTCCAACACGTATTCAAAAATTACGCGATGGCCATTGCGACGCATTGATGCTTGCAGCAGCTGGAATCGAGCGCCTCAATATTGATCTCTCAGAGTTCCATGTTCAATTGTTGGATCCTACATCATTTGTCCCTGCACCGGCACAAGGAGTATTAGGGTGGCAATGCAGACGAGACGATTCAACAACGCTTGATGTACTCAAGAAAATTCACCACATCGAAGTACAAGAAACCATCGCAATCGAACGCACCTTGCTTCAGAAAATGGAAGGCGGTTGTCAATTGCCATTGGGTGTTTATTGTACCAAAAACCAAAATGAATTTGAAGTTCACGTGGCGTTTAGCACAGGTTTAGAGAACCCACTTTTGCAGTTCGAATATCGCAATAGCGATGCAGAAAATTGTATTTCGTATTGCTTGGACAAGTTAAAAAAATGGCAAGAATTTTCATCAGCCGAGATATAAGTCACAGACCAGGGTGGGTTCTGCAGGTTGAGCGTGAGGGTCATCAAGTCACAGGAATATC
>JBDLUK010000104.1:0-9206 GCA_039805365.1 Bacteroidota bacterium | reverse complement strand
TCATAGAAAAAGAAATACTTCGATTGTTGCTTACCTATGGAGATTACAGTGTTGAGTTGAGCCACGAAGGTGAAAATGGAGAGCAGGAAAATTACACTGGATCGGTAGCGGAATTGATTGTGACATCATTGGAAAAAGACCAGCTGCATATCGAGGATGATATTCTTAAAAAAATATACCACGACTATGTTGCCTTCTTGGACGATTTGGTATATCCCGAACTCAAGCATTTCACCTTTCATGAAGACAGAGGGATTAGTCAATCAACAACTGATTTGATCACCACCCCATATGAATTAAGTTCAAGATGGGAGGAGCATCAAATCTATACAGCATCCGAGGAGACGTTTATCAAGAAAGCATGTTTGGATGTCATTCACCGATTAAAATTGGTGAAAGTTAAAAAATTGCTTCATGAGACAACACTAAAAATTGAGCATTTAGAGAAGGAAGAAGAGGAGCAAGTTTTTGCTTTGATGCAAGACAAAACCCAATTGGAAAAAATCAAAATTCAATTGGCACAATACTTTGGGACGGTCATTTTATAGCCCTTAATTGAACTATCCATTTGTTGGGCTCGTCAGCAAGAAAAATATTCATCTCCCCTTTGGCCTTGCCCATCAACCAATGACGAACTTGCACAGGCGAATATTTCAAATCACCTTCACCCTCATTCCACATCTCGCGATATATTCTTCGCCCAGCAGCCACAGGAAAATTCAAAGCAGAGAAAGAGGATGTATCCGCATGATATGCCTTTAAAGTAGCCGTATCTGTAGCCAATAAAATTCCTGAATTCCAATTTTCTGCCAATCGCCATCCACCAGGTCCTCCGTGACCATGGATCGGTGGCATCAGATTCGGAGCCAAGAATCGCTTCACCTGAGAGGTTGTATCTTTCAACAACGGAGATAATAATTTCCATGGACGTACCGCCGTTTTTTGCATGGCCACCCAACCGGAATCATACTGAACAAATGTCCACAACTTGGATTGCCAATTCGTCCATGCTTCCCATGTGTCGCAATCACACAAAGTATCCATCGAAAACACTTTAAACTTGGCACGGGTTGCAGAATCCAATTGCCATTCCGGCACCTGCTCCATCCATGCGTGGCGTGCATTGGCGCCTACCCACTTAGAAGAAACTGTATCAACCGGCCATCCTGTTTTCCACTCTCGGGTTGAATCCGCAGACATCAGACCTACCCATTGGTAACGATCAAAATCAACACATATCCAACCGCTTCCTTGCTTGGCCATCCATGACACAGGCTGCGCCTCGTCCATTTGAGCCTTTCCTTTCTTCCATATATCCGACAATTCTTCATTTGAACTTTTCCATGCCGCTACAGCTCCGCCGTCCATTGACCAATAAAGAACATCATCTTTCACTTCCAAATGAGGAATGTAAGCTTGAATCTTCGCCAAATCATCATCGCTCCATTTGTCAGGAAGTCCCCATGACCAAATCACTTTATTGGAAATACCCTTGCCCCAAAAGATGTATGTGGGTTGCTCCATCAACCAACGTTGAACCTCAGGATATTCCGCTGACCAATTCTTCCATTGCTCCATGTCTGATCGTACCTTAAAACCGATTTCAGACAAAGAATCTTGATCCATCCACTGTCCAACCTTGTTCCAATCATGAATCACCAACATCCATTCGACACGCTCATCTACTTGCGCAAGTGGATCAGATGTTGACATTTGGTATTGCCTAAAGGAATACCAAAAAAACAAAAGCAAGCCTACAATCGAACCAACAAAAAGCAATCGAAAAATCCAACTTTTCTTCATGCAACGAAACTAAACCAGACCACCCGTCATATCACGTTTTCCCATTGCCCTTTTAAACAAAAAAATGTTCAGTATCTTTCGACTGACTTATGAAAAAACAACTCCACCTTTTGTTCTTCTTTTTCTTGGTCGCTCAACAGCTATTGAGCCAAAACCAAATAAAAATTCAAATCAAGGACGCGCAATACAAAAGTCCCATAGGCTTTGCTTCGTTACAAGCTGTCGGTCAGACATCAGGGGCCATTTCAGACATCAATGGTGAGATCGAACTAATCCTTAAACCCAAAGCCTGTTTTGAAATTTCACAAATAGGTTTTCAAAAAACCACTGCTTGTTGGAATGGAGAAAATCCCTGGGTAATCATGGTTCCCAATTTGGACGACCAATTGCAAGTACTCAAAATTACGCCCACTGAAGACCCTGCATATCGGGTGATAAGACAAACCATCAAATCCGCCAAGCAAAACAACATTCAAGATCTAAAACCCTACCAATACGAGCAATATTCGAAAACAGTAGTCACAATCAAAGAGGGCATCAATCCATCCATTGATTCCTTGCATGCGGTGAATGATTTCTTCCTATCTGAATGCGTTTCAGAATATCATCATGCACCTACTGACCAACGATTTGAAAAAATCATTTTGAACAAAGTCAGTGGCATAGCCATGCCGCAGTTCACGATCTTAGGTTCTTCGTTCCAAAGTTTCAACGCATATGAAGCGGACTTTGAAATTATGGAGAATGTTTATCTCTCACCATTGGGTCCGCGCAGCATCGATCGATATTCCTACAAAATGGAAGATACTTTGGTGTTTGAAAAGGATACCACGTTCGTCATTTCCTTTAAACCACTTCCGCGATTTGCAGACAATGCCATGACAGGTGTTTTGCATATCCGTACACCACAGTATGCCTTGGTCAGAATTTCCGCTGAACCCTTTGTTCACGAAGAAAATTTCTTTGTCAAAATCCAACAGGATTTCAATTTGATCCAAGATTGGTATTTCCCAACAGACATCAATGCCTTTATCACTTACATCATCAACGATTCAAAAAAACCGGAAGATAAAATACCTTTCATTCTAGAGCTAAAAACACACTTGTCAAAAATTGAAATTCTAGAAAAATCCAATCATAATTTTGATGCCATCGTGCTCGATTACCCGCTTGAAGCCATTGATTCAGACCAACAAAAATGGGCGAAGCACAGACCCTACCCATTGAGCGAACGTGATTCGATGACCTACTACGTCATCGACAGTTTGGCGGTCTCCAAACAATTTTTTGATAACGTAGATTTTATTCAAGAATTAACCGAAGGAAGAATCAAGCAAAAAAAATTCAGTTGGGAGATTGACAAACTTTTGCGATACAATGGATTTGAAGGTTATCGACTTGGATTGGGAGGAATGACCAACAGCGATTTCCATCCGCAGGTGTCGATAGGCGGATATTACGCTTATGGTTTTAAAGACAACGGACACAAATATGCAGCGCAAATAAAATGGCATTCTTCAGATTTCAAACTTCACATTAGCGGTGGCTATGTTCAAGATGTTTCCGAAAGCGGTCAACATCAGCTTCCTGCGTACCGACCCAATTTCGCCGCTTCATCTTATGCCTTTTTTGTGAATAAAATGGATCGTTACCAAGGCTGGCATGGTCACATTGAAATGCCCTTTATGAATACCATTCGCATCATGGTGGACGCAAATGATTTTCAAAAAACCAGCTACTTTGAATATCAGCGCTTGAGCAACGGAGAAGATTTCAACGGCAAATATCAGCTAACCGAAATACGCACCACCATCAGATGGGCACCAGGAGAAAAAAGACAAAGAATCTTGAACAAAGAAAAAATACTGGGTGGATATTGGCCCGTTTTTCGTTTGGCAAAGACACAAGGCAATTGTTTTACAGGACAATATTATCCTTTCACAAGATTCCAATTGCTCATTGACAAAACCTTTCATTCCGCCTATGCAGGAGATATTCGTGTCAATTTTGAAACAGGGAAAATCAGTGGTATTGTGCCTTGGACAGAGATGATTTCATCACGAGGCAGTTTAAGTCATCGCAACGTAAACATTACGATTCCTACTACTTTCCAAACCATGTACAACAATACCCGATACGCCCGAGAATACGCTCAAGTGTTTGTGATGTACCAATGGAACAATCCCCTTTTCATCAAAGAAAAGTGCAAACCCCGATTGGCCTACAGCTGCAACGCCGGATGGGGGAAATTAAATTCATCGGATGTCACGCCCAATCTGGACATACAGGATTATCCTCTTGGTTATTACGAGGCAGGGTTGCATCTGTTGGATATATATTCTGAGCAACTCAACCGACTTGGTATAAGCACGTACTATAGATTCGGGCCTTACCAAGACACCATCGAAAAAAACAATTGGGTCATCAAACTGACATCAAGCATTTTGTTTTAAATCTTTGGTCATTTCAATTCGTGCAGCCTTTTCCTTTTGTATCTTTCCAACGTGGAGATATTTGAGTTCATAGGAAAGTTGGCCAATCCAGAAATAATCATTCAATTCGGTGGATTGACGCTATTGCTTATTACAATTTTTGCCGAGAATGGTTTGATCTTCGGATTCTTTCTACCTGGCGATTCTTTGTTGTTTCTAACCGGATTGATTTGTGCTACTCAGCCGGAATTAATTGGTGTACCCATAGAAATGCTGATGTTGTATTTGTTCTTATCGGCTAGTGCTGGAAGCACCTTTGGTTATTGGTTTGGAAGATACTTTGGCCAAAAAGCATTAGATAGAAAAGAAAGTTGGTTGTTCAAGAAAAAATATGTCGACGTCACAACAGATTTTTATCATCGTCATGGAGGAAAGACCCTCATTCTAGGACGTTACTTGCCCATCATTAGAACTTTTGCGCCAATATTGGCAGGCGTTATTAACGTGCACTTCAAGACATTCATGTTCTACAACATTATCGGAGGTGCCATGTGGATTGGGACCATTACTTCTGCGGGATATTTCTTGGGACAATTTGAAACAGTCAAGAACAATATTGATCTCATCATTTTGGGCTTTGTGGTTGTAACGACAGCCATATTGGTCAACACCTATTTGAGACAAAAAAGAAGAAAACAAAAAGAACAATCTTAATACCATGAAATTTGGAACCAAGGCCATTCACGCTGGCCAAGAACCGGACCCTACTACAGGGGCCATCATGACACCTATTTATCAAACTTCAACATACGTGCAACATGCACCCGGCGACCACAAAGGTTACGCATATGCCCGAGGAAAAAATCCAACTCGTGTAGCGTTGGAAGCATGTTTGGCCGCATTAGAAAATGCCAAACATGGCTTGTGTTTTTCTAGTGGAATGGGCGCAGCTGACGCCATTATTAAATTGTTGGTTCCTGGTGATGAAGTAATTGCTACGGACGATTTGTATGGCGGTTCTTATCGCATGTTCACCAAGGTTTTTGCAAAGTATGGAATCGTATTTCACTTTGTAGATATGCACGATTTTGCTGCCATTGAGGGTGCAATCAATGAAAAAACCAAGATGATTTGGGTGGAGACACCAACGAATCCGATGATGAAAATTATCGATATCGAAGCCATGGTGAGCATTGCCCAAAAACACCACTTAATTAGTGTAATTGATAACACCTTTGCTTCGCCTTATCTTCAAAATCCATTGGACATGGGCGCAGATATTGTTATGCATTCCGCAACCAAATATTTGAATGGACACAGCGATGTCATCATGGGTGCTATTTGCACCAACAATGACGGATTGTATGAGCAACTCGCGTTTATCGCAAACTCATGTGGCGCTACTCCTGGACCACAGGACAGTTTTTTGGTGATGCGCGGATTAAAAACCTTGCATGTACGTATGGAACGCCATTGCCATAATGGAAAAGTCGTAGCCCACTATTTGAAAAACCATCCCAAAGTGGGGAAAGTTTATTGGCCAGGATTTGAAGAACATCCCAATCATGCCGTTGCCAAAAAGCAAATGCGTGATTTTGGTGGAATGATATCCTTCACCTTAAAAACAGATTCCTTTGAGGATGCATCAATTTTGGCAAGTAACACAAAAGTATTTTCTTTGGCCGAGTCATTGGGCGGAGTGGAATCCTTGATTGGTCATCCCGCTAGTATGACACACGCATCCATACCCGCTCAAGAACGAATCAAAACAGGTATCACTGATTCCTTGCTGCGATTGAGTGTAGGAATTGAAGATGAAGAGGATTTAATTGAAGATTTAAGTCAAGCATTGGACAAAATTGCATAACATGAAGCAAGAAATTTCCATCGTAGGAAGCGGCTTAGCCGGTACCCTGTTGGCCATATACATGGCCAAGCGAGGACACAATATAAAAGTGTACGATCGTCGCCCAGACATACGTAAGATGAAAATTGTACAAGGAAAAAGTATCAACCTAGCCCTTAGTGATCGTGGATGGAAAGGCTTAATTGGCGCGGGAATCGAGACGGAAATCAACAAAGTCGCCTTGCCCATGTACGGTCGTTTAATGCATGCTGTGGACGGTACTTTGACCTACCAAGCCTATGGCAAAGAAGGTCAAGCCATTTACAGCGTTTCACGCGGACTATTGAACCAAACGCTACTGAATTGTGCTGCAGAATTCCCCAATGTGGAATTGTACTTTGACCACAAATGTGAAGATGTAGTTTTGGATAAAAAGCAAGTTGTATTCAAAACCCCTAATGGTGAAGCCACATTCCAATATGATAGAATGTTTGGCACCGATGGCGCTTTCAGCGCCGTCCGCAATCGCATGATGCGCATGGACCGCTTTGACTACTCACAGAAATATTTGGAGCACGGTTACAAAGAATTGGAAATTCCCGCAAATCCAGATGGGACGCACCAATTGAGAAAAGATTGCCTACACATCTGGCCACGAGGAGAATTTATGATGATTGGATTGCCCAATCCCGATGGCTCTTTCACGTGTACCTTGTTTATGGCTTTTGAAGGCAAGGTAAGTTTTGAGAAAATAAAAACAGAAACAGACGTACACGCATTCTTTGACCAGTACTTTCCAGACGCAAAAGCATTAATGCCCGAATTGATAGAAGATTATTTCAATCATCCCACGTCGAGTTTGGTTATGGTCAAATGTGAACCTTGGAATATTGGCGGAGATGTGGCTTTGGTCGGTGACGCTGCACATGCGATTGTTCCTTTCTATGGACAAGGAATGAATGCAAGTTTTGAGGACTGCTCTGAGCTGGAAAGAATTTTGGATGAAACCAATGAGAATTGGGAAGAAGCTTTGCCCAAATATGCCAAAGAAAGAAAGCCAAACGGCGATGCCATTCTTGAACTTGCTTTGCGCAACTACATTGAAATGCGCGATTTGACTGCAGATCCACGATTCTTGTTGCAGAAAAAAATTGAAGGTTGGTTCAGCACAAAACATCCTGATAAATGGTTGCCTTTGTACTCGCAAGTTACTTTTAGTCACATTCCCTACCACCAAGCTTTGTCCAATGGAATTAGACAAGATGAAATCATGAACGAAGTATTGGCGATGCCCAATATCGAAGAAATTTGGAACACCGAGGCGGTGGAAAACAAAATTTTATCTCTGATTTAAGTAGGCTCCAATTCTTCATCTTTGAAAAAAATCTTAAGATGAAGAATTGGAGTTTTTTATTGTTTGGGCTTTTCTTGGCGATTTCCGCACATGGACAAAGGCAAAATCGTCCTTTGCATGCAGAGCCTGATTTTCTTGACAAAGGTTGGTCTATTTCACTTGGAGCAACAGCAATGGCTCCCATCAACTTTAGACAAGACATTGCCTTATACAACAGTCCCAGACAAGATTCTGCTTCATTGGTATATGATGGTAAGCTCACGGCGACGCCCAAAGCGGGCTGGATGGTTGATGGGCACCGTTGCTGGATGAAAACCAAACTCAAATACTTTGATTATTGGGAAGCAGGCGGTAGATATTACGCACTGAGAGGAATGGAACGATTTAATGGCGATTATCCGGGAAAAGAAAGCAATAGTATTCTTTCATCAGATTTAAAAACCAAATTCAATTTACACACCATTGGCATAGATGCCAAAGCCATTGACATGTGGCAAATTTCCGATCTGAAGTGGATTCATCATGGACCCGTGATTGCCGCAGATTTTCAGTTTGTTCAGCGAACCAAAGCCAAAGGGGGCAATATAGAACTCCCTGCAACGCTGCCGTACAAATTTCAAGGGGGTATCAACTACCAATTGGGCATTGGAAAAAAATTCTTTCCTGGCTTCTATGCTTTGGGCGTGATGGAAACGCCAATACTGACCATTGTTCCATGGAGAGAAAAATGGCCCACCATGAATGTACTCAATACAAAATGGCAGCCTTTAATGTTCTCTATCAAGATTATTTTCTTGGACAAACGACCGTCCAAAGCTTGTGAGAATAGACCCAATGCCATGGAAGAATTCGACAAGGATAAACCCGGAAAGCACAACCGAAAAAACGGTGTAATGGAAGGGAAAATAAAACGAGCGAAAGTAAAAAAGAGAGACTAAATGTCTCTCTTTTGTTTATCTATTGATCACAAGACGTTGGACCGTTTGCCCACATCGAACGAAGTATACTCCATCCGCTAGTCCCACTGTGGGTAATGTTAAAATATTCGACTCTGATTGATTAAAGCTAAGGTTCATAACACGCTTGCCTTGTAAATCCCAAACGGTCACTTCATCGTGTGCATCAGCACCATCTTTCCAAATCAATTGAACCTGTTCACCAGATGTTGGATTGGGATAAATTTCAAAGGTTGGTGTTACCACTGTTTCTATTATAGGATTGCTGTTGTCATTTTGAACAATCATTCCTGAAGCTGCAGTGCTCAAACATTGCGCTGTGCCCCATTCGCCTTTTGTTCCATTGAAATAAACCGGACGAACTCTGACATTGTATGTTCT
This sequence comes from Bacteroidota bacterium, assembly GCA_039805365.1. Taxonomy (GTDB): domain Bacteria; phylum Bacteroidota; class Bacteroidia; order Flavobacteriales_D; family Sanyastnellaceae; genus CAMCTV01. The sequence continues at coordinate 434 of JBDLUK010000104.1, read as the reverse complement.
GCCATTGGCAATTCCCGGAACGTTGGTCAACATCAAGATACTTGAATTCACACCGCCCATTACGCGTATTGCAGCTTGTGCAACAGGCAATACTTGACTAAACTCCCACTCGTATTTTTCAGCCGCACAAATTGTTCGATCAATTGAAATGTAACTACTAAGCGGCTTCATAGCTGGACAACGATCTGCAGAACGAAGCGCAATGGTTGCCTCTGAAGACATTGTCACAGAACATGCAGATCCACTTGTGGCAGTCAACTCGTGCAGATTACCCAACACGTCTGGAACACTATACACAGCCGGAACATTCACTTGATATACAATCGGCGTTGCCGTTTGGTTAGCGGGAAAAATACTTCCGATACGAGAAACAACCGAACTAGACGATGTTGTTGTAAAAGACCAAGGTGTCAAATTGAGATTGGTTCCATTCT
>JBDLUK010000103.1:0-9459 GCA_039805365.1 Bacteroidota bacterium | reverse complement strand
GCTTTCCATCTCATACTGCAACTTAGAGCCTGACTTTCTAGAAATTTCAATCAATCCCAAACCTGCACCACCCTCTTCACCAAAATTTTCATTTTGCATGATTTCCATGTAGCGCAATTTCTTTTCTTCATCAGAACTGTTATTGAGATCATCCAACAAATTGGTCAACGCCGGCACAGCTGAATCATTGATTTCATTGATGGTATTGATGGTAAAGAATTCTGGTGATGAGTAAAAACCAAAATAACCTCGAGCTTCACCTGTGCCCTCTTGAACACCATGTCGCAAAATGTTCTGAAAACATTCTACCATAACAAAAGGAGCTCTTTTTTTGATGGTTAACTTTTCTTGACCATTTCCTTTTTTTACCAACTCGCCCAAATCCAGGATAGCTGCAGTAAAATGTTCCAACATGGTCCCTCTGTATGAATAGAAAGATGCCTCACTTGAAAAAAAATCATGCGTTCTGAACAGCAATTGAAGATGCTGCTCACCATTGGAGCATCCTTTGGGCAATTCTGACATAGCTTTAACGTATTGCGAACTTAGGCATTTTCTATCAAACTTACAAAGTAAATCTAGGTAGTCCTAGAAAACACCTTTCACTTTTCATAACATTAGACAATGAAATAGCATAATTCCCTCCCTATTTTCGCCAAATGAAAAGAGGAATAGCCATTTTGGGATCAACGGGGTCAATTGGAACACAAGCATTAGAGGTGATCGCGAGCCACCCTGACCACTTTAGTGTAGAGGTATTGACCGCCCAAAGCAACGCTGAATTATTGATTTCACAAGCTACTCAATTCAAACCCAATGCTGTTGTCATTGTAGACAATGCACAATACCAAAAAGTCAAGGACGCCCTAGACCCTTTGGATATCAAAGTTTTTGGCGGTGCCGAATCACTTTCTCAAGTGGTAGAAATGGATGGTATTGATGTCGTTCTTACCGCTTTGGTAGGGTTCGCAGGACTACAACCTACAGTAAAAGCAATACTTGCAAAAAAACAAATTGCGCTAGCCAACAAAGAAACATTGGTCGTTGCTGGTGAGTTTGTCACAAAATTGGCCAGAGAAAACGGCGTAAATCTTTATCCTGTTGACTCCGAGCACAGTGCTATTTTTCAATGCCTCGCAGGTGAATGGCACAACCCTATAGAGAAAATTATTCTTACTGCCAGTGGTGGCCCATTCCGAGGAAGGAAAAAAGAAGAGTTGACACAAATTACAAAGGCCCAAGCGCTGAAGCATCCCAATTGGACCATGGGTGCAAAAATCACCATTGACTCTGCAACCTTGATGAATAAAGGACTTGAGGTGATTGAAGCCAAATGGTTATTTGACCTACAACCAGAACAAATTGAAACCATCGTGCATCCGCAAAGTATCGTACACAGTTTGGTGCAGTTCAATGATGGATCTATGAAAGCGCAAATGGGTCTTCCCGACATGAAACTACCGATTCAATATGCCCTTGGCTACCCTCAGCGCTTACATTCCGACTTTCCTAGATTTGATTTTTCCAACTTCGCTACGCTTACATTTGAGCAGGCTGACACTGACACTTTCCGATGTCTTTCATTGGCGTATGACGCGATGAAAACCGGAGGAACTATGCCCTGCGCGATGAATGCTGCAAATGAAATTGCAGTGTCATTGTTCCTAAACGACGAAATTAGATTTCTACAAATAGCCGAATTGGTTGAATCTGTAATGGAACACCACTCCGCGATTCTTCAGCCTGAACTACAAGACTATTTCGATGTTGACGCATGGGCACGCGAAACAGCGCTACACCGAATCAGAGGATAATTACTCGTTGTGCGTTCTTAATTCGATACTTACACTTCCCACCTGACCTGGTATAGGAGGTGCGATTTTGGTTAATCTCAATCGTATAGCATCTGCTTGTGGGAATTCATTTTGCAATGAATTTAAAATGCGATACCCAACGGTCTCTATCAATTTGGCCCTAATCGCCATTTCCTTTTGAACAATCTCCGTCACCTTGACATAATCTATCGTCAAGTCCAAATCGTCATAATGCGCTGCTTGCTTGACATCCACATGAAAGAACGCGTCAATGACGTACTTCCCACCAATAATCGCTTCTTCATCTAGACATCCATGATGAGCATATACTTCGATATCATTGACATTAATAACTCCCATTCTATTGTGCTTTTTAGAAAATTGGACGTTTCAAATAAACTTTATCAGCCCAACTTTTGGGTTCCCAATTCAATTCGTCTCATTACCTCTTCCTTACCAATGAGCGCTGCTACTTGAGCCGCCGCCGGACCTGTCAAAGTCCCTGTAAGTAACAAACGGAACAAAGGCATTACTGCGCCCATTCCCAAAGACTTGTCCGTTAAAAATTGCTTGAATGCCGCATCGATATTCTCAATTGAAAAATCAGAAATACCATTCATAACAGCTCCCCAATCATTCATCAAACTTGCTGATTCGCCAACTTTCCATCGTTTTGCGACAGCATCTTGATCATAAGATGTCGGAGCCTGGAAAAGATAATCTCCTTCCAACATGTCCTTGACAAATACAGCGCGCTCCATCATCAAATGCGCAACTTTTCCTGCATAGTCAGCAGTCACTTCAAAACCCTTCTCTTTTAAAAGTGGTAACAACATCTCAGCCAGTTCAGACAAAGGTGTGTTTCGCAAATATTGTTGATTGAACCAACGGGTTTTGTCTGGATCAAACTTAGATCCGCTCTTACCGATGCGCTCAATGGTGAACGCCTCTATCATTTCCTGTTCCGTGAAAATCTCTTGGTTATTGCCCGGTGCCCAACCCAAAAGCAACAGCATGTTGATGAAAGCCTTGGGGAAATATCCATTCTCACGGTATCCGCTAGAAATGGCTCCAGTTGTAGGATCCGTCCACTCCAGTGGAAATACAGGAAATCCCAAACGATCTCCATCGCGCTTGCTCAATTTACCATTTCCGTCGGGTTTTAAAATCAAAGGCAAATGTGCAAACAATGGCGCCTCAAACTCAAATGCTTTGTACAACATCACATGAAGAGGTGCACTTGGCAACCATTCTTCACCGCGAATAACATGGGAGATATTCATCGTCATATCATCCACCACATTGGCCAGATGATACGTCGGCATTCCATCAGATTTGAAGAGTACTTTGTCATCCAATTCGTTGGTAGAAAAAACAACCCAACCACGAATTAAATCTTGAAAACGAACTTCCTCATTGCGAGGCATTTTAAAACGAATCACATAAGGATCACCAGCATCTAACCTTCTTTGCACTTCATCTGCTGGAAGTGTCAAGGAATTCTTCATGGTCATTCTGGAAATCGAATTGTACTGCCAGTTGGGCATTTTTGCCAACTCCGCTTGCTTGCGGATATTTTCTAAATCCTCAGAAGAATCAAATGCATAATAAGCCCAACCTTTTTCTATCAATTGCTCAGCATAAGGCTTATACATCGGCTTTCTTTCACTTTGACGATAAGGTGCGCAATCGCCACCATATCCAACACCTTCATTGGGTTCTATGCCACACCATTTCAAAGCTTCAATAATGTACTGTTCCGCACCAGGGACATAACGTGCCTGATCGGTGTCTTCAATACGCAGCAAAAAATCACCACCGTGTTTCTTCGCAAACAAATAATTGTACAAGGCTGTTCTAACACCTCCCATGTGCAATGGGCCAGTTGGACTAGGAGCAAATCTCACTCTTACTTTACGCATCTCAAAAATATTCTAATATTGTTCTTTAAAACGACAGCAATTCTGCGTCATTAGTCTTCGTTGCTTTTTCTTCCTCTTTTCAATTTGACATTGTGGAGACGGATATTCAACATTTCTACCGTTACTGAAAAAGCCAATGCAATGTATGCGTAGGTCTTAATATCCACGCCCTCTGGCAAATGAAGGATATGAGCATCTTCCAGTGACTCTAGGAGTAAAATCAATCCAATCACGACTAGGAAAGCCAATGCCAACATTTTCAGGGTAGGGTATTTTTCAATAAACTCACTCACGTATGGTGCAAACAGCAACATCACCACCATGGCGACAATCACTGCCATTACCATAATCGGAACGTTGTTGGATAAGCCAACTGCCGTGATGATACTATCAAAAGAAAAAACTATATCAATCACTGTTATCTGCAATATGGCTTGTACCCATGTCAGTTTCCTCGATTTCGCTGTTTCTTCATGATCCGCTTCTTTGAACTTGTGGTAAATCTCGTTGGATGTTTTCACCAACAAAAACACACCGCCACCAAATAGTATCAATCCCCTTCCTGTAATCCCCATGTGACCGAGATGGAACAATGGATCAACCATGTGAGCAATGAAACTAATTGTGGAAAGTAAAATAATTCGAACCACCAGCGCCAATGCCAATCCAAAAAATCGGGCTTTTGCCGCTTCTTGTTTATTGGGAATTTGACCGCAAATGATTGCAATGAAAATGATATTATCAATCCCCAAAACAATCTCCATGAGAATCAACGTAAACAAATCAATTACACCGGAAAGTGATTGAAAAGGTTCTATAAATGCTTGTAGTGACATAAGCCGCGAATATAAGACTGAAATGTCAAGAAAAAGCCTACAATTGCTTCAACCAATTCGTCCATTTCTCAGGGTCGAAATCTTGGTTTTCAAAAAATGAAATTTGTTGATGGGGAAACATCATGCCCATTCCAATGAGCCAATTCAACTCTCCTTCTATATCCCTCTTCATTTGATAAAACCTGATGTCATCTTCCTTATTCCAAAGGATTCCAAAAGCTGAACGATCGTGGTCGTATATTTTGTTCCACACACTTAAACTAAAATGCAACGGACCGTCTGAAAAACAACCATCGAACCCAAGTTCATTCATTTCTGAAAATCGATTATCAGCAAGCCACCGGGCGTTTCGCTTTTGCATTCCCAATAGTTGAAAAAAATAATACCAAACGCGAGGGGGAATTCGATAAGAAGCATCGCATCTAAAACCTTTGACCCCTCTTTTTAATATCCAGTCCAGGGCCAAATCTGCAAAATGAGCAACACAATCATGATGAAAACTCAATTGCACTACATCTGTCCAATCCGTCCCCGGCGGATGAACACGTGCCTGATTATCCTCATCCCAAATGTACCATTCAGGATTCGTGGTCATCCAGGAATGATCCCATGCCGAATGGTTCATTACCCAATCTATCCATATTTCCAATTGATGCTGTGCGCAGGACTTTTGCAAATCATACCAATCTTCATCTGTCCCAAAATCAGGATCTAATTTCCAAAAATCACGAATGCAGTATGGAGATCCTACTGCATTTAACTCGCCCTTTTCTAAGACCGGTAATAAATAAAGGGCATCGAAACCGACACCCTTTATATCAGGCAATAATTCGATCAATTGACGACACTGGTTTTGTTTACCCAACATCGCGCGATTGACTTCTAAAACTTTCATTTTTCTTTTTCTTGCAATGCAAATTCCTTTGCGAAATAAGTCAATATGATATCTGCTCCTGCTCTTGTAATACTCAAAAGCATTTCATTCATCATTCGGTTACCATCCAACCAACCCTTTTCAGCTGCAGCCTTCACCATGGCATATTCCCCACTTACATTATAAGCAGCTACGGGAACGTTGCTGTGGTGCTTGATGTCACTGATGATATCCAAATAAAGGGTTGCAGGCTTCACCATTACCATGTCAGCTCCTTCCATTAAATCCAACTCTAATTCGCGCAGGGCCTCTATGCGATTGGCTGGATCCATTTGATAAGTTTTCTTGTCTCCGCTTCTTGGAGCGCTATCTAAAGCCTCCCTAAAAGGGCCATAACATGCACTGGCATATTTGGCCGTGTATGACATAATACTCACCTCAGAATATCCTGCCTCATCCAAAGATTCTCGAATGTATTCCACGCGACCATCCATCATGTCGGATGGACCGACAATATCAATTCCAGCTTGGGCTTGAGCTATGGCCATCCTTCCTAGGATGGGTAAAGTTTCGTCGTTCAATATTTTTCCATCAATCACCAATCCATCATGTCCGTCGGATGAATACGGATCCATGGCCACATCACTCATCAAAGTGATTTGAGGAAAACGCTGTTTCAAAGCTTGAATCAAATGCAGATAAAAATTATCTTCTGCAAAACTTTTTGATGCCAATTTGTCTTTCGCAGATTCTGGGAAAACAGGAAAGAGCACAAAGCTGTGTATGCCCAATTTTACGCACTCATCTACTTCCCTAATCACCTCTTCTTGCGACCAACGATAGATACCCGGCATGGATGCAATTGGAATCTTTTCTCCATTTCCTTCAAACACAAACAAAGGATATATCAAAGAAGAAAGGGAAACATTTGTTTCCCTTACCATTGCGCGGATCGACTCCGACTTTCGATTTCTTCTAGGACGATTCATTATTGAATTTCTGATTCAATTTGTGAACGCAAATCATTGAATGCACTCTGCGCATCTTTGATCGCTTTTAAAATATCCAAATCCTTGGCCTCAGCACCAAAAGGATTTTCTACCCCATTCTTCTGCTCTTCTTCGGATGGCAATAATTTGCTATTGGACTGCCAATCGGCCAATTTGCTCTTTGCATCTTCGATAGCCGTCTTCTTGGTCATCAAAGATGTAAACTCCTGCAGCTTCATTGAATCCGCCGCAACCGTAGAATCCTGCGACATAATGGCAATCATCTTTTCCACATTTCCCGCTTCTACTGTAAGTGTTGAATCAAGATTTGATTTTTGTTTCAGTAGACCCGCTTGAATGTTTCTAGCTTCTTTCATCATTTCACTTTCAGATGAACCACAAGCAACGATGACCATCATCACTGCCACTACCATCCATAAACTTAACTTTTTCATACTCTATTTTCTTTGTTGTTATTTACTACATTTTTCTTTGGGATTGGGTCATATCCGTGACCTCCCCATGGGTGGCATCTGGCTATTCTTTTCATCCCGACCCATGAACCTTTGATCGCGCCCCATTCTTTGATGGCTTCCTGCGTGTATCGACTACATGTCGGCTGATACCTGCAATTGGAACCCAATAAAGGCGAGAGATACATTTGATACAATCGAATCAAGAATATGAACAGCCTCGCTAACACAACACAAATTTAATAGGTCCATTGACCTAACGTTTCTTGAATTTGCGTTTTTTATTTTTATTGATTTTCTTTCTGAAACCATCTTCCAAAAAATCATTCAATTTGTTTCCCTGGATGGTCTTTACAGCCGTCAAATCTTGAATGCCGGCTACATCAATTTTACCCTTACTTAGGTACTGCAAATCTTTTAATACCACATCATCTGTCACCGTGTTGCGGTTCCAATTCAGCGCATTTTGCTTCATCAAATTGGCAATTGACTGAGCAAAAGCTTTTTTCTCCTCACCTTCTTCTAACACAGAACATTTTTGTATCATGCTTTCAGCATACCTTCCATAATGGCCAAATTTCACTTCACCAGTTGGATATGGTAATACTTGAGGTCGCTCTCGCAGTTCTTCACGTGCAGGCATGGGATAAGGACAATCAACATCTAACTTAAAATCAGACATGATCATCAAATGCACCCACAACTTGTGGTGAAAATCCTCCATATCTCTCAAGTAGGGAAACAATTGCCCCATTACGGATAGTATAGCCTTGCAACATTGGTTGCGTTGCTCACGATCCTCTAGGGTCATGGCGTATTCTACCATTTTTTGAATATTCCGACCATACTCTGGAATCATGAGATCTTGTCTCAAGCTATTGATTTCCAAAACATGTGGATTTAGTTTTTCTCCAGGCTCTCTAAACGAGCTGGACGCGCGCATCATCTCCATAGTAATAATTGACCTAATCGATAATGGTCAGTTTGGCGAATTTAAGCAGTAATTGTTTCTGTCCTTCCTTTGGGAAGAAAATAGTCGCTTTTGCGTCGGCTCCCTCACCTTCCACCTTCAAGACTTTTCCTTTTCCAAATTTTTCATGAGAAACGGTCATGCCCGATTCCAAATGTAAAATAGGCCCTCCAGCAGGCGCCGCATTTGCCTTGTCAACCTTTTTAAAATTGCCAGAAAGCAAATCTGGTTGAGGTTTAGGAGGATTAAATGGTGTATTGATTTTGGGGGATTGTTGAACAAACTTGGGTTCAGACTCTTGTGCACGACCTTGGGTACCGAATCCTCGGCGCTCGGATTGAAAATCGATACGAGGTGAAGTCCCCCTTTCCTGAGGCTTTTGAAATGCAGGAGAATTTTTATCGATGTACTGTTCGTCTATTTCCTCAATAAATCGAGATGGCTCGCCGTAGGTCAATTGCCCAAATCGATATCGTGTTGTTGCATAACTCAATGTAACTTTTTTCTCCGCTCTGGTAAGCGCCACATAAAACAATCGGCGCTCTTCTTCCAATTCCTCCCTGGAGTTTAATGCCATCATTGAAGGGAAAAGATTCTCTTCCAAACCAACGATATATACATACGGAAACTCTAATCCTTTTGATGCATGGATGGTCATCAAACTCACTCTATCCTTTTCAGCCTCATCATCAGAATCCGCATCGGTTAGCAATGCTACGTCAATTAAAAACTCGGTAAGCGTGTTCACCTTGTGCGGATCTGCCGGATCTATTTTATCCGTAAACTCTTTGATACCATTTAAAAGTTCTTGAATATTCTCATATCGGGCTACGCCTTCTGGTGTTTTATCATTGTACAATTCCTTCAGCAATCCGCTGCTAGAAGCAATGTGCTGAGCAACATCATACGCAGGCGCTGTCTCCATGTTCACTGAGAAGCTGCGAATCATCGTTGTAAAATCAGACAACTTACTTGCCGTTCCTGAATTGACGCCAATATTACCAGGTTGCAAAATAACATCCCACATGCTAACGTTGTGCTCAGCTGCCAAAACTTGAATTTTCTCAATTGTTGTTTTACCAATTCCGCGAGCCGGATAATTGATGGTGCGCTTCAAAGCCTCTTCATCCTTGTGATTGGCAACCAGCCTAAAATAGGCCAACAAATCCTTGATTTCTTGGCGTTGATAGAAAGACATACCTCCAAAAATCTTGTATGGGATATTCAGCTTTCTCAGCGATTCCTCAAAAGAGCGGCTTTGCGCATTGGTTCGATACAATATCGCAAAATCATTGTGGGCCGCACCATCTTCCCTTTTGGTTGAAAAGATGTGATTGGACACATAAGCACCTTCTTCGTTGTCAGAAAGTGCACGATACAATCCGATAGCAGACCCATGATCATTGGACGTCCAAACATCTTTTTTGATCTGATCCTTGTTCTTGGCAATGATTCCATTTGCGGCCTTCACTATCGTTTGGGTGCTTCGGTAATTTTGCTCAAGTTTATAAAGTGCGTAATCTGGATAGTCCCTTCTAAAATTCAAAATGTTTTGAATATTCGCTCCTCGGAATGAATAGA
>JBDLUK010000102.1:0-6754 GCA_039805365.1 Bacteroidota bacterium | reverse complement strand
CAACACCCAAGCATTTCGTTGCCAACGTTGGCGACGGTGGAAGAGATAGTTATCCCATTCATTTGGATTCGATGGCGCTGGCCAATATTCATTATCCTCCTTTTAAAGCCTGTGTGGATGCGGGATGTCGTTCTATCATGACCAGCTACAACTCGGTGAATGGTCTGCCTTGCAGCATGAATGCGCCATTGTTGAGAGAAACTTTGAAGAATGATTGGGGCTTCAAAGGTTTTGTGATTTCAGATGCCGGCGCTGTGGGTGGCGCCAATGTATTGCACAATACCTCGGCATCATACGGTGAATCCGGCAAGCAGGCCATAGAGGCTGGATTGGACGTTATTTTTCAAACTTCGATTCAGCATGATGATTTATTCAAGTCGCCCTTTACAAATGGCCAAGTAGATGCCCAAGCAATTGATGAAGCTGTTGCTCGGGTCTTGAGAGCCAAATTTGAGTTGGGACTTTTTGAAAATCCCTATGCCGAGTACTATGAAACAGAGGTAGAGGCTTTTCAAAAGTTGGCATTGGAAGCAGCAGAGAAATCAATGGTCTTGCTGAAGAATGAAACGCAGACATTGCCTTGGGATTTTAAGGGGAAAAAGTTATTGGTTATTGGGGGTGATGCCCAAGAGTGTCGATTGGGCGGATACAGTGGTTCGGGCTTCCAAAAGGTTTCGGTATTGGATGCCATTAAAAATCAATGGGGCAAGGAATTGAAGTCGTTGGAGTACGCAGAGGGGCCAGGTAGAAAAGAGGAGAATGCTTTCGAAGTGATTCCTGCAGATCAAATTCATGCCTTGGAAGTGGAGTTGTACAATGGGACAAATTTGAGAGGGGAGAAATTAAGAGATTTGAATTGGTCAAAGGTTGATTTCCATTACACTTTTTATTCACCGGATGAAAGTGTAAAAAAGGACAATTTCAGTTTGTCCGTGGATGGTGAATGGATAGCTCAAGTAACTGGAGAGATCGAGTTGGGCTTGGCTGGCAATGATGGATACAAGATGTGGATAAAGGGCAAAGAGGAGATTAATCGTTGGGGTAAGATCAGTTATCATCAGGATATTATCACACTTCAGGTCAAGAAGGGTGAGCGTATACCTTTTCATATCGAGTTTTATGAATCGCTAGGCAATGCTGAATTGAAGTTAATTTGGAGAGAGAAGAAGAATATCGATTCGCAATTGGAGCAAACATTGGACTTGGCCAAGAAGGCCGATTTGATTTTGTATGTCGCCGGAATTGATGAAGGAGAGTTTCAAGATCGTTCTTCATTGAATTTGCCTGGTAATCAAGAAAAATGGATTGAGGCTTTGGGCAAATTGGAGACGCCGATGGTGGTCGGATTGGTTGGTGGGAGCGCGATTGAAATGCCTTGGCTAGCGAATGTGGATGCTGTTGTGGATATGTGGTATGGCGGAGAGCAACAAGGAAATGCATTGGTCAATATCCTTAGCGGAAAGACAAATCCTTCTGGTAAACTGCCAATTACTTTTCCTTTGCATGAAGGACAATTGCCTTTGAGTTATTGGCATGAACCGACTGGTAGGGGAGATGACTACATTGATGGAACGGGATGGCCATTGTTTCCTTTTGGCTTTGGTTTGAGTTACACGGAGTTCAATTATGGAAGCATTAGCTACGACAATCTGGACAAAGATGTTTTGGTTATGACAGTCACCAATGAAGGGAAGGTTTTTGGAGAAGAGGTTGTTCAGCTGTATGTTCAAACGAGATATAGCCAAGACCTACAACCCATTTCAAGATTGGTGGATTTTCAGCGAGTGTCATTAAAACCCGGGGAGACCAAGTGGGTTCGTTTTGATGTGCGTTCGGTTAAGGAAAAATACAATCTCTATGGTAAGAATCCAGATCAATGCGTTTGGGCTGTGGGTAAGTCGTCCAGAGAATTGGTTTCGAAAATAGAAATGAAGTAAAACAAAAAAGCCTCACTTTCGTGAGGCTTTTTGTTGTGATTTCGCTGGGATTCGAACCCAGGACCCATACATTAAAAGTGTATTGCTCTACCAGCTGAGCTACGAAATCGCCTGTGCAATTTTGCGGGTGCAAATATAGGGTATGTTGCTTCCAAAAAAAATATTTTTTAAAAAAAAGTTTCTTAAACAACTTTTTTGATTTCGCCGATGTCTTAATATCTTTGGAAATCATAGCATTAGAATGAAATATTTATTTTCTTTAACATTCACTTTCCTCGTTTGTTTGGCCTTGGGTCAAAACATCCCGACGGAATTTATCAATCGAGAGGCGTTTTCTATTTCTCGAGACACTCAAAAATTATCGGAACTCCCAGAGATTCAGTTGCCTCAATTAACTGTAGATCAGTTGGTCAGTCTTCCTCAGGGCAATGTTAATGGAGCTTTGTTCAATGGACAAATCCAACCTGCTAACAAATTTCAATCCTTTCGAATTGCCGGAACAGATGTTATTGTGACAGTTCAGAATACGGCTCGTTTGGAAAGAATGTACCAGCAATCACAAAAGAAGAAAGCAGCAAAAAAATAATCCATGAAGAAATTTTTAGCCATTGTTTGGGGTGCGTTGCTTTTGACTTCGCAGGTTCAATCACAAGATATTTTATCTTTTCCAGGAACGGGCAGTGCATCTTTCCCTTGCATGATGCCATTTGGCGCTCAGATTGACCATTGGATGGTTGGATCGGGAAGCGATACCACTTTTGCGGACACAACGATGCAAGTCATGGAATTATGTCCTCAAAACCCCAATGCCTTGGTCAATTTGACTTTAGATCAATGGGCGCTTTGTTCGAATCTACCTGATGGAGGGCAGTACTTGGTGGTCTACAATGGTCCATCATCAGATCTTTCGGTATTGTCGACGATCAATCCTTTGTGGGCGTTGGATTCTTTGACCATTGGTACTTATTCTCAGAATGTAGTTTTCAATAGTCTAATCACGGGACCAGCTGGATCCAATTATTTTTCTGAGGCCATCAACCCTGGTTGTATGACTTTTATTTTGATCGAGTTTGGAACTTGCCCCCCAGGAGATGGAGGTTTCATAGCATCTGTAGGATGTGTGGAAGAGGGTCCGTTTTGTGATATCTCGGCCATTGATCCAATTGTCAATGAGTGTCAAGGTGCTACTTCAACCTACAGCATCGAGGTTGATGCGAGTTTGATTTTATCCGACAATCCAGGTACTTCCGTGCAAGTCTTTGTAGATGGAAACCCAGCACAGATCATTGATATGGTTGCAGGAAATAACAACTTTACAATCTCTGGTTTAAATGCCGATGGAGCTGGTCACATTCTATCTTTTGAAATTATCGCCTATCCAGGTTGTACTTTCGAGATTGGCTTCACTGCTCCTGCTGCATGTACCAACTGCACCGCGCAGGCTGGAACAGCTATCACAGGCGGAACGGATGTAGTTATATGCGGTCAGCAAAACAATATTTGGAACGTTACCGGTCAGGTGGTGTCTCCTTTGGATGTAAATGATCCTAATACGTCGTACAATCCCGGTTTGGCTTGGGCTATTTTTTCTACCATGCCCAATATCACGACCGGTGATGTTACAAGTGATCCATCATATGTAGGTATTTATCCGGGCTCTGCTGGCGCACTGGATGGTACATATCCATTGCTTTTGGTCAGTAACAATGGAACTGCGAATCAAATCAATGCGTTGTTTGGATTGCCCAATGGATTCAATGCTCCGTTGGAGTTTTATGTGGCGCCCATTACGATGTACAATTATCAAGCGGGAGTTATTTCAGTTCCAGGTACAGAAGGTCCTTGCGCTGATTTGGGTGAAATCGCACATGTGATTTTAAACCCACCAACTACGGTAAGTTCACCTACAATTGATTGTGTCAATGGAACCGTTACTTTCACACCGACGCAAGGAAATGCGGCGTTGAACGTAATGACTTACAACATTCTTAATGTTCAACCTGCAACAGCTACCGCACCGGCTACGGTAAACAACGGTAGTCCGTTTACTATTTCTAATTTGGTGGATGGTGATACATATAGTTTTCAGTTGGTTGATCCAAATGGTTGTACTGTAAGTCCTGCAGCGGCTCAATTCCAAGGAGCTGGAGATCCTACCATTCCTGGCGTTCCAGATATCTGTCAAAACTCAGATGCAGTACAATTGGTAGCAACCCCATCAGGTGGTATTTGGTCTGGAACCGGAATAAGTGCAGGTGGTATTTTCAACCCAGATAACACCCCAGGTCCCGGTACATATGCCGTTTCCTATACCACACCAGGTATTTGCGGAGGAACAGCGACAGCCAATGTTATCGTAATGACCAATGACAACTGCATCACCGGAACGGTTACGCCTATCGGAACACCATCGGTCATTGCTTGTGGAGGTTTCTTAACGGACGATGGCTTACAAGCGTCGAGTTACAGTCCAAATTTTAATGATACGACAGTAGTTTGTCCAGATCCTGCTATTCCTTTGGATCAAATATCTGCATTGAGCTTCAACGTATTTGATTTGGGCTTTGGAGATCAACTTTCTATTTTCAATGGTAACAGTGTTTCAGCACCATTGATTGGTATTTTTCAAGGAACTGATATCGTAACACAGAGTTTCTTCTCAACAGATCCATCAGGATGCTTGACTGTGGTCTTTATATCGGATGCAGACGCGAGCGTTGGTAATTTTAGCGCAGAGATTACATGTGGTATTCCTTGTCAAAACCCTGAATTGAATATCACTGTAGATCAACCTGATTTTCAACCGACCAAAATTTGCCAAGGCGAGACGGTAACTTTCAATGCATCGGCTACACAGTTCTTTAACGGTGGTCAGTATGTTTCTCACGAATGGCAATTTGGTGACGGTACGATTGATACTACGAGCTGGCCAATCGTAGCGCATCAATTCGATGATGCAGGTGGTTACATTGTTCAATTGTTGGTGACCGACAACAACGGTTGCACCAATTCGGTTTTGCCTGATATCTTGATTTTCACATCAACAACTCCAAACATCGATCTTTCAACTTCTGAAACAGACAATACAATTTGTACTGGGGTGACATTGGATGTAGAAGCTGTTTTTGATCCAGTAACTTGGACCAATGTTCCAGAGCCCAATCTCGGAGGATCTATTTTCATCCCAGATGATCAAAGCCAATGTTTCTCAGACACATTGAATTTTACCGGTTTTGATGGTGGATTGACGATTACAAGCACTGCTGATATCGAAGATATTTTTGTCAACATGGAGCACAGTTTTATGGGTGACTTTGTCATCACTTTATACTGTCCAGATGGGTCGGCCATCGTATTGCATCAGCAAGGCGGAAGTGGAACTCTTTTAGGTGAACCTGTAGATATTGATACGGATTTATCTCCAGGTGTGGGTTACGATTATTATTGGACGCCAACAGCAACCAATGGTACATGGTCTGAGAACTCAGGCGGTACACTTGATGCTGGTGAATATGAGCCTGTTCAGCCATTCACCAATTTGATTGGTTGTCCGATGAACGGCGATTGGATCATTGAGATTTGCGATTTGTGGGCTTCGGACAATGGATACATCTTTGACTGGAACATTCATTTTGCAGATTACATGTACCCAGATTGGACAACCTTTACACCAAACATAGGAATTGGTTGTGATTCATCTTACTGGACTGCCCCTTCAGGTTCTATCATCACAGATCCATTTGGTTTGTGCGATACTTTGGCCGTTACCCAAGCTGGGACAGGAAGCTATGTGTATACTTATCATGTTATGGACGACCACGGTTGTGAGTACACGGAGGATATCACAGTGAATTTCTATGCTGCACCAGTTGCAGAGGCTGGACCTACCGTGAACTATTGCGGCACACCAGTTCAAATTCCAAACGTGGCCTCTAACAATCCATTGTCCAATCCTACTGCGGGTATTACTTACACGTATGCATGGGCGAGTGATTCTTTGGATTATTTAAGTTCGCCCGGAACCATGGCCCCTTCTGTTAATGGATTGCCTGTATTGGTTGGTGAATCATATCAAGTACAATACAATGTCGTCATTACTTCCAATCAAGATCCTGCCTGTACAACAACAGATTCAGTCTTGGTAAATATCCCACCGTATTTGGTTCCAAGTACAATTTTAATGGATACTGTTTATTGCCTAGGGGATCAAATAGATTTGCTCTATCCATATTGGCAATATTCGAATAGTTATTCCTACAACTGGAATTATTCTCCAGAAGCCGGTGTTGTTATAGATAGTTTAAGTTTAACTTACCTGTATACTGTCCCAAGCGTATTCTCAACTGCCTACATTTTGGATGTTGTAGATGAGGCTTGTAACTACAGCGCTTTCTATACCTATCTCATTACAGAAGATCCTTGTACTGTAGCAGCACCAAACATTTTCACACCGGACAACGATGATGACGATCAAAACAATGTTTTTGAGATAACTGGCTTGTATTACCCCAATACAGATATTCTCAAATTCCCAGGTTCTGTTTTGAAAGTATACAACCGTTGGGGATCATTGGTTTATGAGAACGAGAATTATGACAACTCATGGAATGGCGAAGGTCTTGCAGAGGGTACATATTACTACATCTTCTTGCAGAATTTGGAGAATCAAAAAGACAGATTCTTGAAAGGGGACGTCTACATCACACGATAATATTTAATCCCTCTTCGGAGGGATTTTTTTTTGAGAAAAAGATGAAAGCAGTAGAGCATTTGGGCCAATGGGCTTTGGCATTGAGAGAGGAGCAAGAACATGAACG
>JBDLUK010000101.1:0-44120 GCA_039805365.1 Bacteroidota bacterium | reverse complement strand
GATAGTTTTTTAAGTTTTTGATTCGCGATCTTGTAAGGCGAATAGAAAATAAGTTTGATTTGGTTGTTGGACAAGATCAAATCGGTAATGTCTATTTTCCAATGGATAAAGGCGTTGTCTGCTCTTGTGATGAGTTGATTATTCCAATACACATCGCAGTAGGTGTCAAGCTCGGGTAAATGAAGGATTACACGTTCATTCTTTTCATGGGCGGGACAGAGGATATTGCTCGCGGTGTACTCCCAATCTTGGTGACTCACCCATTGAGCTTTTTCTTCGCCCAATCCAAGAAGGGGATCTTGGAGCAAACCATTTTTTTGGAGATCAAGAAATACATTCCCCGGCACCTTGGCAGGGAATTTAATGGGGTCGTTGGCAGCAGAGAATTCCCATTGAAGCGACTCCAATGATGATTTTTTTTCTTGGGCATTCATGTGAAAAAGAATGGTTGGGAAAGTCAATATAAAAATGAGAATAGTACACTTCATGTTGATTATCTGTTGTGTGAAGCTTGTTGCGATTTTGGTTTTTTTCTAAATAAAATAAATTGAAAAATACCTTGCCAATATCCCCATCCATAACTCAAATGGAGAATAAAAAAAGCAAACAAGATGGACAAAGAATTGCGTAGATTTTTTTGTGAGGCAGCAGTTAATCCCACAAGCACATAAGCTAGGCCGCCACTAAGCCACAACCACTTCCATTCCGGAACGGCTAACATAAGGAAAGACGCAATTACGAGATAAGCCACAAATAAGGCCGGAACCATTTGCCTAATGGTAGTGATTTGTCCATGAAGCACATTGACATATACCTTCCATAATCCATATTGATAATATTGACTGCTTACTTTTCGCCAACTACTTCGAACGAAGTATGAACATTGGATAGATGGATCTAGAAAAATTTTGAACCCTGCTTTGGTAAAGCGATAATTGAATTCATCATCCTGATTGCGGGCCAATTCTTCATTGAAAAGACCAATTTGGTTGATACAAGATCTTTTGTACATACCAAATGCAACGGTATCCACAAATCCTTTTTGTTGACCTGTTCTGAAGTGTGCATTACCCACACCAAAGGATGAGCTCATGGCCCATCCGATAATTTGGGCTGTGCTGTCGTGGTAGTGATTTTGTATCCATCCACCAATACAATCTATTGAAGGATTATCAAGAATATTATTTATGCACTTGCTGAGGTAGTTGTTGGGAAGTTCGCTGTGAGCGCCTAGTATCATTACCCATTCGCCTTTCCCATTTTTAATTCCTTGATTGAGTGAGATGGGCGTGTTTTTCAAATCATGAAAAACAAGTTGCAATTGATCCGAAGTTTTTTTCAAATTGCGCAACAACAAACGCGTCGAATCAGTACTTCCTCCATCTGTGACAATAACATTCCATTGACCTTTGTAATCTTGCTGTAGGCAGGATAATACGCACTTTTCAATGTATTGTTCTTCTTGCCAACATGGAATTACAATGTCTATGGATGGTAGGGTTTGGGACATAATCAGCGCAATTTAAATCATTATTGGTTACTTTTGTTCGGATGTCAAATCGTTTCAATCTCACCGCATTCAAGGAGTACGTCTTCCCCATTTCATGGAAGAATTCACCAGTTGATTTTGTGTGGGGGTTGATTTTCTTTTTTGCGATTCCGGGTGTTACTTGGGTTGCCATATTTTTTCCGGTTCTTTTGATTTTGGCTTGGAGAGAAAAAAGGTATCAATTGGTAAAGACCAAGTGGGACTTGATGAGTTGGTTCATGATTGCCATTTTTGCTTGGATGATTGTGGGAACTTTCTACTCCGAACCAGATCATCAACCGATGAAGTTGCTTGAGCAAAAACTAACTTGGGTGGTATTGCCCGTACTTATGTTTTTTATTCCGTCACAGTTGAACAAGCATCAAGCGATTCGATTGTTTGCCTTGGGAGTGTCTTTTACTGCGTTGGTATTATTTGTTCAAGCGCTAGTGCATCAAATGACAAATGTTGACGGACATATTTGGACAGGGTCCAATTTTACCCATCCGTTTCACCGTAGTTACTGGGCTGCCTATGCATTTTTTGGGGCATTGTATTTTACAAATGAAGCTTTAGAAAGAAGGAGTTGGGGCCTTGGAGGCCTTGCGACTTGGTTACTCATTACTGTTTTTTTGTCTGAATCCAAAGCAGGTACATTAATGGTATTTGTGCTACTTCCTGTATTTGTGATTATGAAATTGGTGAAGCATTATCAAATTTCTAAAGCGAAAATTTGGGGCATTGGGATTTCCTTGATGATTGTTTTTTCAATCTGTTTTGCTTGGATACCCAAATTAAATTATCGGTTTCAAAGTGCATTCAATGGCATTGCAAAAGTGAAATGGGAGAACAACGCATCCGAAGAGAGCACGCAAGCCAGATTGCTAATGTGGCGAGCGGCCTTGGAGACTTGGAGAGTGGAGCCTGTTATTGGACAAGGATTGGCAGATGCTAATTTTGAAATGAAAAAATGGAATGTCGCCAAGGGAAATACAGGCGTGGCAGAAAGCACCTTGAATGCACATAACCAATTTTTACAAGTATTGGTTCAAGGTGGAGTCATAGCATTTGGCTTGCTACTAGTTTGGCTAATCATGTTGTGGCAAAAGTCAACCAATACATGGCAGTATTGGTGGTGGGCAATCATTGTTATTTCACTGCTATTTGAGGCCTTTTTTGAGACCCGATTGGGATTGGTTCCTGTGATGATTTTTACAATGATTTGGAAACTAGAAGAGCATACCTCTGTTCGTTACATCAAGTAAGGGGCGTAAACTTTTTTCATTTCATCAACTTCTTTATCCCAATGCAATTCGGGTTTTATTTTCTTAAGTGATTGCTTGAATTGTTGTAAATCCATCGAGAGCATTTGATCTATAGCTTTCTGAAATCCAACAACGCTATACTCTTGAATGACGTGACCAATGTGGTGTTGTGTTACCAGAGCCGTGCAATCGGGTAAATCATTGGTTAGGATGGGCAGTTGTGCTTGGATGTACTCAAATAATTTATTAGGGAAACAATAGTAATAGCTTAGACTGGTATTTTGTACGGTGTTAAGTCCGACATCCGCGCTGCTTGTATATTGATAGATTTGTTCATATGGAACACTCGGGTGAAAGAAAATCAAAGGGTATTTTTCTGCATATTGCTTTACTTTTTCCAATAGTATTCCATGCCCCATGATGACCACAACTGCGTCATCTTTTTTTCTTTGCGCAAAGGTTTCAAGCAGAATATCCAAGCCTCTTCCGTGGGTGAGGATTCCTTGATATAAAAATATTTTTTGATCTTCTCGGATTGCAAAAGTTTCTCTGAAGCGGTTGTGCTTTTCATCGGGCATCAGATGTGGTGTGTTTCTAACCAGATGAACATTTTTTAATCCATACAAACGCTCGTATTCTTTTTTGATGCTGGGTCCAACCGTGATAACCTCCGCAGCAAGTGGAATGAGTAATCGCTCAAATACCTTCACAAAAAGTCTAAGAATTTTGGGCATTCCATTACGTTCTCTTTCATATTCATGACAGTCATAGATCAACACCAATCGTGGTCTCGTGATTTTAGCCAAGGCTCCAATCAAAAATGCCTCGAAGTCATTGCAATGCCAGATGTCTTTTTTTCTGTATTGAAAGATGATTTTAAAGAACAATTCAATGTATTTGATCATCCCAAATATCTTATTGTTATCCGGCAATGACATAGATCGCAGCTTCATTCTATGTACTGCAATTCCTTTAAAATTCTCATGTTCTTGCACGTCTCCTTTGAGCAGACCAACTACGCTAACCTCATTTCCCCATTCTTGTAACGCATAGGCCATGCGATAAACTCGGTTGTCGTTTTTGAAATTATTGATGGTTAATGAGATGATTTTTTTCATGCAAGTAAAAGCATTTTGTTTTTGTACTTTCTGAGGTAGACAAGGATGACCGCTAGGTTCACAATGAAGTAAAGTACTTTGGCGAGTACGAGCATCTTAACACCTCCAAGCATATCCATTTCCATGATGTGTGCCAAGTAAATCCCACCAAAGACAAAAGCAAAGTGCAGAATATCCAAGAAAAGGGACATTTTTTGCATTTGAATTCGCAAGGTGATAAAGCTCAATGACGAAGTCAAAAAATTAAATGCATACCAAAAACTCAAGTATTTCAAGTAGATCATACTTGGTGCCCACGCCTCGCCGAAAACCCAACCCATTGTATTATCAGGTAACAATTGAACCGATCCAGCCGCCACCAGACTAATGACGAGCAATCGAAACATGTTTTTGTGGTACATGCTTTCCAGTTCATTTACATCTTCAATTTCAGATATCTTTTGAAAGAAAACTTGTCCAAAAGAATTACTAATGACGGATAGTGGGGTAAAGAAGACGCGGCGACAAAGCGCCATGTAACCGATGGCCACTAGACCAAAATAATAAGTAAATATTCCGACATGTGCCCATTGCGCAATCCTATTCAATATGCTGCCCCAAATACTAAATAGTGGATAGTCTTTGTAAAGTACAGCTTGGGTTTTCATTTTTTTCCAATCCCAGTTTTTTAATCCGTTGGGTTCATCTTTTAAAAAATGAAAAAGGCAATATGCTGCGGTTACGATATGACCTACTGTTGTGCTTAATAGCAAACCGAAACCTCCCCATTTTTCAAAACCGGTTGCCCACTTTATAGGTTCCGAAGCGCCAGAAAACCAAACTTTGGATACTGCTGAAACCTTATAATTTTTTTGTCGACTAAACCAATAATTCACACTATTGAAAATCGCGTAGCAAAACAAACCGATAGGAACCATCCATAAGTATTGTCCTATAATGGGGTCTTGATAATATTCCGCGATATAATCGGCCACGAAGAAGCTTGTGATGAAAAGTAGCAAACTCATAATTCCTGCCAGCCCAATGCTCAGTCCCATCACGTGCCTCGCATCTTCTTTTTCTTTGGGATGCATGATGGCAAATTCATACTTACCCGTTACCACGACAACGCCGATCGTTGTGAGCATGGTATACAATTCAAGAGTAGAAAAATCGTCAGGGGAAAATAATCGGGTAATGACGGGGCTGAATAAAAATACAAGGGCTTGTCCGGCAATCGTGCCGGTCATCAATGTCAGAACGTGACGTGTGAATTCACTTTTAAATGGTTGTTTCCAACTGCTACTCATGAACCTACAAAGTTAACCTCAGCCTTGCGTCCTATCCACCATTGTAAAAGGATAATCAACATTGAAATGTAAGAACTGATTTGTAAGGCTTCCATGAACGAGTTGTCAAAAAAGTGAGACAGTATGAGAAGTTTTTGGATGGTGTCGACAAGCGTTAATCCCAATAACCATTGACTTTTATGGTGTAACAGCAAAAGGAAACTAAAGGGACTGAACACAAAGAAAGAAATCATCCATGGGATAATGGCGGTAATCACTTCTCCTGTTCCAACCCATTCCTTACCCAAGAATTGTTGGATTAATTCGGGACCGGTAAAAAACCAAATGAGCAAAGCCAAAGCTGAAATAGATGCGAGGGCAAGCAATGCTTTGTTCATCATGGGAACATAGTTCTTTTGCTCATTGCGCCAAGTTTGCGCCAAGTGGTATTGAGATAGATAAAGTGAGTTTGAAATCAGATTGATCGGCGCCTGTAACAAACGCCATGACATGAAAAACAGAGCGGCTGGAATGGGACCATACACCCAACCGATCCAAGCACTAAGTCCTGCTGCTTGAAAGTTTTCGAGCAAGGCCTGCGCGGTTAGATACAAGGGACGAAAGGGTAAAGTCATTACCTGAGTTAGACCCACTGTCTGGTTTTGTTTTTGGAATTTGGGAATACGAGAGAGGATTAGTAAAATCGAAAGTCCTTGTCCAAAGATCCATCCTTGAATCAACCCGTTGAATGGTCCCAACCAAAAGAAACCAATCATCAATGAATTGGAAAGAATGGCATTGAATAGTTTCAAACGAACATGTTGTGGCTGAAGATCAGCAGCCCCCGTTCTGAATAAAAGAAGATTGAAAACGCCTTGACAAAAAATACCAATAGGAAGTAGAACATACATACCGTCCCATTTCATCTCAGGAAATAGTACAGGAAGGAAAAAGGATGTTGTAACTCCAATGATTATGCTAGTGATAAGCAAATTTCGAATTCCCCAATTCCAATAAGAAGATTGTTCCGAAGTAATGATTTGCATGAACCAACTTTCCATTCGCCAAGTTCCCAAAAGTGCCCCGGCTGTTGTGATACCGATGAATATTCCCCATTCGCCAAATTGAATGGGTGCATAAAGTCTTGAAAGAATCGGAATACATAGATAAGTGAGAATCTGCGCAATAAATGTTGCCGAGATAAGCGCTCTGCTCATCCGCCAGAGGGTTTGCCAGATCTGGTTATTGGACATGCAAGCAATTTACATCGCGATCTCGCGATTCCAAAATTTCCAACTCAATTCAGCTTGTATTTCAAGCATTCGCTGCCCATTCTGGACTTGAGCATTTTGACTCTTACCTTTTTTAAGAAAGGTGGTGAGGGGAGGGTTGTAAATAAGATCTACAAGCAAGTGTTGCTCTCCAATACCTTCATATGGAATATCGGGATATTCATCTACTAGTGGAGAAGTACCTAGAGGTGTTGTATTAACCAACAACCTAAAATGCGACATGCTTTCTTTTTGAATTTCTTCGTAGAGTAGGTGTTTGTTGTTTTCTTTTTTTCGAGTCAAGTACCAAACATCAATTCCTCTGTTTTTGAGCACGTAAGCGACAGCCTTGGAAGCTCCGCCTGTTCCCAGGATCAATGCCCTTGGGTAATGGTTTTCGAGAAAAGGTAAAATACTTTTTTCAAATCCACCAGCATCTGTATTGGTCCCAATCCACTTGCCGTTTTCAATTCTTACACAATTTACAGCGCCGATTTCCTTGGCTATTGTGGTAACTTCATCTAACAGAGGTATGATTTCTTCTTTGTAGGGAATGGTGACATTAAATCCAGACCAACCCAATGTTGTGATGGTAGATTTTAGGAGACTTAAATCTTGAATTTCAAGTATGTCATAGGTATCATGGATACCCATTGAATCAAATTTTTTCTTGAAATATGATGGAGAGAAACTATGCTGTAGCGATTTTCCAATCAGTCCCCATTTCATGATTGTCTTTTTTGCCAAAGGTGTTTGATGTATGCAAAAACCATCGGGCTTACAGAAAGAACAACAATGCCGATAACAACCGCTTCAAAGTGACTTTTAACCCATTCATTGCTACCCAAAATAAATCCAGCAATGGACATGGACGCAATCCAAAGGATACCTCCAAAAATATCGTAGGGCATGAACTTTTTGCGGTAGTTCATTTTGCCAATACCCGCGACGAAAGGTGTGAAGGTTCGGACAATAGGTACAAATCTGGCTAGAACAATTGCTTTGGTTCCATATTTTTCAAAGAATTGCTCTGTTTGAATCACATAACTTTCCTTGACAATGCGCTTGCCTCGTATTTTCCAATTTAAAATTTTACTTCCTCCGTATCTGCCTATGAGGTAATTGCTGTGATCTCCAAGAATAGCTGCAATGGAAAGTAATCCAATCATCGGAAGTAAAGCCAATGATGGGTTTGATTCTCCACTGATTCTTGCACACAAAGCACCAGCTGCAAAGAGCAAAGAATCACCAGGCAGAAAAGGCATAATCACTAAACCCGTTTCTACAAAAATGATAGCGAAAAGTATGATGTAAACAAACGATCCATAATGTTGCAGCCACGCATCCAAGTGATCGTTGATGTGTAATAAGATGTCCAGAATATCCATCATGAAGCACAAGTCATTTCAGGTTCATATTGCATGGCGTAATGCTGAATTCCGCCTTCAAGTGAAAAAACATCCTGCCTTTTGGTATGTTGTCTTATTGCGTAGGTTGCAGCATCACTGCGCTTGCCACTGTTGCAATGTAGGACAATGGAACGGTCTGTTGGAAATTCTTGACATTGGGTGAGAATATTTTCCATGGGCATAGGTACCCCTCCAATATTACATTGCTCAATTTCGTAGCTTTCACGAATATCAACCAACATGTGAGGAAAGCCTTCCTCTTTCCATTTTTTTAGTTCGGCAGGACTGATATGCATTATTGTCTCATTTTTTGTGCAATCTCTTCAGGTAAGAATTGGAAGAAGGTATCGCCACGCAAGCCTCTTCTTAAACACTCCAAAGGAATAACTTCGTTTTCTGCGATGTTCCCCAAATTGACATTGGCTCCCATATGCTGAATAAAATAGACTTGTTGTGCCTTTTTAGGGGCTTCCCAAATAATGTTTTCTAAGGCTACTTTTTGAAGAATGCGGTTGATGAGCATAACGTGCGCTTGACCATTTGGACGATAAATTCCAACAGTGCCACTTTCTCTTGCCTCAGCAATCACTTTCCATGATCCCGCCTGCAATTCCGTTTGCATCATCTTGATCCATTTGCTTGGAGAAATCAAAATGCCTTCCTCTTTTGATCCGACTTCAGAAAGTACAGTGTAATCTTTGGAAAGGTTTTCAATCCATTTACACTTTTCATCATGCGGAATGGAGATTGATCCATCAGAAACCTCAATTGTGTTTAGCCCCAATTGGTCCACATACTTTTTATAAGCGTCTAAGTTGTTTCGAACAACAAAGGCTTCAAATAGAGTACCACCCAAATAAACTTTCATTCCGGCGTCATGGTACAATTTGATTTTTTCTGTGAGATTATTTGAAAATGCAGATGTTCCGAAACCCAATTTGACCAAATCCACATAGTCTGCGGATGCGTCAATCAAATCTTCAGCTTGTCTGGTTGAAAGCCCTTTGTCCATGACCATGGTTAAACCACTGTCTCTGGGTCTTTCGGGTCTTTCAGGAATAAAATCTAATTCGTAGTTCATGCTAGTGACAATTATAAAATTGTTTTTTTGTTTTGGTATGGAGGCCAATCGAGCAGGTCAGGATAGTTCATTTCTATTTCTTCCAAGTCTTGTTCGTCCTCTTCATCATATATGTGCTCCAACCATTGTGTAGCAGTTTGTAATAATCCGCAAGCGTGCAAAAGTACTAACTTTCGATAGCCAATCATTTTGCTATCGGGGATCAATTGCAAACCTTGCTCTGCGTATTGTAATCCCTCGTTGTATTTTTTCAATTTGACATAAATGTCAATCATCAGTGTCCATGTTTCTTCGTCGTGCGGTTTCTGATGAATAAATGCTTCTGCTCTTTCTAAGGCCTCTTCAAACATATCCAACTTAGTGAGCAACTTAATGAACACGGTCAAGTATTCTTCATTTTGTTGATCAAATTCATAGGCTACTCTAGAAAAGGAAAGTGCTTGGGTGCTTTGTTCTTGGTCATCTAGAACAACGGCCATTCCCAAATATGCATCCGCACAACGCTCATCCAAGTCGATTGCTTTTTGATAATACGACTTGGCTTTCTCCATTTCAGACAATTTTTCAAAGCACTCTCCCATATGACAATAGGTTGTCGCGTCGGGTGGTTCTAGTGAAAAAGTAGACTCCAGTGTTTCAATGGCTCGTTGGTATTCCTTTAGTTTGAAAAGGGCTTGCGCCTTGTTGATCAATGCTGGTGCAAAATCAGGCATAAGCGCGTTACTAAAGTCATATGAATCAACGCTCTCTTGTAAAAGATCCAAATGTTGCTGCAAATTGCCCAGACAATACCAAGCTGGGAAAGACATGGGACGTTCGTCTACCAAGTCTTTGAAAAAGTTCATTCCCTCGGCTAGACGTTGTGTTGTTTCAAAACAATAGGCCAATTCATAAAGCAATGTTTCACTTTCAGGTCGATTGACGATAACTCTTCTCAAAAGTGAAATGGCCTTGTCAACCTTGTTGGCATTTTGATACTCCAAAGCAAGTTCCAATGCGATGTCATCAAAATTGTCACCTTCAGAAACTTCTAAAGCTTGTTCCAAATAGTAAATGGCCCGATCATGCTCATGCAGCTGACTGTAGACAACGGAAATGGCCATGAGCCAATCCAATTTCTCTTCGCCGTATACTTCAACTTTTTTAAGGATGTTCAACGCTTTGTGCAACTGTCCCAATCCTGTGTATACCTCAGCTTCACGAATAGTTAAAACCGGGTGATTGGGAAAAAGATGATGGGCATGATCAATGACCAAAAGTGCTTTTTGGAATTGAAAGTGATCACTATAATAAAAAATCAAATCTTCCAACTCTTCTGAATCGAAATAGTAAGAGTCATTGTCTCTGACCATTTGTTCAAAGCGGTGTAAAATTTGACTAAAGTCGTCTGATAAAAATGAGTCTTCTGCCATAGTATGGATTGACTTATCAAAGATACGGATGTATCTGATGTATCTAACCTTTTACTAATCAACAAATGTGAAAAACTTGGGGCTTAATATTTGATCCAATAGTAAAGGATTTTGATGTACTCATTATTGGTGTATATCAAACCGCTTTCGGATTGCCACCAGTGGTGGGGATCAAAGTCTTTCTCAATTGCACCGAAGAATTTAATTTGAATTCCTGCAGTTCGAAAAAGGGGCTCAAAAGTTTGGCGCAGTCGTCTCAAATGGTATTGACCAGATACTATTGTAATGCCTGATATGCCATGCTTTTGACAATGTTGCAAAAGAATTTCTGCTTCTTCTTTGGAACTCGTTCCTGCGGTAATGGCTTGAATTCTTCTTGCTTCAACCCCACATTGTTCCATTTTCTTTTGCGTCAAAATTGCTTCGAAAGTGTTGATACCAATGGCTGCCAGCTGACTGGGTCTGTTTCCTCCAGTAGTAATAAATTGGGCGGAAGGTTGAGTAGATGCAATCCATGCTGCGGCGTGTCCTCTTTCCGCGCTGTTGCCACCGAGTACGGCATAGTGGGGTGAACGGAAATCCTGATCGTCGGCTACCAAATATTGTCCAATTCCAATTAGTATCCAAGTTCGCAAAAGGACGATAACGAGTATGAGCATTGCACAAATGCCTAGGAAAATCCACCTCTTTTTAATGACGCGTTTTTTATTGTCCATCATTTCAAGTTAAGCCAAGGTGCGCACATATCTGACAATTTCACTTTGCTCATGTCAATTCCAATTTGGGTCAATGCGGCGTGTGCATTCTGAAGTCCCAATTTTGAAATATCGTGATTCAAATTCCATTTTTGTTGACCAATCCATTCTTTGGCTTCATCAATATTGAGATGAAATTTCTTTTCAATGATTGATGGTGATTGATTATCGGCAATAAACAGTTTCACTTGTTTTTGAATCATATCAATGATCTTCTGTAAAATGTCACTGTTCTGATGGATACAAGTTTGCGTGGCAACTACAAGGAAACCGGACCAAGGTGCACTGAATTCACCTACCTTTTTTACGAGCCCTTGATCAACAAATGGCTGCGTCATCCACTTTTCCCAATAAAAATAATCGCAATCTTCCGAAAGCGATTTGATGCCATCATCCAAGTGATGAACTACTTTAAATTGATTTTCATTAAGCGACACGCCCAATTGTTCGGCATGAATCAGGGGCATAAGATGTGAACCTGAACCTTTGCGACTGATTGCAATTTTGGTATCATGGTCAAAGGTTACGGTATTTTTTTTATTGGAGTAAATTCCCCATTGAAGCGGCGACTCAATGTAACATTGAATGATTTTAGCATCCAATCCTTTTTGATAGGCAGCCATGTAACCTTCAGTCAACAAAATGGCTACATCCAAAGATCCATTCGATAGTGCTTGGGTCATTGCACCTGTTCCACCTGGAAAAAAGTTCCAGCTGATTTCAGCGCCTAGCGATTGACTTTTGTTTTGTTCAAAAGCCTGAATCCATGGTAGGTTGAAATGTTCAGGAACACCGCCTATTTTGATAAAAGGAATTGAATGCATATCAATAACCTCCCAATCTTTTTCGCATGACCCATTCTGAAGAGAAAAGTACGATTAGCAAAACGTACAATGGCCACAAATCAATCCACTCTTCTCGAGTACTTTCGTCATAGGAAACTGAAACAAGGTTTTTTTGTAGCTCCAAATCAGCAACGCATTGATCCAACATGTTTGGTGAGTAAAATTTACCTCCTGTACTTTGAGCAATTTGTCGGAGTGAAGCGTGTTGGGCAGTAGTTTGTAAAAACTCAAGTTGAATATCTTCAATGGTGAACGAACCCTCTTCTTTGTAATCCTTGTTGCCATTATTGGCTAGCGCTTGATAGCGATAAACGCCAGGAGACAATTTTCCGAGATTTAAAAAATATTGATTGTCTTTGGGAACAAAATGATATTCAAGCGATTTGTTTTTTTCATCCCAAATTTTTAGTGTAATGTCTTGGTTGGGGTAGGGTTTTAAACTGGCGTCCAATAGTTGTGCTTGAAAAAGGATATTTTCATTGATGCTCCACTTTTTCTTGGATGTAATGCGCAATAGACGATCTTGGTTCTTATTGGCCAAATATTGCACCCATGAACGCATCATTTCATCAAATAAAAGATGGTTTTTGTTGTGCACGTAATTGTGGATGCGCCACTTCCATAATCCTTCTCCCAATACAAATCCAACGGGGATTTGCATAGAAGATCCAAATGAGACCAAAGGGTATTGGGTAGATAGTGTTCCTATTTTTTGATACAAATAAGAACTCATTCCTTCAGATGAAACAAACTTTCCAAAAGGCACTTCTAGCGGTGGCAATTGGGTCAAAAGTTGCTGTAAACCTTCGGGATATTGAAAGTTTTTGAAGTCTGAATTGGTCTGGGCAATTCGAAGTTCACGATTGCCATTTGTTCCTTGAACAGCAATTCCAAGTTTCAATGTGTTGAGCAAATTCCACTGGGTATTGCTCGTTGTGACATGCAGAGAAGGTATATTCTTTTCTTGAAATTCTTTGATCAAATTTAGTTGAGCCGCATTTTGGGGCATGCCGTGGAAAATAACCATTCCGTAATCACTCAATTTCCCTTTCCATTCGGTAGCCAATTCGTAGGAAATGGTGTGGGAATCGGATTCTTCAAAAGCACTTCTTATCGCGGCAATGTCTGGATGTGGAGATCCAGCGAGTAGCAATACTTTTTGACGCTCATCCAATACCTGGATATAAAAATCAAGTTGATTGTTTGCGTTACTTTTTTCACCTTTAACAGGTTTTACTTTGACTGTATATCGCTGTGTACCTTTTTCTTTAGATACAAATTCAAAATTTTCATTGAGATAAGTTTGTTGATCATTAAAAGAGATTTCTTTCTTGGCAACAACCTGGCCTTTGTGTTCAATGACAATTTCTGTTTTCTCACCTTTTACTAAAATGCCTTCTACATGAACTTGAACAGGGAAACTATTGCCCATGTATGTGGTCCTATTGGATTCAATATCTCTGATGGCGATATCTCTGTAT
This sequence comes from Bacteroidota bacterium, assembly GCA_039805365.1. GTDB lineage: Bacteria > Bacteroidota > Bacteroidia > Flavobacteriales_D > Sanyastnellaceae > CAMCTV01. The sequence continues at coordinate 30,687 of JBDLUK010000101.1, read as the reverse complement.
ATAGAAGTGTCCCCCAAACCAATGGTGAAAAAGGGTACTTGCATATTTTGAGCTACATAGAGTGGTTGTATACCTTGATTGAAAATCCCATCAGTAGCAACCAAAATGGAGGATAAATTCCTACCTGCATATCGCGTTGATATTTGATCCAATGCTTGGCTTAAATCGGTACTGGCGCCATTGAAATTAACGCTGTCCCAGCTAGGAGTTAGCTCTTTGTCAAAAGTGTAAAGAACTACTTCAGCTTTGGATTCTAGTTGTTGCAGTTTTTCTTTTAGCTGCTCCTTTAACTTACGGTCCGTTTCACCAGTGATAGAAGCACTGTTGTCAAAAAGTGCCACGACGATGGGTTTTTCAACTACATGGTTTTCCCATTGTGTAATGGGTCTAAGTAAAAGTAGCGCAAGGAGTGTAAAGGCTAAAAAGCGCAGTGAAGCAAGCGTCCAGATGACATTTTTAGAAAAGCGATTTCTTTTGTTTTCCTGGTAATACAAAAGACCAGACACAAGAAGGCCCGCTATGATGCAGGCCCAAATGTATATCGCTGGATATGTCGTGTAAATGTTCAAAATAATTTTGATTACATGTGCATTCCACCACAAACGTGAATGGTTTGACCTGTGATATAACTGCTCATGTCACTGGCCAAGAATAATGTTGCATTTGCAATGTCTTCAGGTGTTCCGCCTCTCTTCAATGGGATTGAATCTCTCCATTGTTGAACTACTTTTTCATCCAAAGCACCGGTCATTTCAGTTTCAATGAAACCAGGCGCTATAGCATTGCAACGGATATTTCTTGATCCCAATTCAGCGGCCATACTTTTTGTGAATCCAATGATTCCTGCTTTCGATGCAGCATAGTTGGCCTGTCCTGCGTTTCCCGTAACGCCTACAATCGAACTCATGTTGATGACAGATCCGCTTTTGGCTTTCAACATAGGACGAATAACGGCCTTGCTCAAGTTGAAAATGGACTTTAAATTGACACGAATTACTTCGTCCCATTGTTCTTCCGACATGCGCATCAATAATGTGTCGCGAGTGATTCCCGCATTGTTAACCAAAATATCAACGGTGCCAAATTCTTCTACTACCTGATCCACTAATTTTTGAGCGGCATCAAAATCAGCAGCATCACTTTTAAAACCTTTGGCAACTCCGCCATTGGCACTTAATTCTGCTTCAAGCGCTCGTGCTTTGTCATCCGAAGATGCATATGTAAAGGCCACTTTGGCTCCTTGTGCTACAAATAATGCGGCAATTCCTTTTCCAATTCCGCGAGAAGCTCCTGTAATGATGGCTACTTTTCCGTCAAGTAATTTCATGTCCTTAGTTTTTACAAAGATAATGTTTTAATGCATTTCGATTTTATTTCTCCCCAAGGTCAAAAGCCCTTGATTTTCCATTTTTTTCAATAGCCTTGAAATAACCTCCCTGGAAGAGTGGAGTTCATTGGCAATTTCAGAATGTGTGGCATGAACGATGCCGTCCTCCGCGTTTTTAGATCGGATTTCTAACCACTTTTCTAATCGGTCATCTAATTTTTGAAAAGCAATGCTATCAATGGTTTCCAGTAATTCTTCAAACCGACTTTGGTAACTTCTAAATATAAAATGTTTCCATGAGGAAAAACGTGAACTCCATTCATCCAAGACTTGAATGGGAACAACAATTACCTGACAATCTTCTTCGGCAACAGCTCTGATATTGCTTCGTGCATCACCCATGCAACACGTAATCGCCATAGCGCATGTTTGGCCTTTTGTTACGTGATAGATCAGCAACTCTTTTCCATCATTGTCTTCTCTTAATATCTTTAAGTTCCCTGACATTATCAAAGGCATGAATTTGATGTACTGCTCAATATCAATCATCATTTCGCCTTCTTTGATTTCCATCCACATGCCCTTTTCTAAGATGGCCTCTTTGATTTGAGGTTCGTACAAATCTGGAAACAATTGCTGTAGATTTTGTAAATCTGTTGATTCAATTTTTCTGCTTTTCATGATTTAAAATTACTTGTTGAAATACCTGAGACATTTCATGTGTAAGTGATCGACGTGAATATTTTTCTATGCCTTGGGAGTCAATAGTCAATTGTTTTTGCAATTGGAATTTTTTAAAGTTTGAGGTAAGAATTTTTTCTAAACCGATTTCATCATTGAAATCCGCGCAATCCCCAGCTTGGCTATCCTGAAGTATTCTGTTCATTTCGCCATCCGTTGGTCCGATAGCAACTACGGGTCGTTTTGCGGCAAGATATTCAAAGAATTTACCCGTTAAAATACTCTTTGCGTTTCCGCTATTGTTGACGAGCAGCAAAAGCATTTGTGCGCTTTGTTGCATTTCAATAGCCTCGGCATGTGGCATGTAAGCTATTAGGTCACAATAATTTTCAATGTGATATTTATGAATGCTTTTTCTTACGCTGATATCTGTTTTTCCAATCAGTTTCAATTTGAAATCCTCACTGAATCCAGGTAGTTCAGAAGTTAATTTCTGTATGACTTTCCAAAGAATTTCGTGATTTCTAGCTGGTGGAATACTTCCAACATGTACCAAGGTGAACTTTTCATCAATCTGAACATCCGCATGAAATTCATCATCGTATCCGTTGGTGATGCACTTGGTGTGTTGGGCTCCTTTTTTGCTAAAGTCGTCGGCGTCTTCTTGCGTAACTGTGGTGACAAAATCTGCTTCTTGAATGACTTGAAGCTCAAGTCTACGGTGTTTTTTATCCGCCCACCGGGTAAGCATAAGTTGGTCGTAAAAGTCAATGTTGGTCCAAGGGTCTCTGAAATCCGCTACCCACGGGATATTTAATGCATTTCTTACTCCCTTGGCTATCATATGCATGCTATGAGGAGGCCCAGTGGATACAATAACATCAACTTTGTTTTCTTGGAGGTAATGGCTAAGAAATTTGATGGAGGGTTGTATCCAAAAGCAACGGGCATCAGGTATGAAGAAGTTTCCTCTTACCCAAACACCAATGCTTTCCGTCTTTTTGGGTTTATCGGTTTCACTTAAGAATCCAGTATTGATTTTTTCCGTTGGTTTTACGCCAACCCATTTTTTGTACCAGTGGTATGGCTCCCAAATGGGTTGCTGTAAAACGGTAATTCCGCTGGGGATGTCTTGCTTCAAACTGTTATCCTCAACAGGCATTTCGGGATTAGACGGTGTGTATACGATTGGCTCAAATCCAAATTCTCGGAGGTATTTGACAAACTTCAACCATCGTTGAACGCCTGCACCACCTGAAGGAGGCCAATAATAGGTAATGATCAATACCTTTTTTAAATCTCTCATTCTTAGAATGGCAGTATGTGGGGTTTCCAAGTAAGGGTTGGATTGGTGGGTTCACCTGGTATAACCGATAACATCGCGGTAACCATACATTGTTTTCTCAAAACTACTGTTGGTCTAGATGGATGACTGACACTAAATGTCATCTCCAGTTGGAGCGTGCCGTAGAGCAAATCTTTAGGGTCAACTTTGGCTTTCATTACGCCATCCGTGATAATTTCACTTTCCATGACTCCCATGGCATCATCGATGAGCATAACAATATTGACACCATCATTTCTAAATTCATATTCACCTAAATCCAATTGAAAAGTTACTTCAACGGGTCCTTCGCCTACTGCGATGTCTTCAAATACAATATTTTCACCTTGGGGTACGATGTTTCCGCCAAAGGCAAGCGCATCAGAAGAGATGAAGGGGATAGTGGTTACTCTTCCGTTTTTCAATTGAACAGACCTTAAGCTTTCATTGTCTTGATCAAGAACATAAGCAAATTGGTCAATAAGTATAAAGTCAATAGGGGAGTGGAATCCAGCCTCTTTTCCTTTGCCATCTTTCCAACCTTCAATGGTTCCGCCCGCGATGAGTCGTTGCTTGCCTTTTTTTATTTCCCAAATGCTGTTGTTGTCTTTTGAGATGCCGATTAGTTTTTTTCCTGAAAGGCTCATCGCGCTCCATGCGATATTTTCACTTCCAGCAACAGTTTGACAATACCCATATTCGTATTCTACTTCTTTTTGAGTAACGGCATCTGTGTATTTTCTTTTTTCTTTGAACTCAATCTGCCATGCGGTGCCATCACTCATCACCACCCAACCCATTTTTCCTTGAATGTCTAATTGCAGAGGGTAAATTCTTTTTCCCGCTTTGTCTGAAATGGGTAAACGAACAACTTCTCTTGATCCTCCGCTGATGGGGTCAAGTAGGAAAACTTGATTGTGACTAGCAGAAAGTACAAATATCTTATTGTTATCAATGGCAATATCTACAGGCAATCCAAAAGCTTCATAGCCGCCATTGGTGGATTCGATGGATTGGGCAAAATCGTTTCCGTTGCCTGCAACAGTAAATACCAATTGGCTGGACATGTCCACTGCTCGAATGCGATGATTGAAGCAATCGGCAACGTAAATAAGGTCCTGTTCTGGCTCATGGGCAACACCTTTTGGGACATTGAATTGAGCACTTAAAAAGTTACCATCGGCAAAGCCGGGTTGTGGTGCACCGATGATTTTTGAAATCTTTCCATCAGCGGTCACGTGATGAATGCGATGATGACTGGCTTCAGTGATAAGATAACCATTGGATTTGTACTTGGCAATATGGCTTGGAAATTCAATATTGGCATCAGCCCAGTAGTGTGTTTCCACGCTGTCCTTCATCTGCCAAAATCTAAGTTTTCCTTTTAAGTCAGCGGATTCACTTAGTTGTTGAATCTCCTTCAAAACATCTTTGACAATTCCAGGCCCCTCAAAAATGTGCAAGGCCTCACCTCCGGGACGACCGTACAATCTCACTTGTAAGGGTCCAGTGTATTGGGGTTGTTTAAAATCGTTGAAGTCAGCGCATACCACAAGTGGATGTTCTAGATTTTCACGTTGTATTAGTGAATAATATTCTCTTCTGGGTTGAGGTTGTCCTGGACGTGCAAGAACAGCGCTCATGAGCTGGACTTGAAACAAATTCTTCGAAGCGGTCATCAATTGATGAACTTGCTCAAGCGCGATGGGATCATTGGCATCCCAAATCATGAAAACAACTATTTTGTCATTGATGTTTTCAAGGGTAATAGGGTAGGCGGTATTGAACCAAACAGACCCCTTGGAAATCCTATCTATTTGCGCTTCCAAATGTTGGGATACGCAACTAAAAATAAGAAAAGTTGACAGGATGAAATATTTCATATGGTAAATAAAAAAGGGAACCACGAAGATGGTTCCCTTTCTTGTAATTTCAAAATATTGAAAGTTATTTTACTGCATCTACAACTGCTTTAAAAGCTGCTGGATGATTCATGGCTAAGTCAGCCAATGCTTTGCGGTTTAACTCAACACCTTTGGCGTGAATTTTACCCATGAATTGAGAGTAAGACAAACCGTGGATACGAGCTCCGGCATTGATACGAGCAATCCACAAAGCGCGGAAATTACGCTTACGTAATTTACGACCGATGTAGGCATAAGTTAATGCTTTTTCAACTGCGTTTTTGGCTACGGTCCAAACATTTTTTCTTGAACCGAAATACCCTTTGGCCATTTTAAGGACCTTTTTTCTTCTCTCGCGAGAAGCTACTGCATTTTTACTGCGTGGCATAATTTTGTGTTTTTTGAAGGTTGGTGGCTCTTGCGCTTATGACCAACAATCGGGTTAAACGTTACCTTGCTATTTGAGTCAATGAGCTTGACTTAGGCGAGCAATTGGGCCTTGATTGATTTTACATCAGAAGGGTGAACCATCGCATCGTTACCCAAACTACGCTTACGCTTAGTTTCTTTCTTGGTTAAGATGTGACGCTTAAACGCCTTCTTACGCTTGATCTTTCCGCTACCGGTCACTTGAAAACGCTTTTTAGCGCCGGATTTGGTTTTCGACTTTGGCATTGTATTAGGGTTTTAATTTATTTCTTCTTAGGGTTGATGATCACAAACATCTTCTTTCCTTCTAGTTTCGGCATTTGCTCTGGAACTCCATATTCTGAAAGTTCTTGAATAAACTTCAAAAGTAGAATCTCACCTCTGTCTTTAAAAACAATGGATCTTCCTTTGAAAAACACCCAAGATCTTACCTTGCTTCCGTCTTTCAAAAACTCAATCGCATGCTTTAATTTAAAGGCAAAGTCATGATCATCCGTGTTGGGTCCAAAACGAATTTCCTTAACTGTAACATTCACTTGCTTGGCCTTCATTTCCTTTTGCTTCTTCTTTTGATCATACAAGAATTTCTTGTAGTCAATGATTCGGCAAACAGGAGGCGTAGCATTTGGAGAAATTTCCACCAAGTCAATTTCTAATTCTTGCGCAAGTCGCAAAGCCTCTTGAGTAGGGTATACCCCTTGCTCCACATTGTCACCTACCAAACGTACTTCCGCAACGTTGATACGGCCATTAATGCGATGCTCGGGTTCCTTTTCTCTCCTAAAATCTCTTCTAGGATAAGGGGGTCTACTGCCTGGTTTTTTCTCCATTTATTTTTTTTACTATGCGGAAAGCATTTCCTTGATTTCGTTTTGTACTTGAGTAGCAAAATCTGATATGGTGAACACTCCCAAATCACCAGCGCCTTTCTTACGTGCAGAAACGGTTCCAGCTTGTTGTTCTTGCTCTCCAATGATCAGCATATATGTAACTCTCGCCAATTCTGCCTCTCGGATTTTCTTTCCCACTTTCTCGTTGCTTTCGTCAACGGAGGCGCGAATATCGTAATTTTTTAGTTCAGTTGCTACACTTTTTGCGTATTCATTGAATTTTTCACTGACCGGAAGCAATCTTACTTGTTCTGGAGTTAACCAAAGTGGGAATTGACCAGCACAGTGTTCAATGAGAATCGCGACAAATCTTTCCATCGATCCAAAGGGAGCTCGATGAATCATGACTGGGCGATGTTTTTGATTGTCTGCGCCTGTATATTCAAGTTGGAAACGCTCAGGCAAGTTATAGTCAATCTGAACGGTACCCAATTGCCATTTTCTTCCAATTGCATCACGAACCATAAAATCCAATTTGGGTCCGTAGAATGCAGCCTCACCCAACTCCACAACGGTTTTCAAACCCTTTTCATCCGCAACTTCCTTGATGGCAGTCTCTGCCTTTTCCCAGTTTTCATCGCTTCCAATGTATTTACCTGGGTTGTTTGGGTCTCGCAAGGATACTTGAGCCAGGTAATCGTGGAAATCCAATGTCTTGAAAATGTACAATACCAAATCAATCACTTTACCTACCTCTTCTTTCACTTGGTCGACGGTGCAGAAAATATGCGCATCATCCTGAGTAAATCCTCTTACACGGGTCAAACCATGTAATTCGCCAGTCTGCTCGTAACGGTATACTGTTCCGAATTCAGCAAGGCGCAATGGAAGGTCGCGGTAAGATTTGGGTTCAGCTTTAAAAATCTCACAATGGTGAGGACAGTTCATGGGTTTAAGCATGTACACTTCATCCTCTTGAGGAGTCTCAATGGGTCTGAAACTATCGGCTCCATACTTCGCCCAGTGACCACTGGTTTCGTACAATTCTTTGTGACCAATGTGTGGGGTGATAACTTGTAAGTACCCCGCTTTGGTTTGTGCGGCTTGTAAAAATGCTTGCAATCTTCCACGTAGATCCGCTCCTTTGGGCAACCACAATGGTAAACCACTTCCTACTTTTTGAGAGAAGTGGAACAAGCCCAATTCTTTTCCTAGTTTCCGGTGATCACGTTTTTTGGCTTCTTCTAGTTGAACCATGTACTCCTCCAATTCCGCTTGCTTAGGGAAAGTGATGGCGTATACACGGGTCAACATTTTATTTTTTTCATCTCCTCTCCAATACGCACCGGCAACATTCAAAACCTTAGCAGCTTTGATGAATCCTGTGTGGGGAATATGAGGTCCACGGCACAAATCAGTGAATTCTCCTTGGGTATAAAAGGTGATCTCGCCGTCGTTTAATCCTTCAATCAATTCAAGTTTATACGGATCAGCCTTTTCAGTGAAATATTGAATTGCGTCAGCTTTGCTTACTTCTTTTCTAATGAATTCACTTTTTTTCTTGGCCAATTCCAACATTAGTTTTTCCACCTTCGAAAAATCTTCTTGCGAAAAACTATGTTGTCCAAAATCTACATCGTAATAAAATCCGTTCTCAATCGGAGGGCCAATGGCCAATTTGATACCTGGATAAAGCGCTTCCAATGCTTCTGCCATTAAATGGGCAGAGCTGTGCCACATGGTTGATTTACCCTCTGTATCCGTCCATGTAACCAATTTTAAAATGGAGTCTGAAATAAAAGGACGGTTGGCATCCCAAACTTCGCCGTTTACAACTGCGGCCAATACGTTTCGGGCCAATCCTTCTGAAATGGACTGAGCAACTGTCATGGATGAAGCACCCGCTTCAACTTGACGGACACTCCCATCGGGTAAAGTGATATTGTACATGATAAAAAATTGAGTGACAAAGATAAACTGAATGAGTGCTATTTCACGAGCACAAATCTTTTTTGACGGATCTGGAATTCCACTCGTCTGTTGAAGGCCCTTCCTTGCTCTGTTTCATTGCTCTTTGCAGGGTCTGTCATGCCTTTGGCAATGATGGTGAATCGGTTGGATTCTATTCCCTTTAATGTTAGAAACTGAATAACTGATTGTGCACGTTGTTCAGACAACAATTGATTGTATTCCGCACCACCAACATTATCTGTGTGTCCCAATATTTCCATGTACATGTGCTTGTTTTTTCGAAGCAATGTGTAAATCTCTTGCAATTGCTGGGTAGCAGAATCGGTCAAGGTGAATTGATCAAAATCAAAGTGTATGGCGTCCAATTTGATTTCGTCGTATTCACTCAATTCATGCGGTGGGTCTGTGGCAACGGCGGCAAGTTCATCATTGATACAGCTGCATTCGGATTTTTTTTGGATGGGCACTACACTCACATCGTCGATGTATACGTATGCGTAGTCCCGGGTATCGGCTATTCCGGAATCTTTGGTACGATGAATCAATCGCATGTCTTTTTCGTCTTTGAAATTGCCAATGGTGATTACTTCCTCTCCGCCTTTGGCAATGAAAATGGCACTCAATTCTGACCACCCCGTGAAATCATCCATCATGTTGAAGCGAGGATTGGTCATCGATTCTTGTGGCACTGTGATGGTCTTGTAGGAAGTCTGCACCAAGGGTTTTGGAGACAATACAACACCAAATCCGTCATGTACAAATTGACAAAAATCCGCCGCGGAATAATACAAAGTGATGCAAACTTGCTCTCCGGGTTTTAGCGCCCTAGTTAGACGGCCCACAACGTATTCCCTGTAACGCATCTTGTTGTTCAGATAGGATCCGAGACCGATATAACCGTCTCCGGTTCTGGCTTCTTGTTTTCCAAATATGTTGTCAGGTATGCCAACCTTTTTGCTACATCTATTAAAGTAGTCTGGCGTACCATCTCCGGCTTGAGTCCATTTCTTTACGGACTGTAAACGGCGAGAGGTAAAATCAATGGGACAAAAATCCATTTCCTCAAAACTGGGATTGAACACCAAGTTTTGACCATTGAAATTCAAGGACGAAACCAAGTTGATCAAAACGAAGAGGATGGATATTCTCATTGAGTTTTCAAACGGAGTATGGGCTGGTTTTGTTGTGAAAGGTATGCAAAAAGGGCTATCATCGATAGCCCTTTTCTCTTGTACAATAAATTATTTTACACTGAAAACAACTCTTCTGTTTTGTGCTTTACCCATAGGAGTTCCTTTGGTATTGGCTAGTTCATTGGCATCTTTTGAATCGATGCTCATTCTTGAAGCATCAACACCTCTGCTTACCAAAGCTTCCATCACCGATTCAGCTCTGCGCTTGGCAATTTCTAGCATCTCAGTGCGAACTTTAGCCTCTTCCATTTCTTCAGTATCTGCATGTCCGGTTAGAACGATTTTGATGGCTGGATTGGCTTTCAATAATTCAGCAACCTCGTCCAATTCTGATTCAAATTGTGCTGGAATATATTCAGACTCTTTTCCGAAATAAACGGCAGTTGCAGCTACCAATTGTTCTGGCTTGGCTCCAGCGGGTTTGGCACCTGAACGGCTATAGATAAAATCGGTTTCAACAACGGTACTTTTGCCACAATTACATTCGCTTTTTGCTGTAATAGGCAAGATAGAAATGTTGTCTACAAAATAATATGCGCCATTTACTGAAACACCACCTGCAGCGGGTTTTACAGCGCCTTTGATTTTTTCGAATTTCATGTCGCCGTCGTTTCCAAACCCACCAATGGTGATGAAGTTTTCGTTTCCTTTGGCGTAGTAATACATGCAAACGGTTGTCCATTTGTCCATATCGTTGATAGGACGATTGGCGGGCATTACAATGGTTGCGGGCGTAGTGATGCTCTTGTCGTCTTCATGTTGAATGCGATTGGAGCCAATCAAAATACCTACGTTGTTTACAGCCATTTTAGAATTTTCAGCCAAACAAACGGAAAAAGTAACGCAATACATTTGGTCCTTTTTCAAAGTGTGTTTCAACTTTTGTGATAGATAGGTACGGTTTACTTTTGGATCTTTGCTATAAGCAATGAAACCCGCATAGTTGTTGCCATCTTGTGCAATTTGGTTCCCCAAATCATTCTCTGGAGCGTTGATTTTTTTGTTCTTGGTATTTCCAGATGCAAACAAATCGGCTCCTGTTTTATTCACGGTATACCAAGGCTTACAAGCCAAGTGAAGTTGACCTTTTCCTTTCAAAATTTTAGCATCATATTGCTCAAAGGAACCATTGGCCACTTCATTAGGGTCAGTGTCTACAACAGGCTCTTTTTTGGCCTTGTCATCTTTTTTATCCTCTTTTTTTTCTGTTTTTTCCGACTTGGATTTGTCGTCTTTCTTTTGCGCTGTCGCAGCATTCAAGCTGAATAAAAAAGCCACAGCCATTAACAAACGAAGGGTTTTCATAGCAATTGGTATTAACGGGTTTGTATCGTTTCGATGTAAAGTTTTAATTTTCTAGGGTTAATGTCGGGATAAACGCCATGTCCTAGGTTGCCAATATAGGGTGCATTTCCGAATTTGTCCATCATCGCATGTGTGGATTTGATGATTTCTTGGTCAGTTCCGTACAACAATGCTGGATCCAAATTTCCTTGTAGGGTTTTACCTGGAAGAATTTCTCTCGCATTAGCTGGATTCATGGTCCAATCCAATCCAATAACATTGGCGGAGATATTTTTCATCAAGGGCAATGCATAGTGCGCACCTTTGGCAAAAAAGGTTGTCGGAATTTGAGGCTGAATAGCGGAAAGTATGCGCTCAACATGAGGGAGAATACTCTTCTCGTAAACTTCTGTATTCAGGACTCCTGCCCAAGAATCAAAAAGTTGAAATAAGTGTATACCTGTGTTGACTTGCATTTGTGCGTATTCAATAGTGGCAGTTGTAATTTTTGCAAGCAATGCCTGTGCCAATTCTGGTTGGCCAATCAAAACCTTACGCGCCTTATTGAATTCCTTGCTGCCCTTGCCTTCTATCATGTAACAGAAGATGGTCCATGGAGCACCAGCGAATCCAATCAATGGAACACGATTTTCTAATTTGCTCAATGTTATTTCTAATGCCTCTTTCACATAGTGTAGATGTTGCGCAATACCGGTTGTTTGAAGTGCCTCAACATCAGCCATGGTTTCAATGGTCTTTGGGAAGAAGGGTCCTTTCCCTTCATCCATCGTATAAGGCAATCCCATGGCTTCAGGGATTACGAGGATATCACTAAAAATGATAGCTGCATCTACACCCAAGTGATCGACAGGTTGAACAGTCACTTCTGCCGCCATTTCCGGATTGGTAACTAGATTGATGAAACTCCCGGCACGAGCTCGGGTTTCACGATATTCTGGTAAAACTCTTCCAGCCTGTCTCATCACCCAAACTGGGGTGCGAGATACTGGCTGTCCCAATGCTGCACGGATCAATAAATCATTTTGTAACATGTCGCAAATGTAGACATGAACTAATGCATGATTTTAAAAATTAGCTCCAATAAAATCTCACCATCTGTCATCTGACCCGCGCCTATTCCTTTGGTTTTCTTATCGGCATCGTACAAATATCCGATGATGCGGTCCATTTTGGCGGGTGTGAAATTTTTTGCAGCCAATTGATAGTCTTTGATGGAGTAACTGTTGAGCTTCATCAATTGTGCAGTATGTGTCTTATTTTCAGCACTCACATAGATGTTGTACTTGTTAAATGAAGAAAAGAGCAAACCAATGAGCATTTGCACTGGATTGTTCTTGGGATTGCGTATGAAATACTCTACAATGCGGTTGGCTTGAACGACGTTCTTCTCCAATAGTGCTCGCAGCAATTCAAAGCTGTTGTAATCTTTTGAAATACCTATGTAGTCTTGGACTATTTGCCCAGTAATTTCTGTTCCTTGCGGAAAAATGATGGCCAGTTTGTTGATTTCATTGATGATTTTGGAAAGGTCATTTCCCAGATATTCAGCCAGTAATTCCGCGATATTTTTTTGAATAGAATAGCCTTTGCTTTTTACCATTTCCAATATCCAATCGCTGACCAAATAATCTTTGATACGATCAGAAACAAATGCTGTTGTTTTTTTCGTGATGATTTTGCTGACGGCCAAACGTCCATCCAACTTTCCTTTGAAGGCAAAGCAAAGAATAGTGGTGGGGGTGGGACTCTCAATGTATGCTTCCAATGGCTTGAGCATTTCAGCTTTTTTCCATTCTTTTAAATCTTGCGCCTCTCTGACTATGATCACCTGATAAGTGCCCATCATTGGGAAACCCTTGGCCATATTCAGAATATTCTTTAATTCTGAATCTCTCCCGTATGCAATGGTCAAACCGAAACCCTTTTCTGATTCATCAAGAATATCATTCTCAATGGATTCAGCAACCATATCGATAAACAAAGGTTCTTCTCCGCTTAGAAAGTAGATGGGGTTCAACTTTTTGAGTTGGATGTCTCTAATAATTTGGTTGTGCGTTAGTCCCATTTTAAGTGCTTCACTGATTGTCCTTCATTTTTAATTTCCTTCAATGCGTCAATTCCAATTTGAATATGAAGGTCCACAAAGTTAGTAGTTACTTTTAAATCACTCTCAGAAGTTTTCACTCCTTGTGGAGTCATCGGCTGATCGGACACAAGAAGCAATGCGCCGGTAGGGATTTTGTTATAGAAACCTACAGAGAATAAAGTTGCTGTTTCCATATCAATGGCCATCGCTCTGATTTTTCTCAAGTACTCTTTGAAAGGTTCATCATGTTCCCAAACTCTTCTGTTTGTTGTGTACACTGTCCCAGACCAATAGTCTAAATTTCTGTCTCTGATCATGGAGGATACAGCTCGTTGTAAATTGAAGGATGGCAGCGCGGGTACCTCGGCCGGAAAGTAGTCATTACTGGTTCCTTCGCCCCTGATACCGGCAAGGGGTAGAATAAAGTCACCAATTTTATTTTTCTTTTTCAATCCACCGCATTTTCCAAGAAATAGAACAGCTTTGGGTTGTATCGCAGTGAGTAAATCCATAATTGTAGCAGCATTGGCGCTTCCCATTGAGAAGTTGATCATTGTAATACCTCCTGCAGTTGCAGTGGGCATACTTCTACTTTGTCCTTCAATGGGCACATTGTGCCATTCTGCAAATTTTTGTAGGTAGTGATCAAAATTGGTCAATAAGATATATTCCCCAAAACTCTCCAATGGTGTGCCCGTATATCTAGGCAACCAATTCTTTACAATTTCTTCTTTAGTTTCCATAATTTTGATTTTACAATTCAACCGATGCAGTTAAACCTACCACAATATACTTTTAATTATCGAGATAATCGGGGTGAGCTAGAGATATTTTGCATTTTAAGAAAAAAGTGGTTGGTGCTTACTCCCGAGGAATATGTTCGGCAGCACGTTATTCGCTATTTGAACGAGTTTCAAGGCATCGCTTATCATACAATGATGTCTGAGGTTGCCATCACTTTTCCTGGAGGAGTATCAAGAGCAGATATTGTTGTTTACAATGCCAATGGAAGTGTATTGGGAATTGTCGAATGCAAGGCCCCCCAGGTGCAAATAGATGACCACGTGCTCCAGCAGGCCAATCGTTATCATTATGGCTTGGGGTCACAATGGATATTGCTTACCAACGGCTTAAAGCACGTGGTATTCCAAAATGAAGGTTGGAAAGAAGGTTGGCCTGAAAAAATGAAATAATTTCTTATGCGCCTACTTCAGCAAGCTGAACTTTTAATCCATGAAAAGCATCGCTGATATGAAGTTGACAACCTAGACGGCTATTGCCTTTTACAAAAAAAGCTTGGTCAAGCATCGCTTCTTCATCGTCATTTCTGGATCCCAAATCATGATCGGATAGAATGTACATGTGACAGCTCGCGCACATCGCCATTCCGCCGCAAGTACCTTCTACAGGTAGCTCGTAACTTTTGCAAAGCTCCATCATATTCATGTTCATGTCGGTTGGAGCATCTAGTTCATGCTCTTGGCCTTGACGATCCACTACTGTAATTTTGACCATGTTGTCTTCCATGTGGCTAAGATAATGGCTCTGGAGATGCAGAGCAAAACTTTTAGAATGCTGAATTCAGTAAGTTGCCAGATTCAACCAATTTCTTCAAATGTGGATTTCTTCTGGCGCTATCCCACAATTGCACATGCCCCATATGATGCGTGTCCGTTCCAAGGTAGCTTACTAGCTCGGCATCAATTAATCTTTCAGCCATCTTTTTTACACTCGGACCGTATTGTCCGGTTAGGCTATTGATATTGATTTGTAAGTAAACATCTCGATCAACGGCGTTTTCATAATTCGAGAATTTCTCATGCCAATACAGATATCGTTCTGGATGCGCCAAAACGGGTTGGTATCCATTCAACTGCATTTGAAACGTTGCCTCTTTGTAATAGTAGGGTTCTGAATCAAAAGATAATTCAAACAAAAGGTGATTGCCGTTGAATGTGAGAATCTCCTTTCTTTCGAGCAATTCCATAAAATGTTCGTCACAGAAATACTCAGCTGCAGCATCAAAGATGACCTCAATATTTCTTCTTTTAAGTTCAGCTAAAACTATTTCTTTTCCGGCGAGAATGAGCTCTTTGGTATTGGGATAAATTTCCTTGTAAATGTGAGGTGTTGTGACAATCTTTCTATATCCGAATTCCATTAATTTCTCAATCAATAAAATACTGGTTTCGACATCAGGAGCTCCATCATCAATCCCTGGAATCAAATGGGAATGCATATCCATTTGGACCAATTCCATATCAATGGGATCAATAGTTTTTTCGGGCTGTTTAAAAAGTTTGCTTAAAAAAGACATGCTACGAAGGTAGTTAATTCTTGAACGAACATTCGCCTGCAATGGAATGGTTCAATTCACGCAATTTTTGTTCTCGATTTGTTTTGGCCCCCAAAACATTCATGAGCTTGGTGATGGCAGCCTCAGTGGTCATGTCTTTGCCTTCGATCACCCCCATCTGATCCAATATTTTTGCGTTTTGATACAACTGATGATCAATGTATCCTTGCGTACATTGTGATATGTTGAGGACCAATGTGCCTTGATCAATGAGTTTTTTTATCGCATCTATCATCCATTCTTTCTGGGGAATATTTCCACTTCCAAATGTTTCGATGACCAGGCCATCCCAAGGTCCGCTATTGACCAATGCATCAAACATGCGATGCGAAATGCCTGGAAAAAGTTTAATGAGACCAACGTTTGTATTCATTTCCAACTGAGGAACAAATGGAGTTTCAGAACGATACAACAGATTGTGACGATAATGAATGTGCAATCCTATTTCAGCAAGCGGATCGTAATTGGGACTTCTAAATGCTTCAAAACCTTCAGCGCTCACTTTACTTACTCGGTTGCCTCTGAACAAATGCGCACCAAAACAGACGGCTACTTCCTGAACGATTGGGCTATTGTTTTCTTTGCTTGCGGCAATTTCAATGGCTGTTATCAGATTTTCCTTGCCATCCGTTCTAATTTTTCCAATTGGCAATTGAGCGCCGGTTAGAATAACGGGTTTTTGAATTCCGCGAAGCATAAAACTAAGAGCCGATGCGGTATAGGCCATGGTGTCGGTTCCGTGTAGAACAACAAAGCCATCGTATTCGTTGTGATGTTGAACAACAAGATCGGCAATTCTCTTCCAAACGCTGGGGTCTATGTCACTGCTGTCGACAGGGTGTTGAAAGGGAGCAACGTCAATTTTTAAATCTAGTCTTTTTAACTCGGGTAGATGGTCGGCAATGTTGATGAAATCAAATGGAACCAATGGCCCTCCTGGATATGATTCTGTCATTCCAATTGTACCGCCCGTATAAATGATCAATAGATGTGTTGTCGGATTCATGATAGTTCAAATATACGCATCGCATTTTGAGAAGTAGTTATCGCTATTTCTTCCAATGTTCCTCCGTAGACATCAACCAGATGTGCACCTATCAATGGAATGTAGCTACTTTCATTTCTTTTTCCTCGATGGGGAACAGGAGGTAAAAAGGGCGCATCCGTTTCGAGTACAATGTGACTTAATGGAATTTGTTTGAGCGTCTCTTTCAGATTCGTTTTGGGATAACTAATGACACCCCCGATCCCCATCATGAAAGTTTCTAGTTTTAAAATTTGTTCTGCTATTTGCGGACTTCCAGTAAAACAATGGAAGATGCCTCGTAGATTTTGATCATGGTGTTTTTCGATCAAAGGAAGTATTTCATGAAATGACTCACGGGCATGAATAATAAGCGGTAGCTTATATTTTTTTGCCCATTCAATCTGAATAATCAGTGCTTCTTTTTGAATGTCCAATGTTGTTTTGTCCCAATACAAATCTATTCCTGTCTCTCCAATCCCGCAACATTTGTAGCTTTGGATGAGAGGTTCCATTTGGTCAAGAACGCTCGCAAAATCACTTTTCACATCGCATGGATGCAATCCCATCATAGGTTTGAAAAGGTTACTGTCCTCATTCACCAAACGCATCATGGGATCAATGGAATTCATGTCTATGTTGGGCAGCATAACATGTTTGATTTTTTCTTGATGAAGCCTCTCAACTACAGCTGACCAGTCTTCTTCAAAGACTTGCTGGTACATATGAGCATGGGTGTCTATCCACATAATTAAAAAACGTTTGTGCAAACTTAAATGTTAAGGGGAGTGATGAAGGATTTCGGGACGATATATTTGAGTAAAATTGAACACAATGAGAAAGTTGACTTTGATTATTGGACTATTTATGCTCTTAATGGCATGCCACAAGTATGAAAATGGACCTTTTATTTCGTTCCGTTCTGTAAAAAGCAGAGTGATTGGAAATTGGAAATTGGTGGCGTATACAGTGGATGGCGAAGATCAATTGGATTCATTGGTTGATGATCAGGAATATTTGTGGAATTTTAAAGAAGATTACACTTTGGAGAGGGATATGGGCGGAAATCAACCTATCAAAGGCGAATGGGAGATTAGCGATGACCATGACATTATTGTAACATTAAAAATGGTAAATGTCGATGGAGGTGGATATTATTATGAAAAGGACACATTGGATCTAACACGTTTGACCAACAAAGAAATGTGGGCTGAGCATGCAGGTAGAATAGTTGAGAAGTACGAAGCACAATAATAGAGGGTCAATTAGTGGTTAAGGCAAAGATTTTAGTACTTCGTTTTTCTTCTATTGGTGATATCGTTTTGACGTCTCCTGTTTTGCGCATTCTTCAAGAACAATTGGATGGAGGTGCTGAAATACACTACGTAGTCAAAGAAAAGTTCAGATCTGTAATTAATCAGAATCCTAGAATTTCAAAAGTCTTTTCTTTTGAGAAGACAGTTCAGGAGGTGATTCCAATGTTAGAATCTGAGGGTTACGATTACATCATCGATTTACAGAATAATGTTCGTTCTCGAATTATCAAAAGGAAATTGAAGGCGTTGACTTTCTCTGTAGATAAAAGGAACTTTGCCAAGTTTGTTTGGATCAATTGGGGTGTAAAAGGTCATATATCACATATCGTGGAACGCTATGTGCAAACTTTGAGAACATTGGGTTTGCGTGACGATGGCAAAGGATTGGAATACTATTATTCTTCAGATGAAGAAGTGGCCAATCAATGGGGAGATTTTACAGCCATACCAATAGGTGCAACTTATTTCGGTAAGCGTCCCGATGCTGCGCATTGGAAACAGATAATCGCTCAGATACCAGGCCAGAAAGTTTTACTTGGAGGAAAGGAGGATATTGCAGTTGCTACGGAGTTGGAATCTTTAGAGGGTGTATTTAATGGTGTTGGAATTTGGTCTTTGGGACAAAGTTCATCTGTATTAAAAAATTCAAAAATGGTTGTTTGTGGTGATACAGGTTTAATGCAC
The DNA here is from genome assembly GCA_039805365.1 of Bacteroidota bacterium. Classification (GTDB taxonomy): domain Bacteria; phylum Bacteroidota; class Bacteroidia; order Flavobacteriales_D; family Sanyastnellaceae; genus CAMCTV01. The sequence goes on along the minus strand of JBDLUK010000101.1, from coordinate 12,257 downwards.
ATCGCTTCGGCCTTTGAACGTCCCATCATATCCTTATGGGGATGTACGCGACCAAGTTTGGGTATGTATCCTTGGCGACCAGGCAAGGGTAGTGTGCAGATTGAACCAGAGGGAAGAGGTGCTAAACCGTGTTCTAAATTGGGTAACAAGTGTAGTCATGGAGAAGCCGATCGTTGCATTCACCACATTTCATTGGAAAGAATCAAAGAGGCTTCTTTGCGTATTCTCGGACAAGGTTAGTTGTTGAATAGCGCCTTCAATTCCGTTGCTTCTTCCGGTCTCATTTTTCCTGCCAGAATCAAACGCAATTGTCTTCTTCGTAATGCCCCGTCAAATCGAACTTTCTCTTCCTCAGTCTCAGGTGTCAATTCCGGAACTTGAATTGGATTTCCCAATTGATCAACAGCTACGAAAGTGTAAATGGCTTCGTTGCATTTTGTGCGCTGCCCAGTAGTTCCGTGTTCTACAAAGATGTCCATGAAAACTTCCATAGAAGAACCAAATGCTCTAGATACTTTGGCTTCAATGACCACCAAATCACCTAATTTAATGGGGTGTTGAAAAGAGACGTTGTTTACTGCTGCAGTAACTACAACTCTTCGGCAATGACGATGTGCAGCAATGGCACTCGCAATGTCAAGCCAGTTTAATAATTGCCCACCCATTAAGTTACCTAAGGTGTTGGTATTCTCAGGTAAAACCAAGTGTGTGGTGATGGTGTGGGTGGCTTTTGCAAATACGGCTTTCATATAGCAAAGATACATTGCTATATTCGTGGAATGGATTACAATATTGTCAAATCGCTGCACATCATTTTTGTTGTCACTTGGTTTGCAGGTTTGTTTTATATGTTTCGCTTGTTTGTTTACCACGCTGAAGCGATGCTCAAGCCTGAACTGGATCAATCCATCTTGATCCCACAATATCAATTGATGGAAAAGAGGTTGTGGTACATCATTACATGGCCATCTTGTATCTTAACCTTGATCTTTGGTCCTTGGTTACTTTATTTGAATCCAGGTTTTCTTTCGATGCCTTGGATGCACTTGAAACTTTTCTTTATCGCTTGTTTGCTTGTGTATCAATGGAAGGGGCAATTGCTTTATCGCCAATGTCAGGCCAATACATTGCCAGCATTGAGTTTTAAAATGCGATTGTGGAATGAGGTAGGTACAATCTTATTGGTAGCCATTGTTTTTGTTGTTGTAAATAAAGATGCCATATCTTGGATATGGGGAAGTTTGGGACTAGTTGGACTGGGAGTAGTTTTGACATTGGCCGCAAAGGCGTATAAATCAATAAGAGAAAAAAAGAGGTAATATGAAATATGTTGGTTTTTTATTGTTGTACTTAACTTCAATGGTTTGTTTGGCCCAGAAGCCAGAATGGTTGAAAATAGATCCCAATGGGCATAGTTTGTTTGTTCAAGGTTTGTTGAATGATCGTGAAGATACAACCCATGTTCTGCAAGCTACCATATCCATTTATCCTACAGAACGTCCTAAAGAGGTGTATACGGTTAAATCAAATACCTTGGGTGTTTTTCAATTCCATCTTCGCGAGAATGAGAAGTATACAGCGTCTTTTGAGTACCAGGGTTATGTATCAAGAAAGATTCAGTTCGATACACAGAATGTTCCAGATAAAGCTTGGAAGAAAGGTTGTGATTTGTATTTGAATGTTCAAATGGATCAACGTCCTGATGGTTTTAAGGATATGGTGGCGGAATTGCCTTTTGCGAATTTTCACTTCGATATTGATGAGCGTATTTTCTTGTTTGATTTGGACGAGACAAATCGAGTACTTGAGCGTTATAATGACGAATTGGAGCGCGCCAGAGGAATGATCAAGTAACTAGGGTTGCGGAAAACGCTCGAGTATTTTATTACTCAAAACTTTGGAGAGTTTGTAATAAGACTCAACAGTCCATCCCGCGATGTGAGGAGTAAGTATTACACTGGGATGCTCTAGAAGTGATAGAAAATCCGGGTGGTTTTCACTTTCAACTTTCAACTGGTTACTTTCAAATTCAAGAACATCCAATGCTGCTGCAATCACGGATTGATTATTAAGTGCGTGGAGCAAATCGGCAGTTACACAATGTTGGCCTCTTGCTGTATTGATGAAATAGATGGACTTTTTAAACGAACTGAAAAATTTTGCATCAGCGTAATGTTTGTTCGCTGGTGATAAAGGCAGGTGAATCGAAACGAAGTCCGCCTCTTCGAAGACTTCATTCATGCCAACTAGTTGAACATGTTCCATTGGACTTTTTTCGAAACCAATATCATTCGCTATGACTCGACAACCGAAAGAAGCCAATCGTTGAGCAACAGCTCGTCCCATGTGCCCCAGCCCGATGATAGCAAAGGTTTTTCCTTTGAGTTCGATTCCTCGATGTTGCTCTCTCAACCATTCGTGATGTGTAACTGTGTTGTGGGCAGACAGTATTTTTCTTGTCATCCCCAAACACATTGCTAACACGTGCTCGCCGACAGCATCTGCATTTCCTTCAGGGGAACTAAATACAGTTATACCCGTTTGTTTACAATATTCAAGATCGATATTTTCTAAGCCACTCCCTGAACGAGCAATCCACTTTAATTGTGGAAATGCAAGGATTACTTTTTGGTCAATAACCCATCTGCTACGAACAACCAAGCCTATTGTATTTGGGTATAGATTCGATAAGCAAGCTAAGTCATCAGTCTCATTCAATACACAATGGAATCCTGATTTGTCGAGGTCTTCTTCAAGGATGGGGTGAACACTATCGATAAAAAGGACTGTGGACATCACTAGTGAAAAATATTAAGGGGCATATTCAATAAATAAGTGTGAAGTAACTTACCCACACCGAAGTAAATGATCAGTCCTATAATATCATTGGTGGTGGTAATGAAAGGGCCCGTAGCCAAAGCGGGATCTATTCCAAATCGATTCAGCGTAAGTGGAATGTATGTTCCTGAAATACTTGCAAAGACGATTACACTAAATAATGCTATACTAGCTGTAATACTCATGCTTAGATCGAAATGAAACAATTGCGTTGTAAAGAAAATCAACAAAGAACATATGAGTCCATTGAAAGAACCTACGCCCAATTCCTTGATTAATTTTCTCCAAACAGTTTCGTCCAATACGCTCTGATTGGCCAAGGCTTTTACAACAAGTGCTGCGGATTGTACACCAACGTTTCCACCGGTAGCAGCGATAAGTGGCATAAATATCGCCATTTGGGGATTTTCAGTGATATCGTATAGTCCAATGACATACGCGCTGCTCATTCCTCCACCCATTCCAATTAGTAGCCAAGGCAGACGAGCGCGAGTAAGCGTACGTATACTGTCTCCCGATTCTACGTCCTCAGAGATACCGGATGCCAATTGATAATCTTTATCGGCCTCTTCTTGCATTACATCCACTACGTCATCAATGGTGATGCGCCCAATCAATTGTCTATTTTCATTGATAACGGGAACGACAACGAGGTCATACTTTTTCATCACATTGACAACCTCTTCAGCTGAAGTGTCGGAATTGACACTGTGAACCTTGTTGTCTTGATACAATTCCTTGATGGTACTTCTCAAACTTGCAGAGGCGAAGATCAAAGTCTTCATACTCAAAGTTCCGATGATATGGTCATCGTCATTTACCACATAAATGGTATAAATATTATCGATGTCTTCACTTTGCTTGCGCATCTCTCTAATCGCCATCGCGACAGACCATGAAGCATTAACTTTGATCAATTCTTTGGCCATTAAAGCCCCCGCTGTGCCTTCAGCGTAATTCATCAAATCGATGATGTCGCTGGCCGTTTCCACGTCTTCCAGCAAGGCAATAACTTCTTCTTGCTTTTCTTCAGGCAATTCAGCGATGACGTCAGCCGCATCATCTGAATCAAAATTCTCAATAAGATCTTCGGCAATCTCTCTAGAAGTAAGCTTACTCAAAAGCTGATTTCGAACATCTTCATCGAGCTCGAGCATAACCTCTGCTCCGCGCTCTTCATCAATAGAGCGGTACAAATACACCGCTTCTTCTTCTCTAAGCTCGTTGATGATTTCCGCTAAATCCGCGGGGTGGAGATCTTGGGTTAGCTGAATTAATGCTGTATCCCTCCCTTCCACAATGGAGCGGCGAATATCTGCGAGCAGCTCTTTGGTAATCTTGATATACATCGGGAAGGGTCCATTTAAAAGATTATTCTTTACATTACAAAGATAGGAAAAGCCTTAAGGTTGTTGTTGAATAAATTTTTCGACCTCCTGAATAGACTTGGCTTTCAATTGCAGTACCCCTTTTGTGTCCAAAACAAAAAATACAGGCGTCTTGTTTACTTTGTATTGTTTAGCAACGGGTGAATTCCATCCCTTGCCTCCCAAAATATTTGGGAAAGTAAATTGTCTTTCATCCAAAGCCTTTTCCCAAAGCTGTTGCGCTTCATCTATGCTGTAACCAACCAACTGAATTTTATTTGGGGAGTATTTTTTGTCAAAAGCCAGAATTTCAGGAGCAGCATCTTTGCAATGGGTACACCAAGAACTCCAAAACATTAGGATGGTGTATTTATTTTTGGCTACAACTTTACTCAATTCAAATGGCTGGCCATTTCTAAGCTTTGCTGAAAAGTTAGGCGGAGTGTGGCCCACTGTCAATTGTTGAATGGACGATGCGGTTTTGGTCAAAAGCTTGTGTATGTCATCTTCACCGCAGCTTTCAGCGTTTAGATGATTGTCAATGAGGTAAGCACAGATATTGTCCATCCCGCTCTCAAAAAATCCAACGATCATTTGGTATACAGCAAATTCATACACCACATCGTTCACCATTGTACGACCAAGGATCTCTTCTGAGCATTGGATATAACCGGAATTTTGACCATTGCTGAATTTGCGCATGTAGCGTTGAATTCTATCGTTCAACACACTGCAGCGAACGATGGAGGTGTCATTAAAGTCAAAGTTGTTCCAAAATGTCTTTTTGTTCAAAGGCAATACATCTGACTTCCAACCTATCAGTTTATTGAGGAAAGTCCCTGGATGCGCATTTCTGATAGAATCTCTTAGTGTAGAAAGTTCCCATTCTTTTTTATTGATGATGGTGCTGTCATTGCCTTCTTTTTTGTGCGCTGCACGTATAGTAGCGTTGAATTTGTTTTCTATTGGGATATATTGGATGTAAGCAATGTTTTGAGCAGACTGAATGTACTTCAAGTTGGTTTCAAGTTTGGGTCCTTGCAAGGCCAATTCGACAATGGGTTCGTTGTCCAAAATCATGGGCACATGGTTGTTGTCATTTACTCCAATGATATACATCCCCTGAGGATATATCCTTTTCTTAAATTCAAATTTGCCATTGCTCACTTGAGCTGAATCTACCAAATCCATTACCTTACCAATGGTAGACCAAATTTTTACTGAAGAGAATTTCCCTCCAACAATTGTCCCCTTGACAACAGTTGGAGTACTATTTCCAAAGCTCAAAAAACTGATTGCAGTAAAAAAGAATGCAAGTAAAATTCGGTTCATCATGAAACAAAAATAATAAAGGAATTTGCGAACAGTGTACCATTAACTTTGCATTATGAACCCTGAAGTTTTAAGATGGTGGAATTTGCAAGAATCCCTAACTGCAGACCAGTGGGAGGATGAGTATCAAGACCAGTTGTTTGAAGCAAAGAAGCAGCTCAGGCAGTCTTTTTATGCGCCCAAATTGTTTCAATCAAAATTGGCAACCTACCAGAAGTGGGCTTCCACCATGAGGCCTGAGTTGAAATGGGTGGTTCATGAAAAATTTCATTTTCAAGATTTTTCGGAATTTGAAAATTGGACCTCTTTATGTTTGATGAAAATTGAAAGGGCCAACGATTTTGAATCATTGGTATTGGCGGGGCATGAAGTCGTATGCGGAATGGACGCTTATCGTGATTTTGTTTTGTTTTTAACCAACCAATGGGCGGGAGAAGAGAAGGGAATAGAAGTAACGTCGAGAGAAGTTTTTCCTTCAGGTGCCTTTTTATTGGGACTGAGAAATGGCCAGACCATAATGGATTGGAAGATGGCACTGCTCAAAGAACGCAGGCGATTGTCCATCGTCTTTTAATGTTTTGAATGATATTTGTAAAACAATCTTAAGAAATGAGAATTATAGAATGTATACCCAATATCTCTGAAGGAAGAGATATGGCAAAAATCAATGCTATTGCAGGTGTAGTTGAAACCGTAAAGGGCGTAATGCTTTTGGATGTTGACCCAGGAGCTTCAACCAATAGAACGGTCATCACTTTTGCTGGAGCACCTGAGTTGGTGGCGGAAGCAGCATTTTTGTTGGTGAAGAAGGCATCTGAATTGATTGATATGTCACAGCATAAAGGAGAGCATCCTCGTCAAGGCGCAACAGACGTTTGTCCTTTTGTTCCGATATCGGGTGTGAGTATGGAAGAATGTGTCGAAATAGCTAGATCAGTTGGAGAGCGCATTGGACGCGAGTTAGGTATACCTGGATATTTCTATGAAGCTGCCGCAAAGACGGAAGTGAGAAGGAACTTGGCGAATTGTCGCAAAGGAGAATATGAAGCCATTGAGAAAATTACTACCGCGGATTGGAAGCCAGATTTTGGACCATCTGAAGTAACGGATCAAGTGCGTAAATCCGGAATTACAACAATAGGAGCCCGAAACTTTCTGGTTGCCTATAATGTGAATTTAAATACAACTTCAACCCGTCGTGCCAATGCAATTGCTTTTGATATTAGAGAAGCAGGAAGAACTTTGAGAGAAGGTGATCCATTGACAGGAAAGCCTATCTTGGATGCCAATGGCGAACCACAGCGTATTCCAGGAACATTGAAATCAGTGAAGGGAATTGGGTGGTACATTGAGGAATATGGAATTGCCCAGTTGTCTTTAAATTTAACGGATATCAGCGTAACTCCGGTCCATGTTGCCTTTGAAGAAGCAGTGAATAAATCTGCTGAACGCGGTATAAGAGTGACGGGTTCAGAACTGGTGGGATTGATACCACTTCAAGCAATGTTGGATGCTGCGGATTATTTTTTGACCAAACAAGAACGCTCTTTGGGTATTAGTGAGTCAGAAAAAATAAAGATTGCTGTGAAATCATTGGGACTTGATGATTTGGCTCCTTTTCGTTCAGAAGAGAAAATCATCGAGTATGTCTTGGCCAAGAAAATGGGATCAAATGATCGATTGATACAGATGACGGCAAAGGCATTGGCTGAAGAAACATCAAGCGAGAGTCCTGCACCAGGTGGTGGCTCTGTAAGTGCTTATGTTGGAGCTTTGGGTGTTTCTTTGGGAGTGATGGTGGCCAACTTGAGCGCGCACAAGCGTGGATGGGATGATCGTTGGAATGAGTTTTCTCAAGTAGCGGAGCGTGGAATGCGCATTCAGAAGGAGTTGCTTCGATTGGTTGATGAAGATACAGCTGCGTTTAATCGCATTATGGAGGCCTTTGGATTACCAAAAGGAACAGAGGAGGAGAAAGTAGCTCGTGCTAACGCAATTGAAGATGCATCGAAGTATGCTATGGAAATCCCATTGCGCACAGCAGAAGTTGCGTTGGAAGGTATGAACATATGTATTGAAATGGTGAAGAGTGGAAATCCCAATAGCATAACAGATGCTGGTGTGGGTGCGATGTGTATCAGAACCGCTGCTTTAGGTGCGATCATGAATGTGAAGATCAATGCATCAGGAATCAAGGATAAAGGCTTTACTGAAAGATTACTGGAACGTTCTTCTTGGATTGAATCAGAGGTTGAAAAACGTGAGATGGAGGTCCGAAACTTGGTGAAACTTGAAATTGAAAAGTGAAAAAAAGCCGCGAAAAGCGGCTTTTTTTGGCTGTTTTCTATAAACTTTCGATAGCTATTCGATTTATTGACATTTTTCGAATTTAATTTTTCGTCCAATTATTGCCTATTCTAGGGGGATTCAGAGCTGTTGTTTATCTCATGCTTATAAAGTTGAAAAACAAGACAATGGACAAATGAAAATCGTTGTTATAGTTTCGTATCATGTCAAGTTTACACATAGGAAGCGAAATAAGAAAACGCGCCAAGAAAAAAGGGATGCGTGCGGATACAATGGCAAAGTTGCTAAATGTATCAACCCCCAACATATACAAGATATATGAGAGAGAAAGTATGGATACTGATTTGTTAGCTCGAATCTGTGAAGTTTTGGATTACAATTTCTTTACGTTGTATGCCAAGAATTTTAGAACAGAGTTGGAATCAGATGCATTGGATTTATGCCGTCAAGAGAATTTGATGCTGAGAAGTATTTTAAAAGAGAAAGATGAAGTTTACAATATGCTAATGAGCGGTAAGCAATTGGCATCTAAGAAAGCCAAGTAATTACCTTCTTTTTTCAAAAAAATCTTTCAAAAGTCTGAGGCATTCTTCCTCCATTATCCCGCCCACAACTTGGGTTTTGGGATGAACAATACTTTGTTGATTTTCTTGATGATTCCCAAACTGGGAATAGCCTCTTTTCAAGTCCCAAGCTCCAAAAACGATTCTACCAATTCTCGTTAAGAATGCACCTCCTGCGCACATGACGCAGGGTTCTAGCGTTACGTACAATGTGCATTTTTCCAATGATTTACCATTTAAGAATTCTGTAGCTGCAGTGAAGGCCTGCATTTCAGCGTGGGCTGTGGCATCTCTCAATCGCTCTACTAAATTGTGACCCCGTGCAATTACCTGGTTATCACAAACGATGACACATCCTATCGGAACCTCATTTAGTTTCTCGGCTTCTAGTGCTTCTTTAATGGCCAAGCGCATGAAGCGTTGATCCATTTCATTTTGAGTTTGCTCTTCCAACTTTTTGATCTTCAGTTAAACTTTTTTGGTAGCCTTCGTTCAGTTTCTTTGCTTGGCCAATAATACTATAAGGGGAACGAATAATTTCTAATATTCTCTGCATGCCATCTGATTCAGGACGATGTAGGTGCTCAAAAATCCATTGTACTTTTTTGAAATCATCCGGGGTATCTACAGAAAGTTTGTAGTGATAGTCATTCGAGAATTGTTGCCAGGCGTGACGTAATTTTTTATTCTTTTTGATATATGGGGTTACATGTTCTCTTTCACTCATCCATTCTGCATTTTCAAACGCTTCTTTCAGATCGCTCATGTAGAATGCCTCAGCACAAAATCCATCTTCTGCATAGTGAGGAGGCTCATTTCCATTGCTGAAGTAATCTACTTTTCGGGATAAAAGCTGCTCTACCACAAAGTCAATAATTTCACCATTGATCAATGGTGAATCGCCACATACCCTTACGACGATGTCACTGGGAAAGCTCGATGCTGCATCATAAAATCGTGATAAGACATCCCAATCGCTACCTACAATGCAGGATATGCCTTCATTTTCACAGGCTTCAACTATTGCACGGTCCTCTTCGAGATTACTGGTGGCAACTACTATGTGTTCAACCATTTTGCTACTCTTGATTCGGGCAAGCAACCAATGCAAAAGAGATTTATTTTGGTGCAAAGGCAAGAGCATTTTTCCCGGTAATCGGGTTGATCCCATTCTTGCTTGAATGACGAGCGTTACAGAGGGCTTCGGATTCATATCGCTATTAATTTCTCTTCAATTAACTTGTCAAGTATAGGTAAATAGTACAATATGCTTTCGTTCCTTTTTTCTGCAATTTCAATTAAATCTCGCTGACCATCGGACCAAGAGATCAAATGAAACATTCGGTCAATGTCCTGACGTCGCTTATCATTGGGCTCTATAGACGAGGGTAGTAAATTGCGCTTGCCCATTCGCGGCTCTCCATATGGGACGAGACAATTTGGGATGCAATTATTTTCCATGATCAAGCAACATGAAAGGTATGCTTGAACAGTGTTGCTCATGGCCTGAAAGGAGATAAAATCCTTGTTGTCCAAGGAGGTGTGGTACTCTTTGTACCTATGATACATGGATCTTGTGATAGAACCCATAGGTAAATTAAAACCAGGGGAACAGTACTGTCTTTCATCACTGCCGCCAACAGAAAATGGAATGATAGAAAAGGGGATATCGGCATGTTTAAAGAAGTGAGCAGTACTTTTCTCTACTTCGCTTACCTCATGCTTGGATTGTTTGAAAACAAAAGGAGCATCGTCACCGCAACATGTCATGATATATCCGGCTTTGGTCATTTTTTTCATGTGCTGGCCATAGTCAGATAAATAAGCAATTACGCCGATGGTTTCTGGTGCCATGATAAATCTGTACGTATATTTTCTATCTGGAATTGCGGCCAATTGCTTGTACAAATATGCCATGCACAAAGGACCACTTAACTCATTATTCGCCATACTAGGATGGCACAAATATGTTGAAAGTACAATTTCCTCAGAAGATTTTCCTGGCAAAACGCAATGACCAACGGTTACACTTCCAGGTTTTAATTCACTCTTAATTACAACTTTGTATTTCCCTACTTTTGGTAATCTTTTGAGGGTGTTGTAATCGATGCAAAATCCCCAATTTTCTTTGTAATAACTGGTGATGTATGGTATGGCGTTTGGTTGATTTTCGATAGTGAAGAATCTCGTTGCTAGTTCTTCCCATTCGACCTCTCCCTCAAATGGAATACTGTAGTTGACGATGTGAAGATTATTGCTTTTGAAGTCACAAATTTTTTCTCCTTCAGGAGTAATGATGTATGCATCGGTAATGTTCCATTCGTTGGGAATTGTCCAATCAAATACTTCTTTACCTGTAGGATATTCTATAAGTTCTAAAGGTATAATTTCTTGTAGGATTTCAAAAGATGATCTCAGACCATTCCCACTGATGCTCCTACAAATAGGCCAAAGTCGGTCGAAATAACGCTCCATTTCATCTGTTGAAATAGGCTGGGCCAAAGGAAAAAAATTCGTCATGTCCATAAACTATTTTGAGGAGATAAGGTCAATCTATGAATTCCAGGTGCGTATGATTGTTGAATAAGATTTTTAATTTTTTCATACCAATCTTCGTCTTGTATAAAATCAATTTCTGTCGTGTCCAGCATCAATACCGTTAAGTGAGGGTGTTGCTGAAAGTGCTGAATGTATTGGGATTGAATATTGTTTAAATATTCATCGCTAATGCTTCTTTCATAATCGCGTCCTCTTTTTTTAATATTCATTTGAAGGCGCTCTGTTTGAACATAAAGATATACGATCAAATCTGGAACGGGCATCTGTTGCGCCACCAATTCATACATTTTAGTGAAGAGTTTTTTTTCATCCTCTTGCAGATTGTTCGATGCAAAAATGTTGCATTTGGCAATGAAGTAATCGGAGATAATCTTGGGCTGAAATAAATCAGGTTGCCACTCTTTTTTGAGTTGAGAAAATCGTTCAGAAAGAAAGCTTAACTCTAACGGAAACGCATATCTATCGGGCTGTTCATAAAACTTTGGTAGAAAAGGATTGTCAGCAAACTCTTCCAAAACAAGATTAGCTTCCCAATCTGCAGCTAATTTCTGCGATAGGGATGTTTTACCCGAACCGATGTTGCCTTCTATGACCAAATATGAGTAGGGTAAGCTCATGCTATTTTAACGGGAACGGGTGCGTCTTTTAATTGTAAAGAAAGTTCTTGGATGGTCTTTTTTAATAAGGGATGTTCCAATTCGCTGGCTATTTCCGCCAAAGGTGTAAGAACAAACGATCGCAGGTGCATTTTACTATGAGGTACAATGAGAGGTTCCTCGGCAATCTGTCCTTTATAGAGCAACAAATCAACGTCCATCTCTCTACTCACATAATTTTCGGCGTTGCGCTCTCTCCCGTGATATTCATCTATTTCCTCAATTTCTCTTTTGATCTGAATGAGACTTAAATCCGTTTTTACACCCAATACGCAATTGTAAAAATGTGGAGTATCATCTGGCATTTCCCAGCCAGGTGTTTCATAAATACTTGATCGTAACACGACATCCCCAATATTGAAGTCGATAAAATCTGTGGTTTCTTCGATCAATGCCAATCGATCTCCCAAATTTCCACCAATACTAAAAAAGACTAAAGAATCCATCATGGCCACGAAAGTAGTATCAATTAATCAGATTTGGTTATAGATTCGCTCTCCCAAACTTTTGATTATGTCTTTCGGAAAAACCATTTTGGCCGCTATGATCGGCACTTTCCTGGCCTTTGCAGCGGCTGTAATTTTGTTTTTGTTGTTGGTAGTTGGCCTCGTTGCATCTTCAATCGGCGACAATGG
>JBDLUK010000100.1:0-3246 GCA_039805365.1 Bacteroidota bacterium | reverse complement strand
AATGGTGAATACCTCCAAATCCGCCCAACGTTTCTTGATATGCTCCCGTATTAAAAAATCCAATGTATTGGTCTTGGTCTGGATAAAATTTGGGCATGTAGATGGCGTTGATGTGCTGCTCTGAATTGTAGTAGTCATCACTGTCACAGGTCAAACCGCCCAAGAATACACGTTCGTAATTTTCTTTCCAGTTGTTCAGGGGCAACATAATGAAACGGCGATTGATGGCCCAAGTATCGGGCAGGGTAGTCATGAATGAGGAATCAATCATGTTCCACTTTTCACGATCATTCTGGTCTTTCTGATGCAAGATTTTAAATAAAGCACCACCAGATTCACCTACCGTGAACGAACCAAATTCTGTGTAGATATGTGGAACAGGAACTTCGGCATATTCACACGCAGCCTTGATTTGATTTAGAATTTCAGTAACGATGTACTGATAGTCAAATTCAAATGCCAATGATGTTTTGATTGGGAAACCGCCTCCAATATTCAAACTGTCGAGTGATGGACAAACTTGTTTCAATTCGCAATAAACCTTCAAACATTTTTGAAGTTCATTCCAATAGTATGCGGTGTCTTTGATTCCGGAGTTGATAAAGAAGTGAAGCATTTTTACTTCAAATCGCGAATCATCTGCGATGTATTTTTGATAAAAACGCTTTACGTTTTTGTATCCTATTCCTAAACGAGAAGTGTAAAACTCAAATTTTGGCTCTTCTTCAGATGCAATACGAATTCCAATTTTCATGGTCTCTTCACATTGCTCTTTGAATTTTTCCAATTCGTAGCTATTGTCAATGATGGGAACAACATTCTCATATCCATCTGCGCGAAGATCCAGAATGCGCTGCACGTATTCCTCTTTTTTAAAACCGTTGCAAATGATCCATTGATTTTTGTTCAATTTCTTCATCGTGGCTAAACGACGGATAAGATCAATATCATATGCTGAAGATGTTTCAAGATGCACATTGTTCTTGAGCACTTCCTCCAATACATGACGAAAATGAGAAGACTTGGTACAATAGCAATAGTGGTAATCGCCCTCGTAATTCAATTCAGTTCGCGCGTTGTTGAACCATTTTTTAGCCCTTTGGATATTGTCCGAAATTTTTGGCAAATAAGTAAACTTTAATGGTGTTCCATATTTGCGCACCAAATCCATCAATGGAATACCATGGAACTCGAGTTCCTCATTTTCCATTTTAAATTCCTCTTGTGGCCAGTTGAACTGCTGTTCAACAAAGTCAATGTACTTCGTTTTCATCTATAATTTTGGAGTAGCGAAAATAGTGTATTCCGAGAATTAACTCATCATCCAACGGGTAATCTTTACCACCCAATTTCTTGGGAAGAAACGACTCGCATTGGCTTGGATATAATTGACGGTTCCATGTATAGCCACGGTTTTTCCTTTCTTTAAGGCGTTATATGCAAATTCAGCTACATCTTGAGCGGATGGGAATTTCTTTTTGTTGTCAAAAATACCATCAGACTTGAAGCCGGCGGCGTTCGCAAAATTTGTTTCCGTGGGACCGGGGCAAAGTGTAGTGACGGATATTCCAGTTCCTTCCAATTCATTGTTCAATGCTTCAGAAAAATGGAGTACATAGGACTTGGTTGCAAAGTAAACCGCCATGGTTGGTCCTGGTTGAAATGCAGCAGTGGAAGCGACATTCAAGATTTTTCCAAAACCGGCTGCCTTCATTTTAGGGATAAACAGTCTACACAAATGCGTCAGCGATGTGATATTGAGCTGAATCATTTGTTCGTTTTTTTGCCAATCTGTTTGCTCAAATAAACCAGTGTCGCCGAATCCTGCGTTGTTGATCAAATAGTCAATGTGAACGCCCGAGGTCTGACAGAATTCAAAAAGTTTTTCGGCACCTTCAGACGCAGAGAGGTCACAAGAGAATATATGAATCTGGATGCCATAGTTTTGCTTCAAAGGAAAAGCAATTTTTTCAAGCTCAGCTGTATTTCGCGCGGTTAGCACAAGATGAATTCCATCTTTTGCAAAGCAGGTTGCTAGTTCCTTTCCAATTCCTGATGATGCTCCGGTGATCAATGCTGTTTTCATATGTCTGATTTTGGGCAAAGATGAATCGGATTCGTGATGAACGATATTAAACTTTTCTAAAAATTCCTCGGACCACGGCACCCGTACCTTGATGGTACTTTCCTTCTTCAAGTTCAATGATCTCCTCTGAAAAGTAAAGTTGTTCAAATGAATCAAAGGTTTTTTGGATGGATTGTCCAGAATAAAGCAATGCAATATCTGCGGGGCCTCCAACATTACTGAGGTGGCGATATTCCAGATGTTTTTCAGAAAAGCACTCCATGAGGAAGAGCCCCCCTAATTTTAATCCTTGAATGGATTTCTGTAGCCCCAATGTTTGCATGGGTTTTGGGAAGTGGCTGTAAATGAAAACAATTCCATCCCATTGTTGGTCGCCAAAATCGAAATCAGTAAGATCAGCAACATGATACTCAATTTGTGTTTTGCATAGTCGCATCCAATTTTCAGCCTTGATTTTTCCCGCGTCACTAATGTCGAATGCTACCGCCTCATGCCCCATGTTAGCTGCATATACAGCATTACGGCCCTCTCCTTCAGCTACAAATAGTATCTTGCTTTTTTCTGGGAATAAATGAATATGTTGTCTCAAAAAATCATTGGGCTCATGACCATATGCAAAACCTTCTTCATTGTATCGCTGATTCCAAGCGTCTTTGGGTGATTGTGTCATTGTGTTTAATTATATTTGAACGATGAATAAATACATATTTTTTCTGGCCATTGTGATGCCATTTTTTTTGCAAGCGCAAAGTAGTATTCCTTGCGCTTCATTTTGCGTGACCGAGGTTACCTTGGATTCAATCAATAATCAATGGAATGTCAATTTGGATTTTGAAGGCACCACCAGTGATTTTATCAACTATCCCTATGTGTCGCTGATGATCAATGCCGCTGGCGATACAGTTGCTATTGGCCAAATGGAATATTTTGGGCAAATAGGAGGGACTTCACAAGTTTATCACCCTGCTGTTGTCTCGGGTGATTTTGAAACGGGTCAGATATTCTTTGTTTACGATCAGGATACCTGTGTTCTCAATTGTCCTTGCGCAAGTGCGGGTATAGCCTACAATCAAAACTCGTTGGTTACAGTAGCTTATGCATCGGAAGGTTGGCTTTGGCAGTCCAATGAGCCAATTGCAAGTATCGAATTATATAGCGCG
>JBDLUK010000099.1:0-14383 GCA_039805365.1 Bacteroidota bacterium | reverse complement strand
ACGTCTTGACAAATGTTCCATCGGCATCATGTTCGAGTGCATTCTTGATGGGATTGTAAATGCGTAGGGTATTGATTCCGGTTGTGCCTGCTTGCATTTGCAGTTGGGGATAGTGAATGCCGGGTTCGTAGTCCAAAAATTGTCTGGCCAGAAAGTGAAGATCTCTCCAATCCTGCCACAAATTGAAACAGAAAAAAGAAACCAACATGGCGCGCATTCTAAAATTGGTATAGCCTGTTTGTGTCAGGCATCGAATATTGGCATCAACGATGGGAATTCCAGTTTGACCTGTCTCGAAAGCACGAATGAAATCTGGGTTTTTCGATTTTTCGATTTGATCATAAGCTCGATTGAAGTTCTCAAATTCGATTCGACATTCGGATTCAAATTTCTGTATAAAATGACAATGCCAATGCAGTCGAGAAATGAAATTTTGCAGACCTCTTTTGTACGCGCTTTTCGTTAGTTGAACCAAAGTCATTTGGTACACTTGACGCATGCTCAAATTGCCATAGGCGAGATAGGGGGATATTCTACTACAGCTTTTTCGACTCAATTGCGGTTTGGAAATGTGCATGGAGTATTTCTCGTGACGACCATTGAGAAATGAAATCAGATATTTCCAAGCGTATGATTCGCCGCCGGGTTGGAAATTTTCATGATGCTCTGTGAATTCTTGGGGTAGTGATTGCAGCTCATGATCAGCGCTATCCCAGGTCACGAAATTCAACTTTTCAAGATCAACGTCTTGCGGAGGTTGGATCATGAAGTTTCGCCAAAGCTCATCCCATTCTGCTCGATTCTTAAGCCCACGGATTACACCGTTCGTCTGGTATTCTATCCAAGGGATGTTCTTCTTCTTCAGCAGAAGCGCTATCTCCTTGTCTCGTTGAAAGGATATGTCATTTCCAATTTCCTGATGCGAAAAGACATTTTCAACTGCGAAATGATCGACGATATCGGTAAATACATCTAAGCTGTTGCGGTGAAATATTTCAATTTTTCCGTTGTAGGGCAAAAGTTGCTTTTGCAAGTCTTGCAGTGATTGCCATACAAATCGCCAATGTCGAGGATCGCTGTCTTCGTAGTTGAATAGTGATGGATCAAAAATGTAAATCAATAGTATGGGAGTCCCCTGAGCACTTGCGGCGCGCAGAGGGGCATGATCTCTCAATCGAAGGTCTCGTTTGAGCCAAACAATATTGACTTTTTTTTTGACCGACATCTATAATTTGAGTGACGACATTCCACCGTCTACTGAAATCACTTGTCCTGTGAGCCATTGAGAGTCATCGGACAACAGAAAATGAATGGCAGAAGCAATGTCAGATGCAGTACCAATCTTGCCAAGTGGATTTTTCTTTTCAATGAACTCTCTTTTCTCAGGCGTATTGATCAAGCGCTCGGCCATGGGCGTTTCTGTAAGTGAAGGGGCAACAACGTTGACTCTGATTCGCGGAGCCCATTCAGCAGCCAATGCTAGGGCTAATCCGTGAATTGCACCTTTGGCCATTGAGACTGAGGCGTGAAAAGGCATTCCAATTTTAGCGGCAACACTTCCTATCAATACCACGCTGCCTTGCGCTGTTTTAGGTATCAACGGAACATATTTCTGAAGCACTTCAACGGCACCCCAAGTATGAATGTCCATTTCGTTCTTGAAATCATCCATGGAAACACGTCCAAATGGTTTCAGTTGAATGGATCCAGGGAAATATACGATGCCATGAATTTCTTCTTCGATGGTAGGAAGAGAAGCTTGCTTGTAGTCAGTTACAACATGGCTATCTACACCTGGAATATGCAATTCTTGACGGCTGAGAGCAATGACGTGATGTCCGCTAGATTGCAATTGCGCAATGCAAGTTTCTGCTATTTGGCTTGATGCGCCGGCGATGAGTATGGTTTTTGACATAATTCTTTTTTTGATACAACAATGAATTCAGAAGAAAGTTGACTCCATTAAAAAATTGTTTCGTTTATAAAAAACTTCTATCTTTCATCCACATTGCTATGGATAACGCTCACAATTTTCCTCCTATGGTACCCAAGGCGAAATGGATCGTAGGACATTATTTTGAATTCAAAAAAGACCCATTGTCTTTTTTGCAATCCAATGCCCAGAAAATGGGTCCATTGTTTCGTTTTAAAATCTTACATAAGCAATACGTTGTTGCGCATCATCCAGAGGCGGTTCGTCATTTGCTAGTCAATCATGCAAAAAAATATTCGCGTGTCAAGTCGTACTCTTTTCTTCAAGAGTTGTTGGGACAAGGATTGCTTACAACAGAAGGAGAAGGATGGCGAAAGCAAAGAAGATTAACCCAGCCTATTTTTTCAAGAGAACAAATGAATGGGCTTGTCCAGCAAATGGATGAATCTATCATGCATTATTTATCCAATGATTGGGATGGCAAGCAATCGGTAGATTTGGAGCAGTCGATGAATGTATTGACCCTTCAGATTTTGACACAGAGTATTCTTTATTCACCGGATCAGCGACATTTTAGACAGGTGCAATTTGATTTACACGATGCATTGGTTTACATGACCTCCAAACGATTTAATGCGTTGAAGTTTTTATCGGCCTTACCATCTTTGAAAAAGACCAAAGGCCGAAAAGCCATAAAACGAGTCAAAGGACTGGTGCGTCAAATCATAGAAGAGCGAAGACAGTCAGTAGGTCAAACCAACAATGATTTGTTAGAGATGCTCATGACCACCAAGGATGAGGAAACGGGACATTCATTGGATAATCTGGCTTTGCAAGATGAAGTGATGACCATGTTTGTGGCAGGCCATGATACAACAGCTGCAGCTTTGATTTGGACCATTTATGCATTGGATCAAAATCCAGAAATCAAGCAAAAGATGTTGGAGGAATTAGATGCGAATTTTCAAGGTGGAGCCATTACAGGAGAAGTGCTTCATCAATTGCCTTACATGAAAATGGTCATACAAGAGGCCATGAGGCTTTATCCACCGGTTTGGGCGTTTGGCCGTAAGGCCAAGGAAGATGATGTCTTGATGGGGATGAATATTTCAGCAGGACAATCGATTAATGTTCCCATTTATTGTGTTCACCGTCATCCAGAGTTTTGGGAAAAACCGTTAGAATTTTATCCAGAACATTTTTTACCAGATGCAGTAAAGGCCAGAGATAAGTTTGCTTATATGCCTTTTAGTTTGGGACAACACCGATGCATAGGAGAGCATTTTGCTTTGATTGAAATTCAAATGGTATTGATGCGAATTTACTTTCATTACGATGTCAATGTTAAAGCAAATGAACCTGTATCGTTTTTACCCTTGGTAACTTTAAAACCGATGAATCCGATTTCTTTACAAATTTCACCTAGAAAGAAATGAACCAGAATTATACTTTACAAGATTGGCCAGCATATCGAAATGACATTGTTGATTTTTTGGATTTAGATAATCGACGCAATCATGCGCAGGCCATGTTTGAAGTGGACATCACCAAATTGAATGAACAAATTTCGAAGCGCTCTGAGCGTCTTCATACCGTTACATTTCAATTGGCGCATTTGCTATATTGTTATGGACATTCCATTCAGCAACATCCCGAAATGCAAGCACGATTGTACAAGAACAAATTGTACTTGTTTGAAGATGTGGATGTATCCATGATATTTGAAAAAACAACTCCAACAGGTATCAAAGTTCCTGTGCCCTATATTTTCAGAGGAATACAAAAAAAGAGTTACGATGAAATATTGAAGGAGCTCCAGTGGGCCAATGAAGCGGAAATGCATGAGATCTATCGCCCCAAGAAATCAACGTGGTTGAGGAAATTGCCTAAGTTTTTACGCATGTTTTTGATGCGCAGAGCATTGGCCAATCCGCTAAAGTGGAAGGAGAATTTGGGTACTGTAGCCTTTACCACATTGGGGATGACGATTAGAAACCGACAGATGTATCCAGTTCCAATTGGGCCCTATAGTTGCATGTTGGCAGCGGGTTCTTCTTATCATCAGAAAATAGAAGGCAAGACTGTTTCCAAGTGGTGCATCGTTTTAAATTTTGATCACAACATTATGGATGGAGCGCCAGCTGTTCGGTTTGGACGAACATTTATGGCCGCGGTAGAAAGGGGATTGGAGTCGTAAACTGAAGTAAAGTAATTAGAGGAATTTGAATATGAAGGCAATTGCGCAATGGACCACCTTTCCGTTGATTGTGATTTTGGGTGTGTTTCAGTTTTTATGGATTCTGCAATTGGGGCCGCAGTATTTGGAGGTAGCGACAACGGTGCCTATGCTGTACATCATGGTGGTTTGCTTTTATTTAGAAAGAGTGATGCCATATGATTCGAGATGGCAACCCTTGGCGGCGGATTGGAAAATGGATGCGATGCATTTGGTGTTTTTTCAAACCATTCTACCCAAAGGATTCAAAGCGTTGGTTTTGATTTTGGCATTGCGATGGATACCCCAGGATTTTGAAATCGTGAAAGGTATTTGGCCTCATCAGTGGCCCATATTGGCTCAGGCTCTGTTGATGATGTTGATCTCTGACTTCTTTCGTTATTGGATACATCGCTGGAGTCATACTCTTCCTGGATTGTGGAGGTTTCATGCGGTACACCATGCGTTGAAGAAATTGTATTGGCTCAATACAACCCGCATTCATCCTATCGAAAAAATCATTCAATTGATGTTTGAAGTGGGACCTTTTATTTGCTTGGGTGTCGCCAAGGAGGTGTTGGCTTTGCATCTTGTGTTGTACGGTTTGAATGGATTTTTAAGGCACTCCAATATCTATTTCAAATTTGGTTGGCTCAATTATATCATCAGTACGAATGAATTGCATCGCTGGCACCATTCTAAATTGATTCATGAGTCCAATTCCAATTATGGAAGTGATACCATGATTTGGGATGTTCTCTTTGGCACTTTTTTTTATCCTCAAAATAGGGAGGTTGGAGAAATAGGGCTTTACAATTCGCAGTATCCAGAAGGCTTGGGAGGTCAAATGATGGCACCCTTAGTTACAAATTTAGACAAGGAAGATCGCCTTCCTTTTAATATTGAGCATTGGATTTTGAATTTGCTTTTGAAATGGAAAATGCGCAAGAATCGGAAGAAATTCACCAATGAACTACAAAAGGATACTTTAGAAATTCGATCTCAACAGGAGAAATTGATTTTGGATTTGATTAAGAAAAATGAATCTACTGATTTTGGAAAGCAACATGGCTTTGGGCAAATACGAAGTATATCTGAGTATCAGCAGAAAGTGCCGGTGAACACCTACGAGGAACTGAGAAGTTGGATTGAAACTCAGGCAAAAGAAGGAAGGGGAGGTCATTTGATGCAAGATGAAATTGTTATGTTTAACCAGACCAGCGGAAGCACAGCTCAACCCAAGTGGATTCCTGTAACACAGGAAACATTGGATGGTCTGAAAGTAACTCAACAATTTTCTACTTGGTTGCAATATGATTTTGCACCAGAGGCATTTGAGGGACACATCATGGGGATAGTAAGTCCAGCCATAGAATCGATGAGTCCTTTCGGAATTCCTGTAGGTGCTGCTAGCGGTCATTTTTACAAGAACATGCCCCGATTGGTAAAACGAAAATATGTTTTGCCCCATTCCGTTTTTGAGGTCAAGGATTATTCAGTAAAGTATTATCTAATTTTATTGTTGGCTTTGCAGCACAAGGATATTACCTATTTGGGAAGTGCCAATCCTTCCACATTTTTACAGTTGAATCAAATATTGAATCAACGAAAATGGGAGTTGCTTCGCGATTTGAAAAAGGGCAAGCCCATGGGCGTTGTAGAGAACATTGAGCCCAAAATGTTTGATCGAGTAGCACAGTTGTTGAAGCCATCTCAACAGCGCTGCGATGAATTAGAGAAGTTGTTTTCTCAGGAAGAGATTGTAATCAAACAAGCATGGCCTCATCTTAAACTTTTGGTGACCTGGACATGCGGTAGTTGCGGCATTGCTTTGAAAGCCGCATTGAAACTGATGCCCGAAAATATCAAGGTGGCGGATTTGGGATATCTAAGCAGTGAATTTAGAGGTAGTGTGGCTTATAACTTTAGCAACCAATCTGGTTTGCCCACATACAGAAATCACTTTTTTGAGTTTGTAGAAAAAGACAAGTGGGAAATTGGTGAGCAAGATTTTCTGTTATTGGATGAATTGAAAGAGGGTAAAGATTATTACGTTTTTGTTACAACACCATCGGGGCTATATCGATATAACATGAATGATATACTTCGTGTATCTGGTTTTGTCAATCAATGTCCATTGTTGGTTTTTCAACAAAAGGGGAATGGCGCGTGCAACATCACAGGAGAGAAATTATATGAGAATCAGGTTGTAGATGCTTTTCAATCGATGAATTGGAATGCCATTTTTTATCAGGTTTTGGCAGATGTTGCGCAATCTCGTTATGTAGGATTTGTGGAGTGGCATCTTCAACCGGAATCGGATAAATCTGAATTGGCATTGCGTATGGATCAGGCGTTGCGTACGAGAAATATCGAGTATGATGAAAAGCGCGCCAGTGGTCGCTTGCAGCAATTTGAATTAAGATATTTACCAGAGGGTAGTTTTGCTGAGATTAAGCGACAGGCTGTCGCTTCAGGGCAAAAAGAAGGTCAGTTTAAGATGGTCATGTTGCAGTACATGGAAAGTTATAAATGGGATTTGAGTAAAGCCAACTAAAATGGAGATTTCTTTTTCGCTGTTGCATATTCCTTTTAAGGTTGCCTTTAAACACAATTCTGCAACCCGCAGTGAGAGTTCAACTTTTTGGGTCGAAATTCAAGAGGACGGTTTCATAGGTTGTGGAGAGGGATGTCCAAGAGTTTATGTCACAGGGGAGACTGAAGAAACGTGCGTTTCCTTTTTTACTCAGTGGAAGGAATCGTGGATGAACATTTCGGGATTGCCATCATTGGCGAGTTGGGCTGAGGATCACCAATTGGAAATTGATTCCAACTTGTCTGCTTGGTGTGCTGTGGAGATGGCTTTCTTGGATTTGTGGTCCCAACAAGCTGAGATGTCCATTCCTCAATTCTTGGGTTATGCATGTGCAGAAAGAGAGGCTGTTTATTCCGCTGTACTTGGTGATGCTTCTGAGGAAACTTGGAAGAAATTGTGTGATTGGCATTTGCAAAACGAGATGTGTCATTTCAAATTGAAGGTCAATGGCGATATAGCAATAGACAGCGCACGTGTGGCATATATCAAGGAAAAATGTCCCCAAGCGGATATTCGCTTAGATGCCAATAATATATGGAAGGATGCCAGTGAAGCGGTTCAATTTTTATCGAATTTACCTGAAGGTATTGTGGCCATTGAGGAGCCACTCGTTGTCCCAAATTGGGAAGGTATTCACCAAATTTTACAGGCGATTCCCATGGATATAATTTTAGACGAACACGCTTGTTTGTTGCGAGATCTGCGTCAAGTGAAGTATCCCCAAAGGATGATTTTCAATTTACGCGTTTCCAAATGTGGCGGCATATTGAGAAGTATTGAGATGGGTAGGATGGCTTTGCAGATGGGGATGAAAGTGATTATTGGAGCTCAAGTAGGAGAGAGTAGTGCATTGACACGTGCGGGATTGATAGTAGCGCATGCCCTTGATGGAAGGGTTGTGGCATTTGAAGGAGGCTATGGACTGAATCTAATGGAAAGGGATTTTTTTAGAGTGACCTATCAATTTGGACGTGGGGGAAATCTTCAATTTAAATTTTAGTTGATCCATTTTTGAATAAATTGATTTATATTTCAATATGAAATTCAAAATTTTATTTTCTACACTCATCGTTTTATCGATAATTCTCGTTTTTTGCTGTTGCAAGGAAGGGAAGACTTCTGATCAAGTGGTCCAGAATCAACAAGCTCTTCGGTTGGATGAGCGATTCCAAACGCCAGCAGGGTATAAACGGTTGACCTTGGATATCAATTCCTTTGGGTACTTTCTACGAAAATTCCCACTCAAGCCAAAAGGTTCTGTTGTTCATTATTACAATGGCCAAGTGAAAGCAAATGATGTTCATGCTGCAGTCTTTGATTTGTCAGTTGGTACAAAAGATTTGCAGCAGTGTGCGGATGCGGTGATGCGGATGCGCGCTGAGTATTTGTTTGCACAGAAACGTTACAATGAAATTCATTTTCATTTAACCAATGGTTTTGATATGGCCTATTCCAAATGGATGCAGGGCAACAGATTGCAGGTGAACGGTAATAAGACCCAATGGAAATTAACAGCTAATCCATCCAATGATCATGATTCATTTTTAAAGTACATGGAAGTGGTGTTTAATTATGCTGGGACGCTTTCGTTGAGCAAGGAGTTAAAAGCTAAGCGTGCCGGTGAAATTCAACCCGGTGATGTTTGGATATATGGAGGTTCGCCGGGGCATGCCGTTTTGGTTGTTGACGTAGCTCAGAATGACAAAGGAGAAAAAGTTTTCATGATTGCGCAGAGCTACATGCCCGCCCAAGAAATGCACATTCTGAAGAATTTGGAAGAGCCGCATCTAAGCCCTTGGTTCCGTGTTCCAACCACCCAACTGCAGACGCCAGAATGGACTTTTGAATCGAACGAGTTAAAGACTTGGTGAAGTTGGTTTTGATTATTTTTGTGTCATGGGAATGACAGATTTTTCTTGGTTGTCAAGGACGCAGTTGTTGGTTGGAGAAACAGCTTTGCAGCGTTTGGCAAGTAAACATGTAATGGTTGTTGGAATGGGCGGAGTAGGTTCGTTTGCAGCTGAATTCGTTGCTCGTTCTGGAGTGGGCAAGATGACCATCATCGATGGAGATGTGGTTGACCCAACCAACCGAAATAGACAATTGCCTGCATTGGCAACAAATCACGGAGTTCCCAAGGTGCAGATCATGGCACAACGCATTCGCGAAATCAATCCAGAGATTGAATTGAATGTTATTCAAGAGTTTGTGAATCCTGAATTGGTAGCGGCACAATTGACCTTGAAGCCTGATTATATCATTGATGCAATTGATAGCATTACGCCCAAATTAACGTTCATGCAATTGGCTTATGAAAGTAAGATTCCAATGGTAAGTAGCATGGGCGCTGGAGGAAAAGTTGATCCTACCAGATTGCATGTGGTGGATTTGTCCAAGACATACAATTGTCCTTTTGCGCATCAGATTCGAAAGCGTTTGAGAAAGGTAGGAATTAGAAAAGGAATTAAAGCTGTCTTCAGTGATGAATTGCCAGATCCCAATAGCATTATGCTCACAGATGGTAGCAATTATAAGAAATCGGCTTACGGTACTATTTCCTATATCCCAGCAACCTTTGGCGCTGTGGTAGCTTCTGTGGCCATTCGTGATTTGATGAAATAGTAATGAGAATTCTATGTGTCTGCTTAGGCAACATTTGTCGTTCTCCTTTGGCTGAAGGTGTTCTGAAGAAAGTTGCTGTTGAGAACAATGTTGTCTTGGATGTGAGAAGTGCTGGTACCGCAAATTATCACATTGGAGATCCTGCGGATCATCGCACTGTACAAATTGGAAAGAAATACAACATCGATGTCTCAAGTCACCGAGGTCAGCAATTTTCTGTGGAACATTTTGATCAGTTTGACTTGATATTGGTAATGGACAAAAGCAATCTACATAATGTCCGTAACTTGGCCCGAAATCAAATAGACCTTTCAAAGATCAATATGTATCGAAGAGATGGAAAAATTGTTGACGATCCCTATTACGGTGACATGACGGATTTTGAAAAAATGTATCAAGTGCTACAAGAGCACGCGATGCATTGGGTCTTATTAGAAAAGAAATAAAACAACATGCAGGTTTGTGTATACTGCGCCTCGAGTGCAAAAATTGATTCGGCTTATTTTGAAGCGACAACGGAATTGGCAGAAATACTGGTCTCCAATAATGTACAAGTTGTATTTGGCGGAGGTGGTTCTGGTTTGATGGGGACATTGGCTGATTCGGTTCTTCGAATGGGTGGGAAGATCAAAGGTATCATGCCGCAATTCATGAATGAAGTGGAGTGGGGGCATACAGGCGTGAGTGATTTTACTTACACCCAAACGATGCATGAGCGCAAGTCGAAATTCTTGGAAGGAACAGACGCCATTATCGCATTGCCTGGAGGTACTGGAACTTTTGAGGAATTGTTTGAAGCGATAACGTTAAAGAAATTGGGACAAATCGATACGCCGATAGTCATTTTGAATACCCGCGGATATTACAATCTTTTTAAGCAATGGATGGAACTTGCGGAGAAGGAGAATTTTATGTCCAAAGATCAATCGGAGATTTGGCGCATTGTAGACACTCCGTCAGAAGTATTGCCTGCAATAATGCAATTTGAGCGAAAACGAATTGACATTCGAAACGCGGGAAATATGCGTTGAATTATTCTAGGATGGGCAATGTAATGGTAAAGGACGAACCCTTTTCCATTTCTGAGACCAACTTTATTTCACCATTCATTGCGGATACTATCTTTCGGACAGTTGCCAACCCTAAGCCGTGGCCTTTTTTACCAAATCGATCTTTGCTTGTTTTAACCACAAAAGGCTCAAAAATTTGCTCATGATTGCATTCGGCAATTCCAGGGCCATTGTCTTTAATTTCAATTTGGTAGTTATTGTCAAATTTTGAAAAATGCAATTGAATCAATGGTGTAACCTTGTCGTTGTATTTTATACCGTTTGAAACCAAATTCGTTAGTAGCTGAATGAGCAATGTGGGATGTGAAAAAACCTTTTCGATTTCAGATGTGTACTCGATTTTACATTCGGTATTATTGAGTAGCAAACTTTTCAAATCTGATATGACGGCGGAAATCTTAATCCACTCAAATTGTTTTTGAATGTCTTGATGTTCTCGGCTGTATTCCAAAAGACCGTTGATTAGATCGGTTAATTTATCAGCGGAATATTGAATCTTCTCAATCATTTCAAATGCACTTGGTGGAAAGCTATTTTGGCCTTGTTCAAGAAGCAATTGTGCCAGTGAATTGATGTTGTGAATGGGAGCCTTAATGTCATGTGCAGCAATGGAAGTGAAACGATTTAAATACTCGTTTTTTTCCTCAAGCGCCAGCTTGCTTCTTCTTAATTCGAGCAATTGCACAACTTGTCTTCCGAGTGCTTGTAGGCATTCGATTTGATCTGAATTAAGATGTCTAGGTTTTTCATCAATTGTGCAAAGGGTTCCAAGTGCAAAACCTTCATGATCGACCAGAGGAATGCCCGCATAAAATGCTATGTGTGGCGCACCAGTTACAAGCGGGTTGTCGACAAATCGATTGTCCTTGCTGGCATCTTCGACAATCAAAGGTTTTTGAGGGTCAAGTATGGCATGTCCACAAAAGGAAATTTCGCGACTTGTTTCTTCTGCGTTTATTCCTATTTTAGATTTGAACCATTGCCTATCTTGTTCAATAAGGGAAATCAATGTAATGGGGACATTGCATATCTGGGATGCAATTCTAGTCAGATCATCGTATTCAATTTCAGGCAAAGAGTCTAAAATTTGGTACGATTTAAGCGCCTTTAATCTTTCGGACTCATTATCTGTTTTTCTAGGAGCAATCATGATTCTTTAAAAGTAATCAATAATTGTGTTCAGAAAAGTGAGATATATCGCTTTGTGATTCTACTAGAACAATAACCAATAAATAATTAGCCAAATCACGAGAAAGAATGTTCCCAATTGCAAAATGGCTTTGGCTTGGCGATGATCTTTCTTGATAAATTTAAAATAAGCCCAAGCCAATAAAGCTGCAATGACAAATGCAATGGGAAGCGCAATTCTCATTTTCAAATGAAGGCGCTCAAACTAAACATCAGGATCAGTGCGATGGCACCTAAAGTTACCAATAGACGATTACCCTCAGTGAATTCTTTCGCGTTGTCGTTTTTGCCATACATGGCAAAAATGACTTTCAAGTAATAATACATGCCTATGACCGAAGTAAGAATCATGATGACGGTAAGCCACGTGTAATGACCCATTAATCCGCTGATGATATAGTATTTTCCAAAGAAGCCTGCTAATGGGGGAATACCGGCCATTGACAATAATGCGATGCTCATAATAGCAGCTGTAAATGGAGACTTTTTAGCCAATCCATCAAAGGAATGAAGATCTTCTCCAATCTGATTACCTACGAGTTGCATCACGTAAAAAGAAATCAGAGATGCAATTCCATAGCTCATGATGTAGAACATCAAAGTTTCACTGTTGAAGCCAGGAATTAATAATGATGAAAGCAAAAAACCAGCATGTGAAACACCAGAGAATGCAAGCATACGTTTTACATTCATCTGAAGCGTTGCCATACCATTTGCGATGATCAAGGTCAATGTCACCATGATGGCAATAGCGCCATGGAAACTATGCAAGGTACCTTCAAACGCTCCTGCAAACAAACGATACATGCCAATGATTGCAGCACCCTTAACGACAGTTGCCATCCATCCTGTGATTGGAGTAGGCGCACCTTGATAAACATCAGGTGCCCAAAAGTGAAATGGTGCAGCGCTAATTTTAAATGCGAAACCTACTAGAATCATCCCGATGCCAACCATCACAAGATAGTTAGTGGGTTGGGTTGAAATAAAATCATGAATGACATACAAATCAAAGCTAGCGGTGGCGCCATAAATCATTGCGATACCAAACAAAAGAATTGATGAAGCGACAGAACCCAATAAGAAGTATTTAAATCCAGCTTCATTGGATGCGCGATTTCCTCTTTTGCTCGCTGCAAGGACATACAATGGAATAGATAAAATTTCAATGGCCAAGAATAACATGACCATGTTCGTGAAATTGGTCATCAAAATAGCACCACAAAAACTGAAGGCAATTAAAGCATACAAATCGGAACCGTTACCAGTTGCCATGATGTGCTTGTGTTGCAATAGAAGCCAAAAAGCTGCTAAAATGGTTATGATAGCAATTCCTTTAAGAGCGAACGCATCCATCATCATCATGTTCTGATTCATGATGTTTTCAGACATTCCCCATTGTGCAGCTGTTCCAGCCAATATCGCGAGAAAGGACAACAACATCAAAGGCATCATCCATGATCGCAATTTGAAAATTTCTAATGCTAACAAGGCAACACCCAATAAAGCAGATATCAATAATATAATCATCTCTAATTTCGATTAAACGGTTTGAATCAATTGTAGAATAAAATGCGGGTAAATACCCAAAACGATAACCATCAAAACCGCAATGGCCATGATGAGGCTTTCTTTTGAATTTAAAATGTCAAATGAAATACTTCCATTGCCCAACATCATTTTTTGGAAACCACGAAGCATATAAGCTGCACCGAGAATTACGGATAAACCAGCAACCAAAGCATAACCCCATCCGACATGAGCAACTCCTTGAAGCAACAAGAATTCACCTACAAAACCCGAAGTAAATGGAAGGGCAACTGAACCCATTACCAAGATGAAAAATAAGAATGCAAATCGTGGATTCGCAGTTCTAATTCCTCCCATTTCAGCCATGTGATCATGGCCTACGCGAGCTACAATAATTTCATAAGCAGTGAACATGGCAACGGCTAAAATACCGTGCGAGAACATCTCGAACAATCCACCTACAGTTCCTTGATCGGTATTGGATAATACCCCAGCCGAAATCATTCCAACGTGAGCAACGGATGAATAAGCAATCATCATTTTCAAACGCTTTTGTGTCAGCGCCATCAAAGATGCATAAATGACACTGATGACAGATAGAACGATTGCCCATTGACCATGCTCTGCAATACCAGCAGGTACCATAGGCAACGCCCAACGCACCAAACCGAAAGTTGCCATTTTCAACATAATGGCTGCAAGCAGCATTGTCCCTTGAATGGGCGCATGATCATAAGTAGATGGCTGCCAAGAATGAAATGGGAATACGGGCATTTTCACTGCAAATGCGATAAATAATCCTGCAAACACCCAACCTTGCTGTCCAGCGCTAAGTGCATTTCCAGCTGCCCACATGGCGGACATGTCAAAGCTAGGGGTTGCCATACTTTGATGCACATACAACAAAGACAACATCATAAACAAAGAACCGAAAAGCGTATACAAAAAGAAACGCATGGTAATCTTGGACAAATGTTCACCTGAACCCCAACCCAGAATGATGAAAAATATGGGTATCAAAGCCCATTCGTAGCAGATATAAAACAAAAGCGCGTCAGCGGCCATGAAAGCACCGAGCATTGCTGCAATCATCATCATTCCCCATGCATAGAATCGATTGGGGTTGTGAATGGACTTGTGACTTTGAACAAAGAAAATTCCTATGCCGGCAATCAAGGTCAACAACACCATGATCCAAGAAGGACCATCTAACTTAAGATTAAAATGAA
>JBDLUK010000098.1:0-7332 GCA_039805365.1 Bacteroidota bacterium | reverse complement strand
AACAACGTTACACCACCATCCAAAGGAATAGGACATGGACCAAACTCCCCACCACAAGGAAGATCACCACCACCTGGATCAGGCAATTGGGCCCACATGGCTACCTGAGCCAAAATCATTAGGGCGGTTAAGCTCCATGAAAAAACAGACTTTTTTAGCATACATGACAAAAATAGAATAAAACTTCATATTGTTGGAAAACAAAAGAAATAAATCTCCTTTCAAACTATTCAAAACGATATATTTGCATAGAAGGGATATTGGATTCAATAGATGAATAACACAGGAAAATCCGGAGCAATAGACACAGAGGATTTGATTCCTATTCTGAAATTCGTGAGTAAGAATTGGATTCTTGTTCCGATTTTCTGTAGTATCGCCTTTGTGATGGCCTATTTTCAAAGCCACAAGCTTCCTGATATCTATGGTGCTTCCGCTGAAATTCTTTTAAAATCAAACGATTCATACAACTACCAAAGTAAGATTTACTCCAGCGTTGGTTATTACTCTGTTCTGCAAGACATCAATAACCAAAAACGAGCAATAAAGTCTAAAGACTTGATTGGTCGTGTCATAGACAAGCTTGACTTTAACATTAGCTATTTTATTGTCGGCCGAATCCGAACCGCGCAAGTTTCCAACTTCGGTTCCTTATTGGTGGACTGTCCTTGGGACAAGCTTAGCGCTCGGTTGTACAATATACCTATTTTTATCAAAGTCATTGACCGCGAAAAATATCAGGTATCATACGAATATCACGGCGTAAAATTTTTTAAAGAAATCAAATTTGGGGAGAACTACAAAGACTCCCGAATGGAATTGAACATAACCATTGCCAATGGTATTTCTCCTGAAGAGTTTGAAACCATCATGGAACAAACCTACAAATTTGTAGTCCTTTCCAGGGATCAATTGGTGAACAGGTATGCCTCCATGGTGCAAGTAGGGAACAATTCCAATTCCAGCATATTGACTCTTTCAATCAACGATGGTCTTCCGGAATTGTGTCAGCAATTTTTAGATACACTAACGCAAGAGTATATCCAATTCACAATCAAAAGCCAATTGGATGTCAATACCAATACGTTGATGTACATTGACAAGCAGTTAAAGGAATTGACCACTATCACAGACTCCTTGACCTACCTGTTGAATTCTATTTCACCGGAAAACAATGACATCCAACTTACTGAAACACAAGAAGGGGTAATCGAGCAGTTGAAAGAAGTTGAGAAAGAGCTTTACGAAATTGAAAACCGCAACAAGGCAATTGCAAAACTGGAGGTGTACTTTCAGAACGTCAACAATTCCGATCACGTCACCAAAATATATCCCTTTGAATATTCCGACAATTATTTGTCAGAACTCATTTCCAAATTGCTAGAATTAAAACAGAGAAAAGCCAATTTGTTGTTTGATTTAAAGCCAGCGGATTCAAGAATTGGAAGGATCGATAATGAGATCAATAGCTTAATTGAAACCATCAAAAACTATATCACTCATAGCAAGGGGCAAATAGAACAGCGATTGAAAAGTATCAATCAAGAAAAGAGTGATTTGGAATCAGAACTCAAAGGGATTCCCAAAGACAAAAAAGAGATTTTGAACATAGAGCGCAAGATCGCCGTTAATGAATCGCTGTACAATTTCTTGCTAGAAAAAAGAGCCAATACGGTTATTGCCAAAGCTGGAATTGTCCCAGAGACCACTGTATTAGAAAAAGCACGTTCTATTGGAATTGTTGGTCCCAATAGAAAAAAATACACCTATGTGGCCCTCGGAATTGGATTTGTATTGGCGATTATCGTTGGTTTTATCCGCACCTTATTTTTTGAAAGAATTGAGAATACCAAAGAGTTAAAATCCATTTCAAAAATTCCTATTATCGGTGGAGTTCCTTTCTATGCAGAAGCAGACGAAAACCCTATTTCCATTGTTTCTGCCCCAAGAAGTAACATTAGCGAATCTTTCCGATCCATCCGTACCAACTTGCAGTATCTCCTACCCAAGGAAGATAAAAAAATCATGTTGGTCTCCTCGCTTCACCCTGGGGAGGGTAAAACATTTGTCTCTGTTAACTTGGCATCTACATTTGCCAAGGCTGGAAAGCGTGTTATTCTTTTGGACTTTGACATGCACAAGCCCAAGATTCACAAGGTGTTTAAAAGACAAAATCTTTCCGGTATATCTTCATACTTGGTGAACCAGAAGGATTGGAGAGAAAGTGTTATTCATTCTGAAATTCAAAATTTGGACATCATACTTGCAGGTCCTGTTCCGCCAAATGCTTCAGAGTTGGTTTTGTCGAGTAGAGTGGACGATCTCATTGCAGACTTAAAAGACAACTATGACTTCATCATCATCGATACGCCTCCATTGGCTTTGATCAGTGACTCGTTGGTATTGATGAACAAGGTTCAGTTAGGACTTTTTGTAATGAACACACAAAAAGCGACCAAGCAAGGAGTTCGATTCTTGGAAGACACCTTAGAACAAAACGAAATTTCACACGTTACCTTATTGCTCAACAACATCAAGCAAAATAAATGGCGATATTACTATTCGAAATATGCATACAAGTATGGATATGGATATGTGTATGGCTATGGATATGGCTATGGTGATGGATACCGTTATGGGTATGGAGAGTACAGTGAAAATGCAGAAAAAGGCAAGAAAAAAAGTAAAGATTAAAGTTTAATTTATGATCAATAGAAAAGAATTTAGACAGTACGCGATGAGCAATCGCGGTATTTCAGGAACTACATTTGATGATGTCGTTTCTCACATGTACGGACCAGAAATGATGACCAGAACTGTGATTGAAGAAAGAAATATGCCCTTCCGTGAGGTTGACGTATTCTCTCGCTTGATGGCTGATCGCATCATTTTCTTGGGTACAGAAATCGACGATTATATTGCCAATATCATCCAAGCACAATTGCTTTTTTTGGAAAATACGGATTCAAAAAAAGACATTCAAATTTATATCAATTCACCAGGTGGTAGTGTTTACGCTGGATTGGGTATATACGATACCATGCAATACATCAATCCTGATGTAGCGACAATCTGCACAGGAATGGCAGCATCCATGGGCGCTGTATTGCTATGTTCAGGACATGCTGGTAAGAGAACAGGTCTAAAACATTCTCGCGTGATGATTCACCAACCACTTGGTGGAGCAAGAGGTCAAGCTTCTGATATCGAAATCACTGCTCGTGAAATTCAAAAATTAAAGAAAGAGTTGTACGACATTATCGCAACGCATAGCGGTAAATCATATGATCAGGTTTGGGCTGATAGTGACAGAGATTACTGGATGATTGCATCAGAAGCCAAAGAATATGGTATGATTGATGACGTATTGGAGAGAAAAAGATAATTGATATTTAATACAAATGAAATGCCGCCCATGTGCGGCATTTTTTTCCCCTAATTATGGCTGTATTTGCAGATATTATTCTTCCATTGAACTTGCCAAGGCCACTTACCTACAGTGTCCCTGAGCATATGGATGCATATTTGCAGCCAGGCATGCGCGTTGTTGTTCCATTGGGCGCATCAAAAAAATATCCGGGTATCATTATTCGGATTCACCAAGAGGCACCGCAACAATACGATCCCAAACCCCTCGAATCACTGATCGACGAATATCCCATAGTCACTGAAAAGCAAATTCGCTTTTGGTTTTGGGTATCAGAATACTACCTCTGCTCGGTAGGTGAAGTGATGATTACAGCGCTACCGCCAGGACTAAAATTCGACGAAGAAACCACCTACCTAATTCATGAAGCTGCTGAACCCAGCTCACCTGATTTTAGTCCATTAGAAAGAAAAATACTTGAATTTCTTGCAGCCAATGGTGCGCACAATTGGGAACAATTGATCCGTCATATCAAGGATACCGACACGCCAAAAGCACTGAGAAAGTTAATTGATAAAAAAGCTGTTGTTGCCCAACAAGAAGTAAAACAACGCTACAAGCCTAAGACAATTGACACTGTTGTATGGCAAGACTACCCAGACGGCGAGAATTTGCAAAAAGAAATTCTTCAAAGCTTAGAAAAAAAAGCAAAGAAGCAACACGACCTACTACTTTATTTCCTATTGCGATCTCCACAGGCCGACTCGCCAGCCATTGATAAAAAGGAGTTGCTTACGCAAAGCAATTCGTCTTTATCAATTCTAAATGCTTTGATAGAAAAAGGACTTCTTAAAATTGAAAAAAAGAACATTGATCGATTGCAAGAAAGCCTTCTTCCCCCCGTGCATTTACCCGATCTATCCACTGATCAACAGCGCGCCAAAGAAGAAATAGAACAACTCTGGCTTGAGAAATCTGTTGTGTTATTGCACGGCGTAACGGGTAGTGGAAAGACAGCGGTGTATGCGCGGATCATCGAAGAAAAAATTGCACAAGGACAGCAGGTACTTTTTTTACTTCCGGAAATCGCATTGACCACTCAAATTGTCATTCGTCTCAAACAATATTTCGGCATTAGAGCTGGCGTTTATCACAGTGGTCATTCCGGCAACGAAAGAACCGAAACTTGGAGCAAGGTAATTAGCCATATTCCAGGAGAAAACGATATCATCATAGGAGCGCGGAGTGCATTATATCTGCCATTTGAACGATTGGGTCTTATAATAGTTGATGAAGAGCACGATGGTAGCTACAAACAGCAAGATCCCGCTCCCAGGTACAATGGCCGCGATGCCGCTATAGTCTTAGGACAAATTCACCAATGTCCTATTTTATTGGGTAGTGCCACTCCCTCTTTGGAAAGCTACCGCAATACCGAAACAGGACGATATGGCTTGGTGCAATTGAATCAACGATTTGGAAATGCACAGATGCCACAGATTGCCCTAATAGATTTACTAGCGGAGCGGAAAATTCAAAAAGTACAGGGTTCACTCAGTGAGCCATTGATTCATTGTATTGAAAAAACCCTTGAACAAAAGAAGCAGGTAATTCTATTTCAAAATAGAAGGGGATATACACCACAGTGGCAGTGTCAAACATGCGGATGGATATCCAAATGTACCCGCTGCGATGTGAGCATGACCTATCATAAATTGGATCACAACCTAGAATGTCATTATTGCGGATACAAGACGCTTCCACCTAAAAGTTGTCCTGTATGCCACTCCTATGATGTAAAAATGTTGGGCGCTGGAACAGAAAAAATTGAAGAAGAAATTTCCGAGTTCTTTCCCGCCGCTACCATTCAAAGAATGGACGCAGACACCACTCGCACAAAAAACAGCCAAGCCGATATCGTTGAACGTGTTCAAAGTGGCGAAGTAGATATCCTTGTAGGAACTCAAATGGTCACCAAAGGATTGGACTTTGCCAATGTCGCTTTGGTAGGTGTTATCCATGCCGATCGCCTTTTGGCTTTTCCTGATTTCAGAGCTCTCGAGCGAAGCTTCCAAATTTTGGTTCAGGTGGCAGGAAGAGCAGGAAGGGGAAATGATCCCGGGCAAGTTCTGATTCAAACTACCCAACCAGAACATTGGCTATACCCCTTAATCAAAGAAAACAAATACCTCGATTTCTACAAAAAGGAAATTCAAGAGCGTTACCGATTTGGCTATCCCCCTTTTGTTCGAATGGTCCGATTGATCCTAAAAAACAAAAAAGAGCAAGACGTTGAAACTACCGCTCAATACCTAGTAGAACAACTCAAAGGAAAGCTCAAAGAAGGAATACTTGGACCGGAAAAGCCATTTATTGCTCGAATCAATTTGAACTATATCAGGGTAATACACATTAAAATTGGCTTAGGAAAACAAATGATGGAAAGTAAAGAAATCATTTATAAGCAAGTTCAAAATTTAAAGGCCCTCCCACCCTACAATAAAACACGAATCAACATTGATGTTGACCCGCAATAAGCTTGTGCTGTTGTATCTTCGCACTGCTATTATTTTTTATGAAAAACGTACATTGCTCTTTTTGTGGGAGAAAGGAAGAAGAAGTCAAAATGCTCATCGCAGGACTTCATGGTCATATCTGCAGTGACTGCGCTACGCAGGCACACCGGATTATCACCGAAGACATTAAAGAGGAAAAAAACGAAAAGCCCATTGGTTTTAAAAACTACAAACCAGTAGAGATTAAAAAACATTTGGACGAGTACATCATTGGCCAAGAGGAAGCAAAGAAAGTGTTGAGTGTGGCGGTTTATAACCATTACAAAAGATTATCACAAAAAACAACCACATCCAAAAAGGATGAAGTGGAAATTGAGAAATCCAATGTCATCATGGTAGGTGAAACCGGAACAGGAAAAACTCTTCTTGCCAAAACCATCGCCAAAATTCTGAATGTACCCTTCGCTATAGCTGATGCCACCGTGCTTACAGAAGCAGGCTATGTTGGTGAAGATGTTGAAAGCATTCTATCTAAACTTTTGCAGAACGCTGACTTTGACGTCACGCGGGCTGAACGAGGTATTGTATTCATTGATGAAATAGATAAAATCGCTAGAAAAAGCGATAACCCTAGTATCACGCGTGATGTCAGTGGAGAAGGCGTTCAACAAGGACTTTTAAAATTACTAGAAGGAAGCATCGTGGGAGTTCCGCCTCAAGGTGGAAGAAAGCATCCTGAACAAAAACTGGTTCAGATTGATACCAAAAACATTCTTTTCATTTGTGGTGGTGCATTTGATGGAATGGATAAAATGATTGCACGTAGAATCAATACTTCCGCGATTGGATTTTCTTCAAAGATTGACACCACCGATGAGCAATCTCTTTTAAGGTACATCAGTCCAATGGACTTAAAAACCTTTGGTTTGATCCCTGAATTGATTGGTCGTTTTCCGGTGCTGAGCTTTTTAAATCCACTAGATGAATCCGCATTGCGTCGCATCCTTACAGAACCTAAAAATGCGTTAATCAAACAATACGTCAAGCTGTTTGAGATGGATGGATTAAAAATAACTTTTGACAAAAAGGCCATTGATTTCATTGTACAAAAAGCAATGGAATTCAAATTAGGTGCAAGAGGATTGCGGTCTATCTGTGAAGCCATCATGACAGACTTGATGTTTGAACTTCCATCGAGCAACAACGAGGAAAAGGAATTCAAGATTACCGCGGAATATGCCCAGAAGCAATTTGAGCATTCGTCATTGGTTTAGTCTTCCACTAAATTTCAATTGATAATATTAAAATATCCCGACATCGGGATATTTTTTTTGCATAAAAAAGCCCCGTCATTGCTGACGGGGCTTTTCATTATTGTCGCGTGTGCAATTACTTGCTCACTACCATTCTCATGGTTTTCATTTCACCGTTTTGGATCATCTCTACCAT
>JBDLUK010000097.1:0-2556 GCA_039805365.1 Bacteroidota bacterium | reverse complement strand
ATGTTGGAGGTGAAGAAGAACAAATACCATTTGACAATTGGAATTCCTAGAGAATCGAGTTTTCAAGAAAGACGGGTTGGTTTGGTCCCTGAATCAGTGGGTTTGTTGGTGAACAATGGCCATGAGGTGATTGTCGAAACCAATGCTGGCGCGGAGTCTAAATTTTCTGATCATGACTATAGTGAGGCAGGAGCCACCATCGTTTACGACAAATCTGCTGTGTTTAAAGCCGATATTCTTTTGAAGGTTGCTCCTCCTAGTGCAGAGGAAATAGAGATGATGCCGGGTAAACAAACGTTGATTTCGGCTCTTCAATTGAGCGCGCAAAAAGAGGAAATGTTTCGATCTATGTCGGCCAAAAAGATTACAGCGGTAGCATGGGATTATATCCAAGATGAGGCCGGTGTATTTCCTGTGGTTCGCGCTATGGGTGAGATTGCAGGTTATACCTCAGTTCAAATTGCATCAGAATATTTGTCCCACAACCATGGTGGTCAAGGTTTGATGTTTGGTGGTATTTCGGGGGTTAGACCAACGGAAGTAGTGATTTTAGGTGCAGGGACAGTGGGCGAATTCGCTACACGTGCATCCATTGGTATGGGTGCTTCTGTAAAATTATTTGACAACGATATTTATCGTTTGCGCCGTTTGCAAAATGATTTGGGAATGCGGATATGGACATCAACCATTCTACCTTCAGAATTACGCAATGCCCTAGAAACAGCTGATGTTGTGATTGGCGCAATTCATACCTCAAAAGGCCGAACCCCTATGGTGGTGACCGAAGATATGGTGAGCAATATGAAATTTGGTAGCGTGATCGTGGATGTCTCCATCGATCAAGGGGGATGCTTTGAAACTTCTCAAGTGACCAATCATGACCGACCAGTATTTCAATCCCATGGAGTAACACATTATTGCGTTCCCAATATCGCGGCCCGCGTATCCCGAACTGCAAGCTACGCGTTGAGTAACATATTTGCTTCAGACCTCATTCAAATGGGAGACGAAGGTGGAATTTCAAACATTATCCGTGCACATGCTGGTTGGCAAGCCGGAGTTTATATGTACCATGGCACATTGACCAATGAGACCATTGGATCTCAATTTGATTTGCCCTGGAAGCCATTGGAATTGCTTATTGCAACAGGTTATTGATTAACTAACATTGAGTCCAAAAACCAGAACGTCATCAATCTGATCGTTTTCATTTTTCCAATTTTGAAACTCTTTGTGTATCGATTCTTTCTGCTGAGCGGACGTTAAATGGGAAATAGACAAAAGGAATTTTTTGAAATTCTTTGATAGATACTTTTTGTTTTGCAACCCGCCCATCTGATCAACCATACCATCTGTAAAGAGGTAAATCCAATCTCCTTCTTCTAACGCTATGGATTGCAATGTGAAAGGTATTTCTTTCCCGTGATGAATCCCAATGGGCATGCGATCTCCTTTGATTTCTATCAGTGTATTGTTTCTTACAATCCAAACGGGTAGATTCGCTCCTGAAAATTCCAATCTTTTTTTATCGGAATAAAAATGAATTAGACCCAAATCCATCCCGTCTTTTTGTTCGCCCAATTCACCGGTCTGCTTGAGGTTGAGGGTGATTTTTTTTCGAAGTTGATCCAATATATGATGGGGTGAATAAGTCGCATCTTGAGCATAAATCTCTTGAATAGATGACATGCCCATAATGCTCATCAAGGCACCAGGAACACCATGACCTGTGCAGTCTCCAATGGCTACGCTGAGTATTTCATGTTCTTCTTGGAAGGATTTATTGAGCCAGTAAAAGTCTCCGCTGACGATGTCTTTGGGTTGATAGAATACAAAACAGTTAGGGGCCAAGGCATCGAGGTCTTTTTGGGACGGAAGCATCGCATCTTGGATGCGTTTGGCGTACTCAATGCTGTCTAAAATATTCTTGTTTTTATTGGCGATAACATCGCTAGCAGCGGCCAATTGAAATCGGTACGTAATCTCTTTGGTCAATGCGGTCAAACGAGTGTGAATGGGGATGATGGCGCAAATGGCCACTATAAAAGTAAGAAACGCCCCATTGGATAGAAATTCAGTTATCGTCAGGGGACTGAGTATGACAAATAAGATTGCATTGAGCCCGATTGAAAAAATAACGGCCAATATGGAAAGGCGTAGATTCCATATGGCAAATAACCCAGCTCCTATAAATGTTGTAATAAAAGAAAGGGTGAATTTTTGAAGAGTCGCTGCATCCAGAACATTGTACATGTATGAATTCTCGATGATGCAGCCCAAGTAAGCAATGTAAAGTGTCCACTTGGGATGAATCTTTAAAATTTCTTGGAAGTAGTAAACGGAAAAGAAAATGCCGGTTATAACTAGGCGGATGATTAGAAATCTAATCCAAAAATCAGGTGCAGTGAAATAGTCACTGACAGCAAATAAAATATTGAGAACAGAAACTACACGAATCACCAAGTCGTGGTTGACTTGGGTTAGTTTGGTCAATTCAATTTTAACTTCATTTGAAATATTGGCTAATTCTGAATTGACCATATTGTGCGTTTTAAT
>JBDLUK010000096.1:0-15107 GCA_039805365.1 Bacteroidota bacterium | reverse complement strand
GAGCAGCACATCAACGCCATCTACATGCCCAAATTTTATCCAGACCAAGACCAATACATTGG
This sequence comes from Bacteroidota bacterium, assembly GCA_039805365.1. Lineage (GTDB taxonomy): Bacteria > Bacteroidota > Bacteroidia > Flavobacteriales_D > Sanyastnellaceae > CAMCTV01. The sequence goes on along the minus strand of JBDLUK010000096.1, from coordinate 15,045 downwards.
ATTTTTTAATACGGGAGCATATCAAGAAACGTTGGGCGGATTTGGAGGTATTCACCATTGCTTGGTTCCATCCCCACGTCACATTTTAATAGAAAAGGATACCAAAGGAAAATTGCGCTATCGTGAGTTTAGTCATGAACAGCGACCCAAAGAGGTGTTGGAAATTTTAGGCTATTACGATTAATGTCCAGAGATCATTTTTTCAAGTTACTCTTTTATATCATCGGCATAGGTGTGCTGGTGCTTCTTAAACCCTTGTACACCCAACTCACACAATTCACCAATATTCCCGAGTTGTTTGAGCACACCTTGTACAGAGTTTTCATAGGTTTTCTCATTCTAGAAGCGGCCAAGCAAGCCATTCTTTTGACCTACAAGCCAGAAGATCCCAATCGTAAGAAAGACAATTTCACCATCGGCATCAACCACATTTCGAAAATCATTTATGGTCTGCTTCTCACCGCATTGGTAATGTCCTTGCTCAATATCAGTATCAAAGAAGCGTTGACCACGCTATCACTAATTGCAGCTGCTCTGGTGGTGATGACAAAAGACTACATCTCCAATGTCATCAATGGAATGTACATGACGTTTACTCGAGTTGTCAATATTGGGGATCAGGTTTCCATTGGTGGTTCGAGAGGGAAGATATTGGACATTACCCTTACCAATGTTCACATTGTGAATGAGGATGACGATATTATTTTCATTCCCAATACAAAAGTTTTCTCGGAAGAAATCATCAACTACACCCGACGTGATTTAAAGAAAAGTGCTATCGATTTTCAGGTAGCAGCACACACGCCACATGACATAGCTCAGTTAGAGCAACAGTTATGGGAACATTTGGGTGAATGGCAATCGCAAATTATTGAAGATACCTTCACAATTAAAACGGTAAATATCAAAGCAGAATACACCGATTGCAAATTGCATTACATCCTGAAAGACCCGCTGGACAAGCAAACTGACACTTCGATAAAGCGCGTTTTAAAGCGCAAATTGGTCACTGTTTTGTACCAATAAATTTCATCATTTTTTTTTTTAAAAATTTCTTTCAAAACTTTTTTGAGTTTCCCTTTGTGTGTTCATCTTTGTGCGCAGATTACAATTCTTAAAGGACCCAATAAATCAAATGAAAAAATTCAGCAGCATTCGCGAATTCATGGAGAGTCAATACCTCCATTTCAACGCCGCCAGTATGGTAGACGCCGCCAAAGGTTATGAGCAACACCTTACAGAGGGCGGAAAAATGATGATTACCCTAGCAGGCGCAATGTCAACTGCAGAATTGGGGATTAGTCTTGCCGAAATGATTCGTCAAGGCAAGGTGGATATTATCTCTTGCACGGGAGCCAATCTTGAAGAAGATTTGATGAATTTGGTTGCGCATGACCATTATCGTCGTGTACCCAATTACCGTGACTTAACGCCACAAGAAGAGTGGGATTTGTTGGAGCAAGGATTGAATCGCGTTACTGATACGTGTATTCCGGAGGAAGAAGCATTTCGTCGTTTGCAAAAACACATCCACGCGATTTGGAAGGATGCCAATGACAAAGGAGAAAGATATTTCCCACATGAGTTCATGTACAAGATGTTGTTGAGTGGTGTTTTAGAACAATATTACCAAATCGACCCCAAGAACTCTTGGATGTTGGCAGCAGCGGAAAGAAACCTTCCGATCATTGTTCCAGGATGGGAAGACAGTACGATGGGTAACATTTTCGCTTCGTATTGCATCAAAGAAGAATTGAAACCTACCACAATGAAAAGTGGTATTGAATACATGATGTGGTTGGCCAAATGGTACACCGACAACAGCAGCGGTAAAGGAGTTGGATTCTTCCAAATTGGTGGAGGTATTGCTGGTGACTTCCCAATCTGTGTTGTTCCAATGTTGTACCAAGACATGGAAATGCATGATGTGCCATTCTGGTCTTACTTCTGTCAAATCTCAGACAGCACAACTTCTTACGGTTCGTATAGCGGTGCTGTTCCCAATGAGAAAATCACATGGGGTAAATTGGACATTACTACACCCAAATTCATCATTGAAAGCGATGCTACCATTGTCGCTCCATTAATCTTTGCTTGGTTATTGAATCAATAATATTGATCGTTAAGTGATATGAAAAGAATTATTAAAGACTACAAAACCATTTCTCAAGAGCATGCCGATCTCATTGCTCAGCACTTCCCCAATGGATTCGAAAATGAAAACTTAATTTCATTTACAACCCCAAAAGGAGAGTTTATTAAAGCGCTGGAGATAAGAACTGAGGACACCATTTATCTTTTTAAAGTGGACAAAAACATGCAAGTGGACAACGAAGAAGAGAACGAAGGCGTAGGTGCAGATTCTTCATTTGATTCATTCAAAGGAGATGATTCTGGATCTGACGACGATGATGATGACGACGATGATGACAATGATTCTTCGGATGATTCAGACGATGAAGAAGATGAAGATTAATATTCCATTTTAAGGTCTCCAATTGGAGACCTTATTTTTAAAAGCAACTTTCCAACATATGTCATCGTCTATTAAAGACAACCCAATTCCAATGAAAAAATTAGTCCTCTTATTCTTGACCATCCTTGCATTCGCCAATTCCGGAAATGCCCAATGTATTGACGCGTCTTTGATCGATCCAAATGCGTTGTGTCCCATGATATGGATGCCTGTTTGTGGTTGTGATGGTGTAACATATGGCAACGATTGTGAAGCTACCAATTTTGGCGGTGTTACTTCTTGGACCGATGGTGAATGCCCCATTGATACTACACAAATTGAATGCATGACCATTCCCAGCGGCGTTAACTTTGGTCTTTGTGACATGTACATGGGCATTGCCAATACAGACAGCGGATGTGTTTCTATTTCAGGCTGTGGATCGATCGGATCCGATGGCATTGATTATGCGGGATACTTTTACGGATCTACTTGGGAATGTGCTTCGGCTTGCATGGAAGATACTGTAGTTGTTCTTCCCTGTTACAATGATAGCCTCATCAATTGGGCTGTAGATTGTGTGGCCGACTACGAACCCGTTTGTGGTTGTGATGATCACACGTATTGGAATGCTTGCGAAGCTGAATATCACTTTGGTGTAACATCATGGATGGTTGGACCTTGCCAAGCTTTCTGCACACCAATCCCTGCAGGTGTGACCTTTGGCGAATGCGCGATGCCTTTGGGTATCGTTCAAACAGATAGTGGCTGTGTGTACTTGTCAGGATGTGGATCGATCGGAAGCGATGGGTTTGATTATTCCGGTTACTTCTATGATTGGATGGAAGAGTGCGAAGCGGCATGCGGTTCTGTTTCGGTAAAAGAAAACAATACACTGCAATTGTTGTCTGCCAATCCAATGAACGAAATATTGGTGACATCAGCTTCAGTGACTCGTGTTGAAATTTACAATTCCATTGGCAAATTGATTCTAACATCTAATCAGAATCAAACCAACGTAAGTTCGATTCCCAGCGGATTGTACATTGTCAAAGTTTTTGGAAATGGTAACGCCAAAGTGCAGCGCATCATCGTGCAGCACCAATAGAAGTTTTAGTAGGCATTTTTTTCACCGCGAATCATGTTCAAAATTGTTTTGAATATGATTCGTAGGTCGAGAAGCAAAGACCAATTCTCGACATACCAAATGTCCGCCTCTACCCGTTTTTCCATATCCGAAACTTGTTTGGTCTCACCGCGGAAACCATTCACCTGCGCCCATCCGGTAATCCCAGGCTTTGCAAAGTGACGAACCAAAAATTTAGAAACACGTTGACGATAATCTTCCGTGTGTTTCAACATATGAGGACGTGGACCAACAACGGACATCTCTCCTTTCAATACATTTAAAAACTGCGGCAGTTCATCCAAATTGGTTTTACGCAAGAATCGCCCCATTGAAGTTATTCGCACATCATTCCATGTGGCCTGAACCTTATCTGCATCTGGATTGACCTTCATGGTCCTGAACTTCCAGCACCAAAATGAATTGCCCTGCTCACCCGTGCGCTCTTGTTTGAAAAAAATGGGACCTCTCGATGACAACTTAATGAGCAATGCTACGATTGGAAAAACAGTAGGCATTAAGACAAGAAGAGTAAGTACAGAGAAAACAATGTCAAACCCACGCTTAACAATTCGATTGAAAGGAATCTGAAGCGGTTCAGGGCGCAATGTAGCAACAGGGATCATGTTGTACATATCCAAAGCAGGACGGCGTCCCATGAGTGCCGCACCAAAATAAGGAATGAAGTGAATGCGAATCATGTTGTCCTCACAAAATCCAATCACATCCTTGATGTATTCGTCGTCCTCTGAAGTCAACTTCCAAAAAACCTCATGCACATTTTCTTGCGCCAAGTAATTGAGAATGCTCTTACGATCTCCAAGGTAGTTCACGTCCTTCATGTCAGCCAAGTCTTGACCATTTCGATCAAAGTCGAAGAACCCCAAAATACGGTAACCCAGTGTGACGTCGCTATTCATAAACGCATACAATTGCATGGCGACCGTATCTGTGCCAACAATGACAATACGCCTATAATTTCTTCCTTGTGCGCGGTACCAACTAAAAAATCTTAAAGAACCCCAACGCGTTAGTGTCAACAACAAGTAGGTCAAAAGGATATAATACAAAACCCATAAACGAGCTATCTCATCTAGATTCAATGAAAACAAAAACAGATAGATCGTAGCTGCATAAATAAAGAAATAAGTAGTGAACTTCTTGATCACTTGCTCCACCGCATCAACGCGAATAAAATCATAAGCGCGATGATAATAGGCGATGATCAGGTAAAGAAAATTAGACAGAAACCAAAATTCGGCATCATGATTCTCTGGCCACCATCCGGCTTTTTGAAAACGAATGTAATGGGCCAAGAAAAAAGACATGTTGATAATGAAAACATCCACCAAACCACTTATTAGTGGTAAATACTTCGAATATCCAAACTTGCTGCTCATTTTCTCACAGCAAAGATGCGAATAAATTCAAGGCAATTATATTTTTCGATTCGTCCTCTTTAAATCAATGTGACGTTGTAAATCTGCATCATTTAAAAAGCGATCTCCTTTTTTAATGGCCGGATTTCCTGCTACAACTGTATATGGCGCAACGTCTTTGGTTACGACGGATCCAGCAGCTACAATCGCGCCCTCTCCTATGGTCACACCTTGAATAATGACAGACCCATAACCAATCCAAACATCGTTCTCAACTTTGGTCACAAGACCTAAACCCTTCCATTGATAATTTGAATCTCGAATAGAAGGACTATGAATGGTTGAACTTCCTATGGTTTGAAAATGATGATCATACTTCCCAACAAATGCTACCCGGTTTCCACACAAAACATCATCACCAATAATAACATCACATTCTATTTGCGAGTCCCTTCCCAAATAAAAGTAGTCTCCTATAACAATATTGGATTTCGCCCAAAAACGTACATTTTTACCTACATGAAAACCCCTACCAATTGTGTAAGCACGATAGCGCCAATTCTTAATATAGAAATCTCTTATCCGTCCAACAATTCTTCTTAGCATGACTCTTTTTTCTTTTTGGAAAACAACATCAATCGTAATACCCACATTAAAAAAACTGTATTCGTCCAAAAATATCTTTTCCACATTCTACGTGGCTCTTGAATCAGCCTGAACAACCATTCCAATCCATTCTTCTGCATCCAAAGGGGCGCTCTTTTCTGCATACCAATTAGAACAGGCAAAGCACCGCCCACTCCAAACATTACCCCCTGTATCCGATCTCGCATATTCCACATCCACTCCTCTTGCTTGGGACAACCCAACACGACAAATATCCATTTGGGTGCTCCATCATTGATCCTATCTGCTTCCTCTTCAAAATTCATTTTAGTCAATGGTCCAAAAGGGGGAGAATATGTTTGATAGATTAGTTTTGAATGTTTTTCTGAAAGCCAATCGCTCAACCCAACAAGCATCTCATCGGTTCCACCATAAAAAAAACAGGAAATACCCTTTTCTTCAGCAACATCAAGCATGACGGGCAATGCATCCATTCCTGAGATTCGCTGAGTCCGCTGTTTGTTCAAGCGATTATTCAGCCAAACCAATGGTTGTCCATCAGCACATATCATATCTGCATCCTGCAATACTTGTCCAAACTCATTTCGCTCTATGGCTTCTACCGTCATGTGAACATTGGCAAAACAAACATACTTGGTCTTATCACCTTCCAACCAGTTCACCCACTGCTCAACCGCTTCGTCCATTGAGCCTTTATACACTTGATCTGTTATGATCCACTTTGACTCACTCATTTCCAACTTCTTTTAAGTTGAACCCATAAACTTTCTAACCGAGATAGAATTCGTCTTGGCACAGACATGACCCAATAAAAACGCTGCTGATACAATGTTGAAATGGCAACGTTGTTTGGCCAGTTAAAAATATTCTTATCCGTATTATCCAGTCGTGTAACATACCTTCTATTGGACCCTACGTTGTGCGTGGCTACTTGATCAAAGCCATGATTGTACACTTTGCTTATTACAGGATAAACTGTTAATCCTCCGCATTTGTATTGCTGATACACCCACCTTATTGCCCAACTGTCTATCTTCCCTTCCATTTGTTTTCTCAACATGGCGTTGACATCTGAACCAAGCAATGAAAAATTCTTGATTTTCAAATTATCCTTGGAGAACTCGCCATAATCGGAAACATTCCAATCCACGCGCTCCCACCTATCTTTCCAAGTGGCCCATGTCCACGACCAACCTCTATTCAGAAAATAAACATCCGAAGTATAATCTCTTGGCTTCTTCAAATCAAAACTATATCCGGAAATGGAATATACTTTGGACGCTGACTCATATCTATCTAAAGCTTGATTCATGTATGCCAAAAAATTACTCGACACCTCCAAATCATCTTCGATAACGATTGCTTTGTAATATGAAGAAAATACTTCTGACACGCCTTTGATTACTGAATTGGCCAATCCATGATTCCTATCTGATATCTGACAATGTACACGCGCAAATCCTTCAATTGATTGAGCGAATTGCTGGACTTGTTCTACATCATGTTGGTCGCCATTTCCCCTTGCCCCATCACAGAAAATAAAAACCTCAGAACGACTAGCCTCAGGATTTCTATGCAGTGAATTGATCAGCACCTTTAGTGACTGCAATCGGCGGTAGGTAAATATGACAATTGGCGCAAACTCCATCTCTCTATCTCACTTTTAATTTCGATTCAAAAAAATTGCGTTGATCTATTCTAATCAGCATAACCGAAAGCACAGTAAAAAATATTATTCTTTCATCCATTAGAATCCTGTTGTATAAAAAAGTGAGCAAAACAAAAGCGGCAATCACCCACTCCGTTCTCCGCAAAATTTTTCTAATATCTACAAAAATAAGGATGTATACAGCGAAACCGAGTATTGCTCCTACAACACCATACTCCGCAATCAAATGAGAAACCTCGGAAATGTTGATTTGGTTATTGTACAACTTACTCACGCCATAACCTGACTTAGAATAAATCTCAGAAAAATACCCTGCACCCTTTCCCCAGATTCCTCCTTCATAAAAGGCATAAGCAGTCAATGTCGATCGGTCACTGCTCAAATCGTCAGACAAGACAAATGTGTCATACGAAAAGAATCCTTGAATCCGTCGTTGGTATTCATCAAACTCATCTCCCAAATCTCCACTAAACAAAAAGAAAAACACAGTCAATGTACTTGCCGCAATCATGATCAATCGAACCTGACGATAGACCGATGTATAGTAATAGATGATCAACAATAAGATCAAGAAAAAACCAATGTTCTCTGACCAATAATTCATTATGCTGCAAACGATTGCCAACAAAACAATTTTCCAGATTGCCCATCTACTTGCCATTGCATATACCATAAGAAACAAGGAGAAGTATGCAATTGAATGCGAAGATCCATCACCAAATGTACCTGCGACATCATCTACGTGACGCCCTTGCAAATGCTGGACATAAACAAAAACAAATTGCAATACAAAAAGAACTGCAGATACCGGCACAAGTATATCAATGAGTTTCTTTTGCACTTTGGTTTCTCGCACCACGACATAATAATCCAATGAAATGATGAAAAGCAAATGTTTAAATGTGTCCCAAAAACTCAACCAGCCAATTATTTTACTTTGGCCTATCCCCACTACCGACACCACCAACATGAAAATTAAAAAAGAAACGATCCATTTGATATTTTTCACTTTGGCATAAACTCCATCTAAAAACATCTTGACCAAAAAGATCACAATAAACAAATCATACACCAACCACAACTGATGAAAATTGTAACTCAATACAAAGGCCAATAGCACCATCATTAGGCCAACACGATATATGTCTGTTGCTTTGATCACTTACTTATCTGTTCCAAATACCATTCGCTCGACCGGCGTTGATTTTCTTTACCTGTATCGAACTCACAATAACGTTAATGAATATAGAAATATTGGTCCCCCAAAGTATGCCCACAACTCCTCCATTCCAGATTACCCCAAGAAAATAAGATAAGACAATGTGCAATATCGAGGTAAATATCAAAACAAGCATTTGGACTTTTAACTTTCCTATGCCATTCAAAAAATAATTCTTAGATCCCAAAATCATGTACAACAAAGAGAAGGTAAGCATAGCCAAATTCAAACTCCATGAGGTGACTATTTTTCCCGACATCCAATATTGAATCGCCCATGGGGCAATTGCTAGAAGAACAAAGCCAATTGCCATAAACCCCAAAACAAACTTCTGAATCCGCTGCTGCGCTTGGCGAATCCAATCTTGATCTCCCCTTGTGTATGCTTGTGTAAAGCTCGACCAATAAGGGGTCATAATCAAAACAAATGCGATATTAATGATGCTGAAATACTTGAATGAAACCGAAAAAGGCACCACCTCTTCTGGTGTCAACCAATAGGCAATCCAATAACTATCCGTTGTTGTAATCAACATCCACATCAACTGAAGAACAATAAACTGAACCCCCAAACCCAAAACAGGTTGGATCAATTGACCTTCAAAATTTACAATTCGCGGTATATACTTTCGAAAACGAGTAGCAAAGGCATAAAGCGATATAATAAGTAAAAATACCAAGGGCACCCACGTCAACATCTGCGCATAAGACACCAATGATTTTTCTCCTGTAGCTACCAAATAAAACACCCCGAAGTAACTTCCAACCTGAACCAAGCAGTTGACCAACGCTTGTATCGAATGTACATGGTGTGCCAAATAAAGCGATATGGTCAGGCGCAACAAAACACCCAACAAAAAACCGATGGTAACATATTCCATCACCGCTACCAATTCAGCATGTGTCACACTTTTCACATTGAATATGGCTTGCCATGGAACTATAGAAAAAGAAACTAGAACCAATAAAATTAATATTGACACTAGAATAAAAATCGTCCAAAACGAAGTTGCGAATAATTTTTTGATCCGATCCAAATCACCAACAGCCAATGACTCAGCAGCTAGGTTTCTCAATCCATTGCCCAAGCCCACATCCAAAAAATTGAACCACGTAATCACTGCGCCTATCGCCAACCAGACACCATAGCGCTCTGCATCCAACATCTCAAATGCAAGAGGAACCATCATCAAGTTGGCCAATATGCCACTACCCCGATAAAGGAAAGACAAAACGGTATGAATGAGAATTTTCCGATCCGCACCTGATTGAAACATCTGCTGAATTTTATGGGCAAACATTCAAGTTAGGCCTTATCGTCTCCATAGGAATATCCATAGCCCACTCCATATCCGCCGCCATAGCCATAGCCTCTACCGTATCGACTCATGCCTCTTCCTTTCAAACCATTGAAAACAATGGCCGATGGCCAAAACTTAGACTCTGCATTAATAGGACCCAATATTTTCCCCACAGCCTCTTTCAAACTATGATCATGACGAACAACGAATAAACTCAAATCTGCTTGGTCGGCCATAATCTCGGCATCAGAAATCAATCCCAAAGGAGGTGTATCAATCAACACGTAATCATACGATTGACGGAGCTCAGCTATCATTTCCTTGAACCTTCCATTCAGTAACAACTCCGCTGGATTGGGAGGAATGGCGCCAGGTGGAATGATAAACAAGTTCTCAAACTGAGTGGCAACAATACTCTCAGAGACGGGCATCTTTCCGATTAACACTTGCGACAAGCCTTGTGCTCCTTGAACACCAAAAGCTTTGTGCAATCTTGGTTTTCTCATGTCCGCCGCAATCACCACCGTTTTCTTTCCCATCAACGCCAAACTCAATCCCAAGTTGGTTGTAATAAAAGACTTCCCTTCACCTGGCAAACAAGATGATAACAAAACCACATGGCATCCTTCTCCGCTCAAATAATAACTCATCTTGCTTCGCACTGAGCGAAGTGACTCCGCCACAGGACTTCGGTTGTCCGATGAAATGATAAACTCAGAAGCTACCTCACCTTGCAAAACTTCCCCTAGCACGGTCAGCTTGGTTCTAGATTCTATATCCGAACGGAACTTGATTTTACCCGTTAAAACTTCACGATAATAGATGTATGCACTCGGGATAAAAATGGATAACACAATTGCGATGAATAAAACCAACATTTTATTGGGACGAACAGGATCGATATCGCCCTCAGCTGGCTCCACTACTCGAACATCGGAAACAGTAGATGCAAATGATATGGCACTTTCTTCTCTCTTCTCCAAAAGGAAAGTGTAAATCGAATTCTTAATGGCCTGCTGCCTGCTAATATCCAATAACATTCTTTCTTTACCTGGCAATGATGTTAACGTTACCATCTTGGATTGTAAGTCTGTCTTCAATTGCGTTTGAGAAATTTCCAAATTGCGCTTGGTTTGGTTCACCGATTCTTTGATGTTGCTGCGCAATTTCTTCATCTCATCTTCCATCACAATTAATTGTTCATCCCGCTCTCCGACAACATTCTTGCGCTTGTTGTAGGCGAATTCCATATCATACAATTTCGGGAGCAAAGAATTTAATAGTGGATCGGAAATGCCCACCAACGATGGCATATTGCCCGGATGATTGGATTTGCCGTTGACATAATTTTCTATGTCGCGCACCACGCTGAGTTGTATGGCAATTTTATTCAACTCCTCATCCTGCCCTCTAACAGATTCCAAAAACAATTTACCTTGCTGACTCAAATCAACGATGCTGTTGGTCTCCTTGAAGGACTCTATATCCTTCTCAACAGAATCCAATTGCGAAGTAACCAATGTCAAACGATCTTCAATAAAGTCCAAAGTAAACTCTGCTATTTGGCGCTTATCATCTATGGCCGCATTGGCGTAGGCATCTATGATGTCATTCAATATCTTTTGACCCCGTTGCAAATTCTTGGTTTCAAAATTCAATTGAATCACTGACGTATTTTTATTGGTCGTGGCCAATTCCAGTTTCTCTAAAATGCCTTTGACCTCCTTGGGCATGGAAATGGTATTCACGAAATAATCTTCTCCCAAACACTCATTTAATCTCGCACGATCTAGAACTACACGAAAAGATTCACTCTTGTTTCTACCTATCCAAATCAAAGTATCTGACTTGACTTCCTGTGCAGCGCCATTGATGAACAACGCATTGTCTTTCCATTCAAAACGCAAAATTTTATCAGCATCAATGATGCTATCTGGATACAAAGGAGCAAACTCAATTGGGAAATCTAAATTTTCTAGGACATCTCTGATTCGACCATTGCGGATGACATGCACATTGCAATGGGTTCCTTTGACAACTTTTTCAACGATGGGACGAGATCGCAAAATCTCCAATTCATTCTCTACAATCTTCTTTCCCCCGAACAAATCTAACTCGCTGATTAAACTACTGGCACCACCACCCACTCCAGTCTTCTTTTCATCCTTGATTAAAATCTTTGCGGTAACTTGAAACGTTGGTGAGGTGTATCGCAAAAACAAAAAAGCCATTAAGGCCATGATTAAAAAAGCGGATACGAACAACGGCCAGTAAGCACGAAACGTATTACGAACGATCTCGATATAATTGACCGATACATCGTCATTGAATGAACCTCCCTTGTTTTCTTCTATCATGCCTAGGGTTTTATATTGGTCAACACCAATACCAACAAAGTAACCGCACTGGTGAGCGTTGGCCAAACTTGGAAAAATGTACTACTGGTATTGATCTTGGTTTTGTTGGGGCGAACATAAATTACATCGCCGGATTGCAAATGAAAAACAGGACTGGTCAATAATTTCTTACTGGTCAAATCCACTGTGAAAGACTCTTGTCCCTTGGCCGTTGTGCGCACAACTACAACTTCGTCACGCACTCCATTGATGGTCAAATCACCCGCCAAGCCCAAAGCTTGCAAAATGTTGATTTCGTGATAAGGCACATGATAAGTACCGGCCTTGGCGACTTCGCCCAATACCGTAACTCTGAAATTGATACAACGAACATTAATCACCGCATCCTTGACGTAAGGTTTGAGCTGCGTTTCCAAATCACTCTTCACTTCACTCAATCGCTTTCCCTCAACTTTTACACTTCCCAACTTAGGAAATTGAATATGCCCTTGGACATCCACCAAATATCCCAATATAGGACTGGCCGATGTCACTTGCTGCACTTGATTGACCTGAACCGTGGAATAATTGGACATATTGAAAAACACCGCCGTTTCTGGGTCCGGAGAACTCACGAAAATGCTCAACTGGTCACCTACTTGTACCAACGGATCTTCAAAATCATTTGACTGTGGGGTTAACCCATCCGTCAAATCATTCAAATAATAAACCTCCTTGGATTGCGTGCAGGCCGCAAACATCAACATGAAAATCCATCCAAATCGAAACCACTTGTTCTTCATATCCATCAAACAAAAAACGCGGACTGTGGAAATACCACAATCCGCGTCAATCCTTTTTTTAAATTACTTAGCTACGTAAAACAAGCTAATGCCGTGGTGCAAATAAGAACCACCATCAGCCAAATTGGCCAATCCCCACTTCGCTTGTGTATGCGCAGAAATACCCCAATTCTCTTTCACCCAGTAGTTCAAAGAAATACCAGTGTTCAAAGTAGCAGTCTTGGGATCCAATCCTGGATCACGACGGGTGTAACCCAAACCTTGAACTGTTTGAATTTCAAAGTTCTTGATTTTAGCCACAGAATACTTGGTGTTTACATCCAACGCCCAAAAAGTTCCCTCTTCGTATGCGTTCTCACCATTTCTGTTCTTGGCATCATAGTTCACATAAGTGAAACCCAAATCCATCGCCAATTTCTCAGACATTTTCTTAGACGCTGTCAATTGCGCTGGAAACAAGTTGTAATTCCAACTGTCCTTGGCATTGAACATGCCTTCAAACTTTTGTCCATCATCATCAATAGCAGCCCATCCCAAAGAGAATGTCCATGGTGACGACTTTAAATTATTCATGATTCCTTGACCTTGTGCACTGGCAACAGCCAACAACACGATAAATAGGGTTGTGATTTTTTTCATATTTCCTCAGCTTTTTTTACAAATATAAACATTTAACTTTTTTAGTTCTCCAATTTCTTGGGCTTTTCCTTGAAAAAGGTAATAACCACAATGGGGGTAATCGTCAACTCAAACAACAAAGCAATGAACAAAGTCATCGATATCAAAAGACCAATATAAAACGTTCCCAAAAATTCAGAGAAAATCAAAGTAGAAAAACCTCCGCTCAAGATCAAAGTGGTCACAATCATCGCCTTTCCTGTGGTCATGAATGTCCGCTTCACTGCATAAATTTTATTCCTTCCCTCCCCCAACAATGTTCTAACCCGCGCCAAGAAATGTATGGTGTCGTCTACCGCAATTCCAAAGGCAATATTGAAAATGATCGATGTACTTACCTTAAGCGGAATTCCGGCAAATCCCATGATGCCAGATACAATGACCAATGGAATCAAATTGGGAATGATGGTTAAAGGAATCATGCGCCAATTCTTATATACCAAACCCATCACCAAACCGATAACAGAAACCGACAACAACAAATCCAACACCATGTTGTCCACCAAATAGGCATTGTTCAAATCCATCAAAAACGCAGTTCCTGTAACGTGATGCTCCGCTAAATCCGGACAATGCTGACCAATGAACTGCGCCAATTCAACATTCTTGGCTTCGTAGTATTTTCTACCAATATCACTCAAACGACCTGCAAAGCGTAATCTGTTTTGTTCTTGGTTGTAGGTCAATCTCGTAATCTCGCGCATGTCCTTGCGCTTCAAGAATCGCTCAATCTTGTTGATCTGATAATCCTCATCCGGAATCACCCGGTAATCCTGCATTCCTGCATTCAAAGAACGATTGGCTGATCGAACCATCTCTGACAAAGAGAACATCGCGCCTACGCCGTATTGCTTTTCCAAATAAATGGACAGGGTATCTACTTGCGCCAATACCTCAGGTGAAAACGGATCCACATCGTCTTTTAATTCAACGCACAGCTCAAATGGACGACATCCCGCAAAGCGCTTTTCCATGAAAGTAAAATCTTGCTTCAATGGGTGCGACTCCTTCAAATCTTCCAACATCAAATTGTCTACGACAATCTGACGAATTCCAAACGCACTAACCACCAACAAGACTATGGTTCCGCCCATTACCCATTTGCGGTTTCGGAAAATCCATTGCAACGCAACATGCAATTTTGGATTCCAATAATCCTCTCGCTCTGCATACTCTGCCAAGCGCTTGGGATGGGCAACGATAATGATCGCCGGTAAAATGGTATAGGTCAATCCGTACGCCAACAATACTCCGATACTGGTGTAAATACCAAAATCAGAAATGGGTTTGATGTTGGAAAATACCAATGTCAAAAAACCAATGGCCGTCGTCACTGCGGTTAAGAAGGTGGCCAAACGAATACTCTTGAAAGCAGACTTGATGGCGTGTATACGCTCTTTACCGGAGCGTATCTCCTGCATGTATTTGGTCAATACGTGCACGGAATCACTCA
>JBDLUK010000095.1:0-9110 GCA_039805365.1 Bacteroidota bacterium | reverse complement strand
GTTAATACAACATTACCTACCGTTCATGCAGGATTGGATCAAAATGTTTGTGCTGGAGATATGGTTACTCTTTCTGGTAGCGGCGCATTGACTTACTCTTGGAATAACGGGGTATTGGATGGTCTTTCATTTACCCCCATTGCTTCTAACAATTATATTGTAATTGGTGAGGCCGCAAATGGTTGTCAAAATTCAGATACGGTTGCTGTAAGTGTTACTCAGCCCAATACATATTATTTAGACGTTGATGGCGATGGCTTTGGTAGCATAAGTCTTTTGTCGTGTGTCAATCCAGGTAGTGGTTATGTTGCAATCAATGGAGATTGTGACGATTCACAAGCCAACATTTTCCCAATTCAAATAGAAAGTTGCAATGCAATAGATGACAATTGCAATGGAGTCGTTGATGAAGGATGTGCACAAGGAATTGCATTAAGTACGGCGCAATTGACTTCAACACCGCAATATGGAATGCCCGGTTCTAATTTCTCACATGTCATCAACATGGCTTCTACACTTGATTCTCCGGAAAGCAATACCGGGGTTTACGAAAAGTGGTTTAAGTTCATGGCCTTATCCAATGCAATTAGAATTGAGGTCGTTGGAGCAAGTACTAATGATGATAATTCTATTCGATTATTTTCAGATCCAGGTTTAATATACACGAGTCCACTTGTGCCAATCGTAGAAGAGAATGATGTCAACTACACAACTGTTGGCGTTACGGATCAAGGCAATGAGGTTTTGCTTACGGATGTGTTAACCGAAGGTCAGTGGTATTATGCCTGCATAACAACTATGAATGGAACGCCAGGAAATATCACCGTAAAATTCAATGCGTTATTGCCCAGCACTTGTGACGTTATGCCATTTACGTCATACACAGGAATCTACACCAACAATTGTCAAACCTTCAAGTGTCAGTATAGAACGCAGGCGAGGAGAGCGATTATTCATCGTTGGAGCAGTGGTGTTCAAGTTGGAAGTCCGTTGTCAAGTTATACAATCCCCGCTCCAACTTCATTGATAACAACCTGTCAACTTTCTAAAATTACACCGGTGAATATGACGGGTTCGTCTCAAACCATTTTCATTTCTGCAGATCTTGAATACAACTTATTGGATGCAGCAGGCAACATGAATATTCTATTTGCCAATCAAACGAGCAATTGCAATTTTCAATTGAATAGTGAATCTACTTCAAATGTAAGAAGCACAGATGAGTGTCCCGTTTATAAGAACTATGCATCTTCAGTTGCAACAGATCGTTCAATTTGTGGTGCTATGCAATATCAATGGGAATTTACCATGGTTTATCCTTCGCCAGCGCTACCTGTTAGTGTCAATGGAGCAAGCAATTCTCGCATACTGCCATTGTCAACCGTTCCCGGAATGGTCAATGGACAGCGCTATGATGTCAGAATTAGAAGTTTATATTCAGATGCAACTACGTACTCCAATTGGTCAGCGGCACCAGAATGTATAAGGACATTGGGAGCTGCGGGCTTGACGCCTTTGGTATCGGATGATGACTTTGATTTGAAAAATGCATATGGATCGGTTTTCCCCAATCCTACAAGAGTCAATAGCAGTGCGGTTTTGAATTGGCAATATGAAAATGTAAACGTCATTGAAATTTACAATCTTCATGGTCAATGCCTAGAGAAGTATGATGCAGCTATAAGCCAAAATAAAAGCATGGAGCTCAAAGCCATATACGCAGGTGGCTTGTATCACATTGTGCTGAAGGGTCCAAAAACAGCGTATTGCATTCCTTGGATGGTGGAGTAAAAAAGCGCGTTACTTTTGTCAAATGCTTCAAGTAACCAAAGATTTGCAATTGGCCGTTGATGAACTTGTTCATGGCGGAGTCATTGGACTGCCTACCGAGACTGTCTATGGGCTTGCTGGCAATGCACTTGATGCAACCACGGTCTCAAAAATATTCGCCATCAAGAATCGACCATTCTTTGATCCTTTGATTGTGCATGTTGCCAACATGGAGCAGGTTAATAGATGCGCGTCGTCTATTCCCGTTTCGTTGGAGAAATTGATGAGTGCTTTTTGGCCAGGCCCGCTGACCGTCTTGTTGCCCAAAACAGAAGCCATTCCAGATTTGGTAACATCGGGATTGCCGGATGTGGCCATCCGAATGCCAGCGCATCCCATGGCATTGGCCTTATTGAAAATATTGCCTTTTCCGCTAGCTGCGCCAAGCGCCAATCCTTTTGGATATGTCAGCCCAACAACGGCACAGCATGTAGTAGACCAGTTGGGAGATCAATTGAATGTAGTGCTTGATGGTGGCGCTTGTGAAGTGGGTATCGAATCCACAATTGTGGGTTGGGACAGTACACTTGAAAAGGTTCAGATTTATCGGTTGGGAGGAATTACACTAGAGCAGATAGAAGAGGTACTAAAAGAGAAGGCAGAAATTAAAGCTAGTTCTAGTCGCCCGGCGGCTCCGGGAATGTTGGATCAACATTACTCTCCGAGAAAACCTTTGTTCTTAATAGAGAACCAAAGTCAAATTTCTTCGGATGCAGGTTTGTATGGCGTGTTAAGTTTCAAAGGTCAACTCAAGGGCCCCATCTCTTTCGAACTTTCCGCAAGTGGGGATCTCATTGAGGCAGCGAGCAAATTGTTTGCAGGATTGAGATATCTCGATCAACAACCTATTTCTGCGATGTATTTGCAATTGCTTCCTGAACATGGCTTGGGAAGAGCAATGAACGATAGAATTAGAAGAGCGGTTATTAAATCTAGTATTCATTGAGCGGTTCAGCTTATTTTCGCGCCACCAATGAATCTTCGTCATAAAATAGACAAACGCCTTTTTCATGTTATAAGCCAAGCGGCTCAAGAAATGGGCATTGAAGTTTATGCGGTAGGTGGAATGGTTAGAGATATTCTACTTTCAAGATCGAACAAGGATTTGGACTTTGTTTGTGTTGGTGATGGTCCAGCATTGGCCAAAAGATGCGCGGATATTTTGCAGGTCAAAAAAGTAGCTTATTACAAACATTACGGCACTGCGGCTTTTCATTACAGAGGCAATGATGTGGAGTTTGTAGGCGCTCGAAAAGAAAGTTATCGGGTTGAATCGCGCAATCCAATCGTAAGTCCAGGAAATTTAAAAGACGATCAATTGCGACGTGATTTCACGATCAATGCAATGGCGATTTCGCTTCAAGCGGATTCATTTGGTGAACTGTTGGATCCATTTGATGGATTAAAAGATCTAACAGAAAAGCGAATTCAAACACCAACCAATCCGGATATTACATTCAGTGATGACCCCTTGCGCATGCTCCGTGCAGTGAGATTTGCAAGTCAGTTGCAATTTGAGATTACAGAAGATTGCTTAACCGCAATTGCAAGAAATGCAGAGCGTCTAAAAATCATTAGTCAAGAGCGTATCACCACTGAATTGAATAAAATCATTTTATCATCTCGACCAAGTACAGGTTTTAAATTGCTCTTTGATACGCAGTTGTTGCATCAGTTTTTTCCGGAGATGGTGGCTTTGCAAGGAGTGTCCAAGCGAGAGGGGATTTCTCACAAAGATAATTTTTACCACACTTTAGAAGTGTTGGACAATGTGGCAGAACAATCCCAAGACTTGTGGTTGAGATGGGCTGCTATCATGCACGATATCGCCAAACCTCCAACAAAACGTTTTGATAAAAATGTGGGGTGGACTTTTCATGGTCATGAAGATTTGGGAGCGAAAATGGTCCCAAAGATTTTTGACCGAATGAAATTGCCTTTGGATTCGTCCATGAAATTTGTGCAGAAATTGGTTCAGCTGCATTTACGTCCAATAGCATTAACGAAGAGCGAAATCAGTGATTCCGCTTTGAGAAGATTACTCTTTGACGCCGGAGATGACATTGATTCTCTGATGATACTTTGTAAGGCCGACATCACTTCCAAGAATGAATTGAAAGTTAAAAAGTACTTGAAGAACTACGAGCATGTTGTTGTTAAGCTTCAGGCATTGGAAGAGAAAGATCGGGTAAGAAATTTTCAACCCCCAGTGTCTGGCGAGATGATCATGAAGGTGTATGGCATTGGACCATGCGCTCAGGTTGGAATAATCAAAAATGCCATCAAAGATGCCATTTTGGATGGTGTCATTCAGAACAACGAAGATGAAGCTGTAGCCTTTATGCACAGCAAGGCCCAGGAGCTCGGATTGAAGAAGAATTAAATTTTAATCAGTTTATCTCTTGATATCAAAGTCTTGAAGTTGCCAATAACTACGGTAATTCCTTTGTCCTCAATTTTGGTAACCATCCCTACTTGTTTGGTTTGTTTGATTCTTACTAAATCAGCCAGTGCTATTGGTTGTGAATCTTTGACTTCTTCCTCTTTGATGTTTTGTTTTTCTTTTTTGATCTTTTCCTTTTTCTTGATTTGTTCAATTTTGTTGTGCTCAATCAAAACAAATTTTTTCATCTCTTCCCACAGTTCGGTGTTTTTACCTCGCCCTTTAACCGACTGAACAAATTGCTTCATCTTTTTTCCCAAATTGATTTCCGCTTGTTCTTTCTCCCATGC
The DNA here is from genome assembly GCA_039805365.1 of Bacteroidota bacterium. Taxonomy (GTDB): domain Bacteria; phylum Bacteroidota; class Bacteroidia; order Flavobacteriales_D; family Sanyastnellaceae; genus CAMCTV01. The sequence goes on along the minus strand of JBDLUK010000095.1, from coordinate 4,547 downwards.
GGCATTCTTCTTTGAAATCTGTACATCGAGTTGATCATTCTTTTTGGTGAATTGATCTATTTTGGCTTGGGCTTGACTGAGCTTTTTATCGGCTTCTTCGCGCTGTTTGGTCCAAAGTTGTTTTTCTTTTTCTAAATCCAAAAGCAACTGATCCCATTGCAATTTTTGCGAGTTGATTTTCTTTTTGGCTCTATCTAACAAGTCGTTTTCAATCCCATTAGCTTGGGCTACCTCAAAAGTGAAAGAGGAACCCGCTTTTCCTGAAACCAATTGGTATTTGGGAAGCAGAGCCTCTGCATCAAATTGCATATGTCCGTTAATGGCATTGGGCAATGTCTCTGCACGAAGCTTGATATTGGAGTAGTGGGTGGTGATTACTCCAATTGTTTTTTTGTGATACAGTTCTTCAAAAAAAACTTCGGCCAATGCGCCTCCGAGATCCGGATCTGAACCAGTTCCAAATTCATCTAACAGCACCAATGATCTTCGATTAGATACCTCTAAGAAGTATTTCATTCGCTTCAACCTATAGCTATAAGTAGAGAGTTGGTTCTCGATACTTTGATGATCTCCAATATCTGTAAGGAACGAATGAAAAATGCCCAGAGCCGATCCTACCTTCAATGGCACGGGAATCGCGCATTGAAACAAAACTTGTATCAGCCCGATCATTTTCATCGTCACTGATTTACCACCCGCATTGGGACCGCTTATTACAAGTATGCGTTGCTCTGTGTTCAGCTGAACATCTTGACCAAAGGTAGGCTTTTTGGATTCCAGGTGTTGCAAATACAACAATGGATGCACACCTTGCTTGATCAATATTCCCGGCTGATCAAGTAACGTAGGAATAATCCCTTGGTACAAATTTCCCAATCGGGCCTTGGCTCTGAGGAAATCAAAATGAATCATCATTTTAAGAGATGCAGAGAGGAAGGGATGATAACCACGGATTTCTTGGGTCAATTGAAACAATATTTTTCTAATCTCTCGCTTTTCTTCTTCCTTGAGAATCTCAAGTTCATTGTTCAGTGGAATATTGACGCTGGGTTCAATGAAAGTGATAGATCCAGTTTTACTGCTTCCGGTAATTATACCCGGAACACTTTTTTTGTAACTCGATACAACAGCCAATACTTTTCGCTCATTCTGGTATCCTTCTTCTGTTGCGGCGATGAATCCTTTGGATTGCATCTCACGAAGAACTTTCTGAAAATTCTTTGTGATCTGTCTGCGAACCGACATCATGGATTCTCGGATGCTTTTCAATACTGGGGAAGCATCATCTCGAACCTGCCATTGAGGATTGAATACCTTCTGAATTGTAGGGATTAACTCTTTCTGAGCAGTTATATCCTTGAAATGCGTGGACAAGAAATTCCAATTGTCCCCGAGCAAACCATGAATTTTAATCCAATCATGCGCAATTTCTGTATTGGTGACAATTTGCTGGAAATCTGTTTCAGAGAGAACAGAGTCTCGTAATGAAAGCATTTTTAAAATGCGGTGTATTTCAACGAACTCCCCACTGGGTAAGTTACCGCCACTTTTGAAAAGACCATAAAACTCTTCCATCTCACCCAAAGCAGTTTTCAATTGACCGCCATGTTCAAAGGGCATAAGCGAAGAGCACTTCTGAATCGCTGATGGTTGATAACACAAGCTTTGCAGCAAGGATAGAATTTCAGGCCATTGTAAATCGGTTTGCGAGGCGGTATCAAAAAGCATATTTCAAAACTAGTATATTCTCACTATAAACTGTTTAAAACATTAGATGTTCAAGGTCATTCATTGCAAAAAAAGAGTCACATTCGAAATATGAAAAGATGGGCCATAAAATTTTTCCGCAATAAGTTCGTATTGGCACTTTTGTTGAATTTGATTTATATATCGTTTATCCACAACATCAATTTGTTTTACATCGTTCGCTCAAAAATGGAAACGGAGCGTTTGGGTGCAGAAATCGAGATGATGAAGGAGAAGAATAAACAAGTGCAGCAGGATTTAATTGAAATATCAACCAATAAGAAGACTCTAGAAAAGTACGCCCGGGAGGAGTTTTATATGAAGCGAGATCATGAAGATGTTTATGTGATCAAATCTAAAATGAATGTAAAAGAATGACAATGAAGAATGATTTGAAAAATATTTTGGTTGCACTGGTAATGTTACTTTCCATGGGGTGCGCCATACATACTTCGGCCCAGCCTAAGCCGACTTACACCATTTCCGACAGAAAGGCCATCAAAAAGTATGAAGCGGCAACTGATGCATATCGAGCACGCAACAATCAAGAAGCAATGGAAATTCTAAATGAGTTGGTGTCTTCTCAACCGGATTTTGCCGAAGCTCAATTTTTATTGGCACAGTTGTATTTGGACAAGGGTCAAATGGAACAAGCCATGCCGGCTTTGGAAAAAGGAGTTGGGCTGCATCCGGAGATTTTTCCTGAGGCATGGTTAATCTTGGCCGAAGGGTATATGAGTCAAGCTGATTATAAGAAATCAGAAGCGGCCATTTCTAAATTCATGCCTTATCCTAAGCACGATGTATTGACCGAGAAAAAAGCCAATTTGATTTTGGCAAGTTGTGTTTTTGCACAAAAGGCAATGAAGTATCCTGTTCCATTTGAACCTGTAAACATGGGCGCAGGAGTGAACACAGAATTTGATGAGTATTATCCTTGCTTGACGGCCGATGAGTCAGCTTTGTTGTTTACGCGGTTAATTCCAGATGATCGCTCTTCTGCAGGCAAACAAGAGGATTTCTTTATTAGTAGAAGAGACAAGGATGCGGTCTTTGCTCCAGCCCAGCCTATTTTAAGCATCAACACAGCCATGAATGAAGGTGCACCATCTTTGAGTGCTGATGGCAACACCCTCATCTTCACAGCTTGCGAAACAGCCGATGGTAATTGGGGAGAGGGTAGAAGTGGTGTAGGGAGTTGTGATTTGTTTTTTTCAATAAAGGTTGGAAACGATTGGGAACCTGGAAAGAATATGGGGAACCTGATTAACTCGGGCGCATGGGAATCGCAACCATCCTATTCAGCCGATGGAAAGACCATGTATTTTGTACGAGGGAAAACCACTTATCAAGGGGTCCAATCTCAAGATATTTATTATTCCTATTTGCGTGACACCGGGGAGTGGAGTAAGCCTGAAAAGGTCAGAGGCATGGTCAATACGGATTTTCAAGAAGAGAGTGTTATGATTCATCCCGATGGTAGCACATTGTATTTTAGTTCCAATGGGCATCCTGGAATGGGAGGGATGGATATTTTCATGAGCCGACGTGATGTAAACGGAGAATGGGGCAAACCAATCAACTTGGGTTATCCCATCAATACGTCCAAGGATGAGAATTCTTTTCATGTTACGACAGAAGGACAATACGCACTGTTCGCTTCAGAGCGTCCCGGGGGTATGGGCGGACTAGATCTTTATCAATTTAAACTTCCTGAATTTGCCCGCCCAATGCGCGTGTCCTATGTAGAAGGAGTTGTTTCTGACAAAGTGAGTTACAAAAAGTTGGAAGCCAAACTGGAGTTAATCGATATGGAAACAGGTAAAGTTGTAGCCAATACTTATTCCAATGCGGGCAATGGAGAATTTCTGTTGTGTTTGCCTCCTGGCAAAGATTATGTAATGAATGTTTCCAAAGATGGTTACCTGTTTTATTCAGATCGTTTTACCTTGACGAATGAAATTCAAACCAAACCTGTGCGCCTTTTGGTGCCGCTTCAAAAATTGAAAGTAGGAACAAAAATTTCTATCGCTAACACCACGACCAATGGAATGAAGAATGTATTCTTTGATACCAATAGCGATGTTTTGAAAAAAGAGAGTTATGCTGAATTGAACAAGTTGGTTGATTTATTGAACAAAAATCCAGAGCGTAAGATTGAAGTTGGAGGTCATACAGATGATGTAGGAGACGATGCCCTTAATATGTCACTTTCTCAAAAGCGCGCGGAATCAGTTAAGTCATACTTGGTGAAGTCAGGTGTCGCTGAAAATCGTGTAGTAGCCAAAGGATACGGAGAGACGCAACCCCAAGTTCCCAATGATTCGGATACCAATAGGTCAAAGAATAGACGAACAGAATTCATTATTATTCAATAGAAAAAAAACCGCCAACTGGCGGTTTTTTTATTTAAAGTCGGCTTGAAATAATTTCATCAACGACAGTGGGATCAAGCAATGTAGTTGTATCTCCTAATGCATGTATTTCGCCTTCAGCTACCTTGCGTAGAATTCGTCTCATGATTTTTCCTGATCTCGTTTTTGGTAGGCCACTTACGAATTGAATTTTATCTGGTTTTGCAATTTTCCCGATTTGTTCTACAACGCTTTCGATTATTTCATCTCGCGTTTGCTCATGGGCATTGTCTAAATTCTCAAGAATTACATACGCGTAAATTCCTTGTCCCTTGATGTCATGAGGATAGCCGACTACCGCACTTTCAATCACTTTTTTGCATTGATTGATGGCATCTTCAATTTCAGCAGTTCCAAATCGATGTCCACTCACATTGATAACATCAT
>JBDLUK010000094.1:0-3800 GCA_039805365.1 Bacteroidota bacterium | reverse complement strand
GGCAATGCGCTGGTTCCCTTTGTAGCACCATCCATGGTCAACCATCCCAAGTTTCCTGGATCCAACCATACTTTCAATTTTTCTGATGCAGGATTTGGGTTGAAATTTCCTGTCCAGTGCTTGGCCATGCGACCATAATAATCTGGTGAAGTTGGTGTTGTGCAGTAAGAACCTCCACCAGTCAATGTACCAATGATTTGGTGACTGGGCGAGAAAATGGGTGACCCAGAAGAACCACCTTCAGTAACGCCATGATCAGTCTCAGTGGCCATCCATACTGTTCTCCAGTGACGATCTGAAGCTTGCCAAGTTCCTTTGGTCACTTGTGAGGCATGAGAAATTTTCATGTAATCGCCCGCTGGGTGATGAATACAAACAGCCTTTGCACCATACAATGAATCTGCAATCGCAACGGGAACGTTGTCTGTTGCATCCCATCCTGCATAATAAACTGTCCAGCTTGCAGGAATCGCATCTTGCAATTCAATCAAAGCAAAATCAGATCCTGTAGCTCCACCACCATCGTTGGAATCCGCACGCAAATACAAGCCAGTTGAGTTTTGTGTTGTTGAACCCAAACCAGTTCCACATCCGCTTTTAGCAAAATTGAAACGAGCTGAAGAAGCCAACAAATCAGCAGCCGAAGAACTTTCAGTGCAATGCATTGCAGTCAAAACATAGCCTTTACAATCCATGGCGGTATTGTTCACCAAAGTACCTGAACACAAGCCCGCTCCACCAGACATTACCAAGCTCAAGCGAACTACAGCATGCTTTTCATTGGACCAAGGTCCTCCCTCTGGACAGTTCACATCCACTTCGCATGGATCACTCTCAATGTTCTTAAACTGCTCTGCTCTTGGATCTTGAATCATACGGTAGAAGTGCAACAAACCACGCGTTTCCAAACGAGCATCTCCAACAACACCAGCAGGTTGACGATATTCCAACACTGCAGCATCGCCATACACCTCAGGTGTTCTGAAGATGTGATGCGACTTATTTTGATCCGCTGTAAATGGCCCTTCTAACCACGATTTGTCCGATGCATACAAATACAACTCCGCACCCTCTGGCATGTTGTAGTAACTGAAAACAACGCCCATTGCCAAAGCACCTGGACTTTGAAATGCATACAACCAACGCTTACTGCCATCTGCATTGTATTCCCATTCGCCCATGGAGTTCATATCCAATTGCATCGGCACCCATGCCGCATTCATGGTCATTCCACCTTGTTTCTCCTCTTCAATCGAAGACAAAATCAATTTCTCATTGTCCAAGTTCGACAAAACATCTACTTGAATATCCTGAGCATTCGCAGAAAAAGACATAGTAGCTACGACTCCGCTGGCGATAAAAATTCTAGATAAAATTTTTCTCATTTTTTAAATTTCCTTGGTTTTGGTGCCGAAAGATAAAGTAGCTTAGCGCTGTTTGATGTTAAACCAGAAAAAAATATCCAAAGTCTTGCTGCGGGCCTTCATTGGTCCGTTTATCGTCACTTTTTTGGTTTCACTTTTTGTATTTGAATTGCAATTCATTTGGTTGTACATCGACGACCTCATGGGCAAAGGTTTGAGCTTTTGGATCATCCTTCAACTTTTGCTTTTTGTTTCCGCCCGTATCGTCAACATGGCCCTACCCTTGGCCATCTTGATGTCCAGCATCATGACCATCGGCGCATTGTCAGAGCACAACGAGCTAACCGCCATGAAGAGCGCGGGATTGAGCTTGGGAAGAATTTTCAGACCCTTGATTATTTTTATTGGTGGTCTCTCCATTGTTGCTTTCTTCTTTGCCAACAATATCTGGCCCATCGCCAACTTGAAATACCGCACATTGCTCTTCTCCATCGTGCAACAAAAACCTGCATTGAGTTTAACGGAAGGTCAGTTTTATGACGGCATCGAAGGAATTAGTATTCGGGTAATGAAGAAAAATACCGAAACGGGCGAGCTTCAAGACATATTGATTTACGACCACCGTGAACCAGGAAGAGGAAATAGAACGGTGATCAGGGCCGAAAAAGGCAATATGCAGCAAACGGAGGACAAACGTTGGTTGATATTGCAAATGCAAAATGGGGTAACCTACGATGAATTAGACGAGAAACGTTCACGCCATCCGAAGCATCCTGCATTGTCCTCGCATTTTGACCAAATGACTTTGCGCATCGACATTTCTTCTTTGTTCTTCAGCAAAGATGATGAAGAGGTTTTCAAAAATGCTTTTGAGATGATGACCATCAATCAGCTCGATCATGCTTTGGAAGGTTTTGACGCTGAAGTGGACAGCATGAATCAGTATTGGAAAGTGAGCAATGATAAAAAATTGAGACTTGCTGAAGAACTTACCAAGATTCAGCCTTCATCCGCATCATTGCAATCACAAATGCCATTGACCATTCAAGGCAAAACCATTCAGGCTGCCATTGATGCTTCAAGAAGAGACATGGTGCAAATTCAAAAAATTAAAATCGAAAAAGAAGATTTACTTCGATTTGCCAATCGACACAAGATTGAATGGCACAGGAAATTCTTCTTGGCCATCTCTTGCTTCGTTTTGTTTTTCGTAGGTGCTCCGTTGGGCGCAATCTTACGCAAAGGCGGATTGGGCCTACCCTCTGTGATTGCCTTGCTCCTGTTTATTGTTTTTGAAATGCTCACCATTGCTGGAGAAAAAATGGCCAAAGCATTTATCATTGAGCCGTGGTTGGGCATGTGGATTTCCACAATTGTGATGGTACCCATTTGCATTTTGGTGATGTACTCTGCCAATCAGGAAAAAAGTTGGAACATCCCAGATTTTAAATCTTGGTTCAAGAAAAAAAGCAAAGCCCAATAAAATGCGTGTTCTTCAACTGTGTCATAAGCCTCCACTTCCTGCCAAAGACGGCGGTTGCATCGCCATGAACAATTTGACACAGGGCTTGATTGAATCAGGACACAAAGTGAAGATCATCACCATCTTCACACACAAACACGATTTGAAATTGAATGAACTCAGTCCGGAGTACATTCAAAAGACAGATATAGAAGGTGTTCATGTTGATACAAGAATCAATTTTGTTGATGCCTTTACTGCATTCATGACCAACGATAGCTACCATGTCAATCGTTTTTTTAGTCCCGACATGGACATTAAAATCGATCGGCTTTTGCGCAGACAAAGTTTTGATGTGATACACCTGGAAAGTTTGTTCATGACGCCATACATCGGTACGATCAAACGACACAGCAAGGCGCCCATCATTCTGAGGGCACATAACATTGAATATACCATTTGGGAGAAAATAGCAATTGGAACAAAAAATCCCGTCAAGAAATTGTACCTAAATTTTCTTGCCAAGCAATTGAGAGAATACGAATTGATGATGTTCAATTCTGTAGATGGCATCGCTACAATATCTGAATCGGATAAAATCAGAATGCTGCAATTGGGTGTTAGAAGGCCCATCAAGACGGTGGCATTTGGTATCGACCTCGACTTATACAATTGCATCCCTTCTACTCCAACACAAAACCTAAAGCTTTTCCATTTGGGTGCGATGGATTGGGAACCCAATGTAGAAGGATTGAAATGGTTCATCGAGAAAGTTTGGCCAACGATTCACCTGCGTTTCCCGCAAATTACTTTGCACTTGGCTGGAAGAAATATGTCGGACGAAATTAAAGCACTGAATGTACCTCAGGTATTCATCGAAGGTGAAGTGGACGACGCAACCCAATACATGCAAGCGCATGATGTCATGGTGGTTCCTATCTTATCCGGTGGCGGCGTGCGCGTTAAGATTATCG
>JBDLUK010000093.1:0-8407 GCA_039805365.1 Bacteroidota bacterium | reverse complement strand
GGCCATTGGTGAAGATTGGAAAAGCATATATCATTACGCATTGGAAAAGAATTATCGCTTTTTAAGTTACGGTGATAGCTCTTGGTTGGAATAAAAAAGGCTCCCTAAAGGAGCCTTTTTTTTATAAGTTCATTTTCGATTAGTCATTGATAAAGCGACGATCGTCGATATCAGCTGACTCACGATAAGCACCAAACACGCGGCCTGACATAGAAGCCTTTGCATTTTGATTCAACATCTTTTTCTCAGTTGAATAATTGTCCATGCTTTGAGCAGATGCAATGTCAGCAACTCTCTTCACTACATAAACACCACCTTCACCAATGATAGGCTCAGATACTTTGTCCTTTGCCAATCCAAAGATGTTACCAATCAATGCAAACTCAGGCTCACCAATTCCAGCTTCTGGAATATTACCATTGCGCATTCCCAAATTATCAGAACGCTTAACAGTAAGACCTGTGTTTTTAGCGATTTCCTGCAATGAAGATCCCTTCATTTTGGCTGCCCACATTTCACCTTTCTTCTCTTTGATTACTTTCACTTTCATTACATCCTTTGCATCCTCGAATGCTGGAACACCACGCTCGCGAATCTCAGTCAAAACCGCAACTACCCAACCGTTTCCGATTAACATGGGTTGAGAAATTTCATTGATCTCAGCTGAATAAGCCCAAGAAACCAAAGATTGTGCTTCTGCCAAACCTGAAACGTTTGTAGCATTAGGTGCAATCATTTTTGCACTTACTACCTGGGCATTTGCATCCATCGCCTTAACATTGGCGCGGAAAGATGCAGTGTCTTGACTATTGATGGTCAAATCACGCATTTTGTTGAAAGCCTCTTTTCTTGTTTGTGGACTTGGGTCCTGGGTTTGATCAACGATTGCTACATAAGTATTCATCTTAGGTGCATTCTTTTTGGTCACTTCCATAACGTGGTAACCAAATTGTGTTTTTACTACCTGCAACTGACCAACAGTTCCATTGAAACAAGCTTTATCAAACTCAGGCACCATAGCTCCACGAGCAAAAGTTCCCAAATCGCCACCTTTATCTTTGGTCGCATCAGTTCCAAACATCTTCGCCATTTCAGCAAAATTCTTTTTGGCTTTGATTACGTTCACGATAGAATCTGCCTTTGCTTTTCCTTTTGGAGATTGATCCTTGATCAAAATGTGACGTGCAGCAACACTGTCTACTTCAGAAACACGCTTAGAAATTTTCACCAACTTCAAAGCACCGTTGTGTGCAATTGGACCCAATACTTTTCCTACAGAATCAGAAGCAATTTGAGAATTGAAAGGCTCAGAGAAAGTACCTGGCTGGTAACGAACTTTTCCTTGACCAGCGGTAAGCGCCTTGGCAGCAGCATAAGCAGAATCATTCTTTGCCATTCTGAATTCACGAATCATAGCGTCCATTGACGTTTTGATCGCTTGCAAATCTGATTCACTTGGCTTAATCGTCATATTCACATAGTTCACACTACGGCTGCGCTCTTGTTTGTATTCTCTTTCAGACTTGTGCTTGTTGTAATAAGCACGGATATCTTCATCGGTAACGTTTACTTCAGCATCTGGAATCTCCATGAATGACTTGGCAACAAATTCAACAGATGTACGATCGTTCTGTGCAGTGAAAGCATACTTAGCATCCAATGAGTTTGCATAAGCACCCAATTTGATCATGTTGTCATACTTCTCCTTCTTGCGCTTGTAACGAACAAATTCTTTCCAAGCGTCGGCTTTTTCAATGGTCCAAGATGGATCGTTGGGATCAATGGTCTCAAAACGTTGACGCATCTGCTCTTTGAAGCTAGATGAATCACGACCTCCATAAATGGTGTTCTTTACAAATGGAGATAAAAATTTTCCAAACATTACCTCATCCAATTCTTCGTCAGAAACAGAAATGTCCATTGCGCTGAATTCGTCTGCGTACAATTGCTCCTCTGTTAAAGTATTCCAAGTATCATTGGACAAAGAACTTTCATTGCTACTGTAGTCAAACAAAATTCTTTGTTTTTCTACCGCTTGTTGCCACGCAGCAGCATCGATGGTTTTACCATCAATTTCTCCAGCATCCTTTGCGCCTTTGCCCATCAAGGCCATTACCGCGTCATAAGGAATTAAATATCCCACGACACCTACTCCCACTACAACGAGAACGAGCCAACCTTGTCTTCTGATTTTTTCAATCATTGCCATATCTATACATTTTAAGGAATGCGAATATCGTAAATTTTGGTAAACTTTAAACAAAAACTTTGGCTATAAGTCGCTCACCTTGACCTTTTTCACCATTTGCTCTGAAACCTCGATTATTTCAATCTCGTATCTTCCAACCACTACCTTTTGACCCTCATCAGGAAAATCTTCTAAATAATACAATATAAGCCCATTCATGGTATCGTAATCCTCTTCGTTCTCAGGAAGTTGAATTTGATAAGTATCATTTAAAAATTTGATCTCATCTCTACCTGTAAACAACCAAGAGCCATCTGGTTGATGAGCGTTATTCACTTCTACATCATCATGCTCATCCTCAATTTCGCCTACAATTTCCTCAATGACATCTTCCAAAGTAGCCATACCTGCAGTGCCACCAAACTCATCGATAACGATAAATACATGACGTTTTTCTCTTATGTTCATGGAGAGCATATCCTGGGCTAGCATCGCTTCTGGAATAATACTGATGGGTCGAATGACCCCCGCTAATGTTGGTGATTTTTTAAGCAAATCAAAAGAATGTACATACCCAATGATATCATCAATATTGTTTCTATAAACCAAAATCTTGGATAGTCGAGACTCTACAAATTTGGCATGCAAGTCCTCCATCGAGCAATCTACAGGAACAGCAACAATCTCGTTCCTTGGTATCATGCAATCACGGGCCTTGATCTTTGAAAAATCCAAAGCGTTCTGGAAAATCTCAATTTCATGATCTAAGGAATTACTTGGATCTTGATTGCCTGTTACTGTCTCCAAATAATCATCGAGATCAACCCGACCAAAAACCCTTTTCTCATCGGCTTGAGATGATTTCTTACCAATGATTATTTGCGCTATAGAAGTGACAAAGTATGCAAAAGGCCACAATAACACATACCAAATAATCAATGGGATGGCCAATATATTTAGCCATCTGTTGGGTGATGTCGAAACTATTACCTTGGGAATAAACTCACCAAAAATCAAAATTACAATGGTGGATACAACTGTTTGAACCAATAAAATTCCTCCACCACCAAGCATTTCGGCCGTCCAGGGCAATTGGCCCTCAATTACAGCCACTACCTCATCCCCCAATTTGATTCCAAAAACAACCAAGCCTATATTGTTTCCGATAAGCATCGCAGACAAAAACAACTTGGGCTGCCGAATGAGATAGCTTACAATGCCGGCCGACCAAACACCTTGTTTTTTATCCAACTCTACCTTTAGGTGATTGGCAGAAATAAATGCCATCTCCATTCCGCTGGAAAACGCACAAACCATCATGCTCAACAAAACCCAAAATATCCAAGAATCTGTAATGACCATTAGTTCGCGGAGTTGTCTTGTTTGGTCAATAATCGATAATACATCTTTCGTCTGACATAATACTGAAATCCGGCAATTCCAGTTGGCACAAAATACACCAAACCATCCCAACCTTTATTAAAAGCAATGTAAACGGCATAAATGAATGATGCCATGGTTAAGGCTAACCAGAAATGAACAAAAAACTTTGCAACTTTTATTGGATTCATGGCTCTGAAATATTGAATTGTCCTGTAGGTTGTAATATCTGATACTCGGTAAAAGAACTATTGCTTAAGAGACCTTTTCCATGGAGCGTGCCTGTTTTGGTTTGTATCGTTACCCAATCGTCGGTTTTAATCAAATCACTATCTCGGTAAAAAGTAACCCTTTCAGTTGTCATTGATTCACCTTCCGTATTCTCCATTTTCACATCACCCGTGGCGAGAAAAATTCCCGACTTTTCCCAAAACTCTCCATGGTTTCCTACGAGCCATGCATCAGTATTTCCTTGCTTACTGTAAAAGGTCATTTTAAATCCTTTTGGGGCAACAATTTGACTGGTATCATTGAAATATCGCTCAAGAAGTGGCGCTTGTAAACGAGTTGACTTGTTGGCACTTTCCGAATAAAGGTAATCCGCCTTCTCAACGGATTGGATGGGATAATTGAAATAATCCGTTACAGCCTTGATTTCTTCTATCTCATTTTGACAAGATGTCAGTAAAACAGAAGCCAGTATGAAAAAAATTAATTTAGTCATACTTACGAACTACAAACCACCTTTCAAATGGGCTCATCTGGAAACCAACACCGATAATACTTTGCTGCATTCCCCAACCTGAACCTGTTGACTTATCTAACAACTGATACGTCAATTGAATACTCGAATTGGTTTTAGATGCACGGATAGGAATACTTACACCAGCTGAGTACACTTTTACATTCACCGATTCTTGGTTGATTTTGATATAATCTTGTCCCGTGCGATATCCCAAACGGAAGTGGGTTAGCTGGAATGCGTTGGTCGCTCGCTCATTACTCAATGGAATAAACTCAACACCAAAAGACGTCGATTGAGCCACATTCAAATCGGAATAGGCTGATAAAGCAAAATTGGTGTTACTCTTGCGCCAATCTTGGTGCGTATACTGACCGTAAAAATCCAATCGCGCCCCTGACTTTAGGAAAGCAGAAACAACACCACCAAATTGCAGACGCTGGGGAACCAATAAGTTTCCAGCTTGATTTAGGGAAACAAATCCTGTATCAATGGTCACATCCACTCCTGCGTACTTAACATAGGAAATACCATAAATATTCTGATCACCATTTAATTTGAACTGCGGGGTATATTGACCCGCCAATGACATTACCCACAAATTGGTTTTCTCCTTTTGTTTGGTATTTCCAAACAATGGAAATTGGTACTGAAAAGAAAAATCAGGACGTATATCTTGCACAGTGACCCAATTGTCAAAACGACTATTGTAAGTCTGGGTATTCTGAAAATCCATTTTTCTGTGGTATCCCAATGAACCAAACATAAATGCGCCATTAACGCCTACTGCAAGTTGGTGACCCACCCAATGCGCGCTGTCCTGGCCCCATGACCATTTGCGTGCAGCACCAAAAATAAACTGATGAATTCCTCCCTCGCCACTGTGCAATTGCTGACCGCCTACTGAATCATTCACAGTAAAATCTTGTCCAAAATTGTAACCCATTCGGCTGAATGAATTTACACCCATAGCAAAGCCGTATTTAGAACCTTGTTGTTTAAACCCCAAAGCCATTTCGCCCCATTGCCCAGATCTAAAAACACCAGCCGACGGCTGATACTTGCTTTCTGAAACCCAACCACCCGCTTGAAAAGTAGTTTCTTTGAGCAATGCATAACTAGCGGCGCTATTTAGGTTGACGATATTGTAATCACTTGGAAACAAAGATGCTCCGCCCAGAGCTCTAGCAGAGGTATTGTCCCCTGAAGTCAATTCCCCCACTCCCCATCTAGTGAACGGATCATTGATGGTATACTGAGCGGAAGCCCAACTTACCAAAATGCTAAAACAACCCGTTAATATTAATCTATACATCCATCCAAGCTTTTAATCCATGCAAATTCAAATAGGGTATTTTCTCCCAATTCGCATGTTCTTTAATTTCCAAATGTACAACATCTGAACCCGTCAAAACGACACGATCAATGTGGTACAATTGACAAAAATATGTAATCCAATTCAGTTGTTCCATCTGCCAACCTCTTTTACCCCCTTCCCATATATTTTGGAGCGTCCCTCTTTTATCAACGCTGGTTGCCCAAGTGACCAAAGGTAATTTCTGTGTAAAATGATGCATCGCACGCCAACGCATTTCCAGCCCAGGAACAATGGACAAACCCAATATTTCCTTTCCATTGCGCATGGTGTAGGTTACACAAGTGCCCATATCCACTACCAATATTTTTTGATCTTTAGGAAAAAAATGTGCTGCACCCAACACGGCGGCTATTCGATCCACACCCAAAGATTCTTTTACTTCATACTCCCAATGCCACTCTTTTAATAAACCAGGTTCAAGTACTTTTCCAATGGACAAGAATTCTTGCGGCAATAGATTTCCAACCGAAGAAATTACAACATTGGGACAGTGCCAATGCTCCCAATATGATCTCCATCCCGATTCAAAATCAACATAAGACCAATGATTAATTTCTAAGCATTCATTAGATAAAAAGAGTGCTGTTTTGATGGATGTGTTACCTGCATCCACCACCCATTGATATGCCGAAGAACTATTGTCCATACAACACAATCACTTGCCCTCGGGCTTCAATTGGTGCGTCGGTTCCTTTGCGATAACGTATATAATAAACGTAAGCTCCCTGGGGAACAGGTTTTCCATCTGGATCTTTCGCGTCCCAACCTTCACTATAATCATGACCTTCGTACAAAACATCTCCCCATTTGCTATAGACATACATGTCAAAAAAGTCCACAGGCGCAAAAGAAATCACAGGTTTAAAAACATTGTTCACCCCACCAACCATCATCGCATTGGGAATGAAAATCTTGGGAGCCTGTAACATCTCTACCGCATTAGAAAATGCATGAAACGCGGTGTCAGGAAAATTGGCTGTAGGATTGGCAACGGCCTCTATTCGATAGTAAAATAAACCATCCCCCATATACAAAGTATCTACATCATCATAATGACCCAATTGCGAAGGATTAAACTCCAAGATCTTGGTATAAGACCCATTCTTTCCAACCTTTCTGTAGATGTTATATTTCTCAAGTCCATTGGTCCATACCTCATAAGGCGTCCATTGAATGGCATTCACATCGGCATCATCATACACCAATCCCTCTAATAAAATATTCTTGCCAACATTCGTGATCGCAGTAGTATCACTGCACTCATTGATCACAGCTACACGTAATTGATAGGAAAAGTATTTCGGATTCATATTGGAAACGGTAAAAACGACCGGCACTACATTGTTCTCTTTGGAAGACACATCAACATTCATCCATTCCTCAAAAAAATCATTGTAATACTGCAAATAATAAAAATGGGGATCAGCTGTAACTGTTGTTTGAACGGTAACCTCAATTTCATCATCCTCTGTAACAGAGACTGAGGATAAATAATTCACCGCGGGAGGTGTTGGATAATTCAGCGTAATGGATTGTACATTGCTAATCGCAAAAAAGCCATCATAGCTTACAGCCATTATGTAAAAACTATGATCCAAGCTTACATAATTATTCAAATTATGCAGCCAAGAAATTGTATTTGCTGGAATAGTATCAATCGCCGAAAAACTTCCGGCAGCTTCAGCATGATACAAAACATAAAATGCAACACCGCTTTCCCAACCGCTATAGGGCGTCCAAGTCAAAGTTATTCTATCGGTACAAGGGGTTTGCACCAATGGGGTTAGCAACATGGAGCAATTGCAAGTATTTCCAGTTGGGCTCGTATTGGGGCTGGGCGGCGTACCGGTCAAACAACCATCAAATGCGGAAAGTAAGTAGCATCCCGTTTGCGTGGCGCTATTTACAGTCATATCCACAAATGATTGAACAGAAGAAGCTACAGTATCCAATACCGTTACGCCACCACCTGAACATCTGTATAAAATATATCCATCAGTATCAACTGAAGTACTTGCATTCCAAAATATCTGAGGGTGCCCTTGCGTAACACTGACAGAGGTTACTACTGGAATGGCCGGTGGTGTTTGATCAAAGAATATTCCTGAGGCAATATTACTGACATTGGCACACACGCCCTGATTGGCATACAAGACAAAACTCAATGGGTCACCACATGTAATCACCTCTATCGAAGTATCATTTGCAAAAAAGGGAATGGTCAAAATGTTGTTCCAAGAATTGGATCCATTGTCCCAAGCCATCGTATAATTGCTAGCCGCTGTTCCTGTCCAAGTCAGGTTCACAAAACCTTGTGGATTTGTAGATGAGGTGGCCGTTAAAAAAGTATTACAAAATGTCAAGCCTGGATCGGCCATCATATTGCCCGCTAAGCTTGAATACTCGACAATCACGTAATAACAAATTTCATCATTATTCGCATTGTTGACACCATCGACAAAAAAAGTGGTATTCAAATTCAATACTTGTCCAATTTCAGTAAATCCTGCCCCGCCAACGGAAGAAAAAATATGATAAGAGACAAACTCATTGTTCGGATCCTGCGGTGCAGTCCATTGTATGGTCGTTGATCCAGTGACATCCACCTGAGAGCAATCAATGTCAGGGGACAAAACTTGTCCCTGTACAAATGACATTATCAAACATCCCAATATGAATAAAACAAATCTCATTTATTTCCAGGTCTCGCTCATTTTCT
>JBDLUK010000092.1:0-8676 GCA_039805365.1 Bacteroidota bacterium | reverse complement strand
AAGCGAAAAGTCCATCTGCATTGGCAGCACTTACACTGCCTCCGTACAAAATTCTGATTTGCTGTGCTGTCTCACTTCCCCAAATTTCAGCTAGCACGGATCGAACGAAAACGTGCATCTCTTCCGCTTGCTCATTGGAAGCTGTAACACCGGTGCCGATTGCCCAAACTGGTTCGTAGGCAATAACCACTTTCAATATTTGTTCTTTTGTCAAATGAGACAAAGCTTCTCTCACTTGTCCACCAACAATCTGCTCTTGTTTTCCCGCTTCGCGCTCAGCAAGTAATTCGCCACAACAGTATACTGGAATTATTCCAGCACGCAAGCAAGCATCAACTTTTTTGGCAATAAGTGCATCCGTCTCATTGTGGTAAGTACGTCTTTCACTGTGCCCGACAATGGCACCATTGACGCCCAAAGCCGACAACATCTCTGCACTCACCTCACCAGTGTATGCGCCTTTCTCGTGGACACTAACATCTTGAGACAAAACTTGAACACCCTTTGATTTCAATGTAAGCAAGCGTTCTAAATAAATAAAAGGCGCGCCAATCATTACTTCAGTATTCGTCGTATTGGGGGCAAACTCCGTGATGAATTGATTTACATCGTTTGGAAGAAAATTCATCTTCCAATTGCCTGCTGCAATTTTCTTTCTGTTCATTTTCTTTAAATTACTTCTAATACCAATCCTTTCAAATACTCCCCTTCTGGATGAAACAAACTGATGGGATGATCTGCGGGTTGGTGCAATTGATATAAAATTTTGACTTGTCTTCCTGCATCTATGGCGGCAGCTACAATTGCACCTTTGAAGGTGTCTTTGTCTACGGCTTGCGAACAAGAGAAGGTGAAAATCAAACCACCTGATTTGATTTTGCGAATGGCGGCCTCATTAATTTTTCTGTAACCTTGAACAGCTTTGTGTTTCGCGCTCAAGTGCTTGGCAAATGCGGGCGGATCCAACACGATAATGTCGTAATCACTTCCGACAGTTTTGATGTATTCGACAGCATCCGCTTTGATTACGGCGTGTTTGCTTTCGTCAAAACCATTGAGTGTAACATTCTGCAAAGTCAAATCCAAGGCATGCTGCGAACTATCCAAACTGTCTACGTGAGATGCTCCACCCTGTAATGCGGTCAATGAAAATCCACCTGAATAGCAGAAAGTATTTAGAACCTTTTTGTCTTTGGACAATTCACCCAGCAATCTTCTGTTCTCGCGTTGATCAATGAAGAATCCTGTTTTCTGACCTCTTTCCCAATCGATGTTGTATTTCAAACCATGTTCAAACGCAACTGCATTGGAAGGGCTTCCCAATAAATATTGCGCTTCAGCTTCCATTTGCTTCTCTGAAGGTTTCAAATAAATGGTTTGAATTTGGGGAGCAACGATTTGAATGGCTTTGGCAATTTGTGCAGCTTCATTGTACATGCCCAGGGTATGGGGCTGAATTACAACTGTTTTGTCATAAACATCCAGAATCAAACCGGGCATACCATCACCCTCGCCATGAATCCATCTGAAAATGGTATTCTCTTCAGGTGTATTCAAATGCAAAGCCTGTCTTGAATTCCAGGCGCGGGTCAAACGTTCGATCCAAAAATGCTCGTCGATTTCGACATCTTTGAAAGTTAAAATTCGCACCGCAATGGAACCTTCGTGATAATGACCTGCGCCCAGGAATCTACCTTGTGCATCGACCACTTTCACCCATTGACCTGGTTGTGGCATTTCGTTCACACTGCCTATAGCACCCGAGAAAACCCAAGGATGAGATCTTCTTAAAGATGACTCTTTACCTGGTTTTAATTGTATAACTGGAATGTTCTCTTGTTTCATTTCTTATTTTTAAAATCGCCCCATTTTCCTTTTAGCCATTGATCTATGGCTACTTCCTTGGCATTGTTGCCAGGTAAATAAAAATATTCACCTTGGACTGCATCGGGCATGTATTGTTGTAAAATAAAATTACCTGGAAAGGCATGTGCATATTGGTACTCCTGGCCATAACCCAACTCCTTCATCAATTTGGTCGGAGCATTGCGAAGATGCAATGGAACTGGCAAGTCGCCTGTTTCTTTAACCTTGGCAATGGCCGCATCAATGGCCATGTATGCGGTATTGCTTTTGGGTGAAGTTGCCAAATAAATGGCACATTCGCTCAAAGGAATTCGTGCTTCTGGAAACCCGACCTGATGAACAATTTGTGAAGTTGCGTTTGCAATGAGTAAGGCATTGGGATTGGCCAAGCCGATGTCTTCGGCTGCCAATATCATCATTCTTCTCGCAATGAACATGGGATCCTCGCCACCCACAATCATTCTGGCCAAATAATACACTGCGGCTTGGGGATCACTTCCGCGGATACTTTTGATGAAAGCAGAAATGATGTCATAATGTTGTTCGCCGTCTTTGTCGTAGTGTGCAGTTTGAGAAGAAGACCATTGATTCACCGCCTCATTGGTGATGATTACCTCATCGCCCAACGAATCGACCACCAACTCCAAAACATTCAACAACTTTCTGGCATCTCCTCCACTGTGTCTAATCAGTGCCTCAGTTTCTTGAATTTGAATATTCTTGGTCTTTAAAATTTCATCCGTGGTAATTGCCCTTTGCAGTAGCAATTCCAAATCCTCTCGCGTATGCGCCTCTAGTGCATACACTTGGCATCGCGACAGCAAAGCATAGTTGACCTCAAAAGAAGGATTCTCAGTCGTTGCGCCAATCAGGGTTATCCAACCCTTTTCAACGGCCCCCAATAAGGCATCTTGTTGACTTTTTGAAAATCGATGTATTTCGTCGATGAAAAGTATCGTTGACTTTTGAAACAATCCCGACCGTTTGGCTTCATCAATAACCTCGCGAACTTCTTTCACACCACTGTTGATGGCGGAAAGGGCTTTGAAAGGTCGGTCTACGCATTCAGCGATGACAGAAGCAAGGGTTGTCTTTCCAACACCAGGAGGTCCCCATAGAATCATACTGGGTATACGACCCGATTCGATGGCTCTGCGCAGTGGACCATTTTCGCCAAGCAATGCGGATTGTCCGACATAGTCAGACAACGATCGTGGACGCATTCGCTCAGCCAATGGTATCATGACACGTGGAAATACCTCATGGCTTTTTCATGAGGAGTTACAATTTGAAAATGATATTTTCCAGCAGGAAGATGAACGGTTTCTAAACCATAATTGTGATGACCCACTTCTACTTCACCCGAAAAAATATCTTGTTCCCATTTCTGTTCGTCGCCAATGGCTTTGATTTCGATGGTCATTTTCTTCTCCAAGGTCATCCCCAAATAGATCATCGATCCTTCCCATGTGCATGCGGCATCCAAAGCTGGATATTTGGCTTGGGTGTTTTGCTTCTGCATCAAATGTATCAAACGTTTGTACATGATATAAATGAGCATGGCCAACAAAGAGACCAGCAATAAATTTCTAATGATTTCCAGTTGCGACATATTACAAACTAATTATTCCTTCCAATTTTCCAACTTGCTCGTATCGTACAAAAATCGTTTCCGCGTCCATCATCATCTCTTTGATCGTTAGGCTCATGTACTTTCCATTGGCGCTTTCACGAACCATGAACTGAGCACTTTCACCAAAAATCATTTTCAACGCAATCAACTTTTCATCATTCTTTTCGAAGATGAATTTGTACATGTAGATACTCGGCCAAATATGAACTTCATTCAGTCTTTGTCGAAGCAATTCTTTCTTTTCCTCGTCCATACTACAAAGGTAGGATAACAATACAAGGAAGCCTAAAAACATTGCATCTTTGTGGCATGAAATCATTGCGTGTTGTATTCATGGGGACTCCTCAATTTGCGGTTACTACTCTAGAGAGAATGATCGATCGAGGAATTGATGTAGTTGGTGTCGTTACTGCGACAGACAAACCCGCTGGACGTGGACAGAAAATCATGACCAGTGCGGTGAAAGATTGCGCATTGGCCCATCATATTCCGATATTGCAACCCGCGAAATTGCGCGACCCCGAATTCTTGGAATCGTTGGCAGCGTGGCAAGCCGATTTATTTGTGGTTGTAGCTTTTCGCATGCTTCCTGAAGTAGTATGGAAAATGCCTTCCAAAGGCACCATCAATTTGCATGGTTCGCTTTTACCCAAATACAGAGGTGCCGCGCCGATTCATTGGGCCATCATCAATGGCGAAAAAGAAACCGGCGTGACTACTTTTTTCATCAACGACCAAATAGACCAAGGCGATATCATCGATAGAACCACTATTGCAATTGGAGAAAATGAAACGCTTGGAGAAGTGCATGATCGCATGATGCACATTGGTGCTGAGACACTTTGTGATACTGTCTTGAAAATTGCCAACGGTGAAGTGGTCACGATTGTTCAGGATTCATTGGTGACGAAAGAGGAAGACGCTTGCTTGGCTCCCAAGCTTTCCAAAGAGATTGCACAAATCAATTGGAATCAACCCGTGCAAAAAGTTCATGACTTCATTCGTGGGATGTCTCCATTCCCATGCGCTTGGACTTTATTGGACGGAAAGAATCTTAGAATTTATCGCGGTCGGAAAATTGAAAATTCATCCAACTTTGAAGTGGGCAGTATCCAATCCGATGGAAAAACCTACATTCACTTTGGTTGTATCGATGGACAATATGCCATTGAAGATTTGCAATTGGAAGGGAAAAAGAGAATGGGTGTCGAAGAATTCTTAAGAGGATATCGAATCAACGGATAAAAAAAAATCAACCCGAAGGTTGATTTTGAATTTGATTCGATTTTTAGTCGATTAAGATTTCTTGTAGATCGAGGATGTTTCCTTTGAACTCATTGTAATCGACATTGCCGGCTATTCCATTCAACTTATGACGATCTGTTTTTTGCCAGAAGGTCCAGTTGCATCCTGGAGGATTCTTTCTATAATCGGCGATCCACAAATGATACTCATCGCTCAATACAGATTCAAGGTGATCATTGTACATTCTGCAGGGACAATAGATAATCGGTTTCACACCAATTGAATCTTCGATGATGCGCACCCACTCTTGAACATTTTTAGAAATCCAAGCAGAGCTCGCCATTTCCTTTTTGAATTCCACATCCAAAACCGGAGGAAGATCACCTTTTTGAATGTGCGCTGTTTTTAAGAAATGCAAAGCTTGATCTTTTCCAGAAGTTGTGTAGGAAAAGAAATGATACGACCCCACTTTGATACCACGTTCCGCAGCTTCAAACTTGTACTTGTGGTACATCTTGTCTGTGTGCGTTGCACCTTCCGTTGCTTTGAAGAAAATGAAATGCGGATTTTCGCAAGCGATTTGATCCCAATCCACATTGCGCTGGTGATGAGACAAATCGATACCCCAAACCAACGCAGTGGTATCTACCAATGAATCTGCCACTGTGATAGAATTATTTTTGATCGGATCAGTATCCGGTGATTTCATAGCTGTACCGCCAATGAACACTGTTGCCGCCAGGGACAACCCTCCTATTGCTGTGAACCAATTTTTCATATCCTAAACGAGATAAAATTACACAAATCTTTCCTGTTTTCAAAACAAATAAAAAAAGGAGATATTTCGACACCCCCTGATAATAGTTGTTCACAATTCGGTTGTGGATTGGAACATATGTGAATCGGTGGATCCGCAGATCTGTACTATCACAATTCTCTTTCGAAGAAAAAGAAGTGAAGTGTGGCTAGCGAGTATTAATGGTGGTTGTTTTAATTGATCAAAAAAGCAAAAAAATTCAAATTACCTTTTCTTGTTTGCAAAAAATTTAATCGCAAAGGACGCAAAGGATGCGCAAAGAACGCTATTTCAAGTAAAAAGAGTTACCCCATTCAACTCTGCGTACTTTGCGAATACTCGGCGCACTTTGCGTTAGAAAAATGAGATATAACCACACCAAGGTTTCGCACAGGGAGAAGGAGGGGAAATAGTTTCTTTATCTTAGCTACATGAAATCTATTATATCGTTTTTCACTTTGGTTTTGGTTGCTTCATTGTCGTTTGGCCAATTGGTTTTGAATGAAGGTACCAACAGAAACTTTTCTTTGGTATTCGATGAGGATGCAGAAGCCTCTGATTGGGTTGAAATATTCAACGCAGGGGCCGATTCCATTGATATGTATGGCTACATCATCAACGATTCTGCTGGTGTACAAAATGCATTTACCTTCAATCACTATTGGATTCAACCGGGTGAATATCTCATTGTATTTCTCAGTGGAAAGAATCGTCAATACACCACACCATTTCAAGACGTGCTGTATATCAATGATTTCATTCCTCAAAACGGATGGAACACACACAACTTGAATTCGCCGTTTGCATGGGATGGAACTTCGAACTTGGTGATCAATACTTGTTCATATAGTAACACTGGGTATACAATCAATTCGATTTTCAATCAAACCTACACCTCTTACAACTCGACCGTTGCGGCATTCCAAGATGGTGGTGATGGCATTTGCCAAGCGGCCTCTGGTGAAGTGCACAATACAAGACCAGTACTGCGCATCAATGGACAAACGATTGGGACCAACGATTATGTCAATGGTACAACAGACTACCCTGCTCCTTACGGCAATTGGTATTGGGCAGCGCGTCATCAAATGCTTATTACCGCAGATGAATTGACCAATGCAGGTATCGTTGCTGGTCCAATTTCACAAATTGAATTTGATGTTGCCTCAACCGACCCAACCCTTTACACTTACTTCAACATGTCGATGCGCAATGTGACGTTGGCTGAAATGAGCAATTTTTTTGTGGGCAATGAAGGTCAATATTTTCACACGAATTTCTCAAGCAGCAATAGCGGCGAAACCATTTACCTCTTCAACCCTGCGCAAAGCTTGGTGGACCAAATCACCTTGGATGCAACTGAGCATGATTATACTATTGGAAAATTACCCAACGCTACTGGAGCAGCTCAACTTTTGAGTGTCGCTTCGCCAGGAGCGAACAACGACGGGGCCTCCGGTCTAACAGGACAAGCCTTGGCTCCCATATTCTCTGTACCATCAGGCATTTACAGCACTTTGCAACAAGTGATGATTACTGACATCAATAATCCAATTTCAGAAATTCATTATACCACAGATGGTAACGAGCCCACCATTAATTCTCCTTTGTACAATGGCGCACCGATATTGGTGTTTCAAGGTACTGTCCTTCGGGCGCGTTCATTCATCTCAGGGTTAATGCCAAGTACAATAACGAGTGGCACCTATTTGATCAACGTCAGTCACTCTACCCCCATTGTTTCCATTACCACAAGTCCAGAAAATTTGTATAGTGAAAATGGCATATTTACCAATTGGTGGTTGGATGGAGAGCGTTACGCGCAAATGCAATATTTCGATTCAACACTCAACCACAATTTTGTTTTTGACCGCGAAGTGGCCATGCAAGTAGATGGTGGCGCGGGAGGTTCAAGATCTAATCCGCAAACTTCTTTCCGTTTAGAAATGGCCAAAGGAATTTTTGATGAGTCGCCCGTTTTGCTTCCGCTTATTCCTCAACAACCGAATCGCGCCAAATACAGCAAATTGTATTTTAGAAATGGTAGCAACCAATACTTGAACTTACCTTACAAAGACGCAGCACAGACAACCATGATGGTAGGAGAAAGCAATGGCTATTATTCTACCATGCGTCCCGCAACCGTTTATATCAATGGACAATACTGGGGATTGTATGAGATGCGTGAAAAATTGGATGAGGAATATTTCAAAGAACAAGATGGTGGAACAAAATCGTCCATGGACATCTTGACATTGAGTTATTGGTATGGTTCTGTATTGCGCGCAACAGCAGGAGATGTAAACAACTACTGGGATACTTACAATCAGATTTGGTCCTTAGATCCCAATAACGCAGATTATCTCAATCAAATAGACCAATTGTATGACATGAAGTATATGACTGATTACATCATTGGCGAAACTTGGATGGGCAATACCGATTGGCCCTGGAACAACATTAAAATTTACAGAAGCGATTCCACCAATTACCGTTGGCGCTTTGCGACCATCGATTTGGAATTGAGTCTTCAACCCAATGGTTGGACTGATTGTAACACCAACGGTTTGGAACATGCTCTTGGCAATGGCGAATGGAATCCCTTTATTCGCCCATGGTGGCAGAGTTTGAATCACATTCCATATCGTCACTATTTCATCAATCGCTATGCAGACTTGATGAATACCGCTTATATGCCAGAGAGATTGTTGGCAATTGAAAACACCTTCTTCAATTTGTGGACTCCTGAAATGCCCAATGAATATCAGCGTTGGGCCGATCCTGGAAATGTGAATGGATGGATGAATGACTACTACAACCGACATTTAACGTTCAGAGATGAATTGATTTGTAAAGCCGCCACAGTTCGATCTCAAGTTGAAACCCAAATGAACTGCGGTCCCCAGAAGAACGTCGTATTCAACATCGAACCTGCTGATGCCGGCGTTATTCATTTGAATACCATTTTGCTTTCAGACTCCACTTGGTCAGGAATCTATTACACACAAGTGCCCATCAATCTTGAGGCTGAAGCTTTGACAGGATATTTATTCTCTCATTGGTCTACTGAAAACGGTGAGATTGTCGATACGACATTGAATTCCTTTACAACGTCGTTGAACAATGATAGTATTTC
>JBDLUK010000091.1:0-17482 GCA_039805365.1 Bacteroidota bacterium | reverse complement strand
GGTCAAACGATTATCATGCATGATGCGAGCTGCAAGGGGTCTATCAACTATCTCAACATGGCGCGTGAGATTTTACAAAAGAACGATATGACCAAAATGAAAGGTGAAGACAAATATATTGATGTAGACAATGGCTAAGAAGCAAGCATTAGGAAGAGGATTGAGTGCGTTACTTGAAAACGCAGGCAGTGTTATAAAAGACAAAAATGAAACCAAGCAAGCTCCAGTAGCCATTCCGGCCGCTGAAGCAAGCGTTGAACAAAATGACACCGAAACAATAGGACATATTGCAGGCGATATTTCAGTTGTTCCTGTTACCCAAATCGAAGCAAACCCATTTCAGCCTAGAACAGAGTTCTCTCCGGATGCCCTGATTGAATTGGCGCAGAGCATTCGCGAGCTCGGATTAATTCAACCCATTACGGTTAGAAAAATCAGCGCCAAAAAATACCAGATCATTAGTGGTGAACGTCGTTTTCGCGCTTCACAAATGGCCGGTTTGGAAGAGGTTCCTGTTTATATCAGAGCTACCGATGACCAAGGAATGTTGGAGATGGCATTGGTTGAGAACATTCAACGTGAAAACCTCAACGCCATAGAAGTTGCTATCTCTTTTAAACGTCTCATGGATGAATGTAATTTGTCCACTGAATCTTTGGCCGAGCGTGTAGGTAAAGACCGCACAACGGTTACCAATTATGTGAGACTTCTGAAATTACCCCCTGAAATCCAAATGGGGATCATTGAAAAACGCATCAGCATGGGACATGCACGAGCGTTGATCAATATACCCGAATCGAAGCAACTGGCGATATTTCAAGAAATCTTGGACAAAGAGTTGAGTGTTCGAAAAGTTGAAGACCTAGCCAAGGAAGACGATACGCCAAAATTGTTTCGTCCAGCCAAAGTAATTCTTCCAGTTGAATTTCAAAAAATGCAAGCTGAACTTCGCTTGAAATACGGTAAGCGTGCAAAACTTCAACGTGGCGACAGCGGCATCGGAAAATTGGAAATTCCTTTCAATAACGACGACGACTTGTCGAGAATCATTGAGATGTTAGGGCTGTGAGATCGCTTTTTCTGCTCATGATTTTGTTTTTTGCTGTTTCTGTCTCTGGACAGAAAACACAAGAAAAGCGCACGTGGAAATCAAAGTGGAATGAACCTTCATCACCGTTCAAGGCGACCATATTGAGTGCCGCCCTCCCCGGAGCCGGACAATGGTACAACAACAAAAAATGGAAAACGCCCATTGTTCTAACAGGAGTAGGAACATGTGCTTATTTCATTGTGTACAACGGAAACAAATACCGTGAGTACAAATCCCAATACATTGCTGCTGCAGACAATGATCCTTTGACCACCACAACATATACTGCTGGTCAAATCAAACCAGTAATGGACTACTATAGACGTTTCCTAGATATTAGTTATTTCAGTTTGATTGGCATCTATGCCCTCCAAGTGATCGACGCACATGTGGACGCTCATCTCAATCGTTTTGATGTGAGTCCCAATTTATCGCTGTATTGGAGTCCTACGATTATGCCCACTGCAAAAGGAATACACCACGGAATGCAAATTCAATTAAACTTTTAATTTCATGCGCGTCGCCATTATTGGATACGGAAAAATGGGCAAGGCTATTGAACCCATTCTCATTGCTCGAGGACATGAAGTTGTTCTTAAAATCAATAGTCAAAACCCACTCAATGTAGACATGTTGAACGGAATTGATGTTGCAATTGAAATCAGTAGACCCGACTTGGCGCTGTCTCACATTCAAATGTGTTTGGACGCTAAAGTTCCAGTTGTTGTTGGCACTACAGGGTGGTATGATCAATTTGAGAACATCAAGAAAAGAGTCCACGAAGAAAATTTATCTGTTTTATACGCGACCAATTTTTCCATTGGTGTTCACTTGGTATTTGCCCTCAATGAGCAACTGGCCAAATGGATGAAGAACTTTCCACAATACGAACCCAGCATTGAAGAAATACATCATACCGCCAAACTAGATGCTCCAAGCGGAACAGGCATTACAATGGCCGAGGGTATTCTGAAACACATCACAAGAAAACAATCTTGGGTGAATAGAGCATCACAATCACCTGAAGAATTGGCTTTAACTTCTATTAGAGAAGAAAACGTTCCTGGCACTCATTCCATTTCGTATGTTAGCGACGTGGATACCATTGAGCTCAAACATACCGCTCACAATCGCTCTGGCTTTGCTTTAGGAGCGGTTGAAGCAGCTGAATGGCTAGTTGGCCATCCAGGTATTCATTCCATGCAAGAATTTTTAAATTTCAAATAGTCATGAACTTCGGACTTCCAGAATTTCTTTTTGTCGTTCTTATTTTAATTTACTGTGTTACCCTACCCAAGATATTGGCCCGTGCCGGGCAAAATTCATGGATGGCTTATGTCCCCATTTTACAATTCATTCCATTTGTAAAAGCCATTGGAAGACCATGGTATTGGGTACTGCTTTTGCTCGTGCCGGGCGTAAATTTCATCATGATGGCCATCATCAATGTCGAGCTTGGCATCGGATTCAATTTCAGGACAACAAAAGAGCAATGGCTGTTTGGAGCTTTGCCTTGGTATCGTCTACCCGCACTCGCATATCAACAGAAAGATGCGGTTTATATAGGACCTAGATCTTGGGAAGGAAAGAAAAAATCTTTTGGTCGCGAATGGGGTGAAGCCATTTTGTTTGCAGTAGTTGCTGCAACTGTAATCCGCAGTTTTTTCTTGGAAGCTTTTACCATCCCTACCCCGTCTATGGAGAAGAGCATGATGGTTGGTGATTATCTTTTTGTTTCAAAATTTTCATACGGAACCAAGCTACCTCAGACCCCCATGTCGTTTCCATTTTTACACAATGCTCTTCCATTTAATGGATTGCCCAATAGTTATGTAGATTGGTTCAGTCTACCTTACTTGCGCCTGCCTGGGATAGGTGAAGTTGAACGATATGATCCCGTTGTATTTAATTTCCCGCATGGAGACACCATCATTGTAGATCCTTATTATGCCGGACATGATTATTACAGTATCCTAAAAAATGAAGCCATGTATTTGGCAGCACCTTACGCTACAACTTGGGAGCAACAGTACAATGTGTATGCGAGCAATCCTGCCAAATATGAGGCAATGGCGAGAAAGAATTTTACCGAAAAGAAGATTTGTGTTTCTTGTGGTTTGTCAGAGCGCAGCAGAAAGGGACATCCAATAGGAGGTATACGATATCGACCAATTGATAAAAAGGAAAATTACATCAAGCGTTGTGTTGGGCTTCCAGGCGAAACGTTGAGCATCGAACACAGAAAGGTAAAAATCAATGGCCAATTTATTGACGAGTTGGATGGCATGATGCACACCACTATCATTCAAACTGCGGACAATGTGAGTATTAAAAAACTTCAAGCCAAGTACAGTGTTAACTTGAATGACATTCGTGTTTCCCAGATTCCGGATTCTAACGGATATTTTGCGCCCAATGTTTTTGAATTACCGCTTACAGCCAAGCAAGCGGAAGAGATGAAAAAGTCCAAAGAAATTGTTTGGTTTGATGTATTGGACGACACCACCGCTGATCAAGCTCCTGGTACCATGTATCCCAACAGCCGAAATCCCAAATTTGCTCAATGGACAGTAGACAATTTTGGTCCAATAGTTATTCCTGCTGAGGGAATGACCGTTCCGCTTAACGATGACAACTTTGATTTGTTTCAGCGCGTTATCCGCGTTTATGAACATCACAATTTGGTGAGAACAGGAAAAGGCAAATTTTTATTGGATGGTCAGCCAGCTACTCAGTACACTTTTGCGCAAAATTATTACTGGATGATGGGAGACAATCGAAACAACAGTTTGGATAGTCGTTATTGGGGATTTGTACCAGAAGATCACATCGTTGGTAAAGCGGTATTTACTTGGTTCTCCAAGGCCGATCCCAAATACCAAGGACACAGTGGAATTCGTTGGGATAGAATGTTCAAATTGGTGGATTAGTCATGTTGACTTTATTGCCTGGCGTTATATTTCCTCCCATTTCGTACTGTATTATTTTACAACAATACAATTGTGCCATTGATGGATGGGGATTCTATCACAAGCAAAGCATAAGAAACCATTTTCACATTTTAAGCGCCAATGGCACTTTAACTTTGACAATGCCTGTAAAGAGTGTGAAAGGCCAACCTACTCCACTCAACCAAGTTGAGCTTGAAGATGGTCCATGGCATAAGCCTATGCTTACAGCCATTCAAAGTGCATATGGAAAATCCCCCTTCTATTTTTACTTCAAAGACGAGCTAACCGAAATATTCAGTTCACTACCCAGCACAAATTTGTTTGAGGCGCAAATGCGCATTTTGAAATGGTTGGGAAAGTATCTCAACCTGCCATCTATCGAAAAGACTGAGCAATGGGAACAAGATGCCAATGCCGAAGGTATCGATCTAAGAAAAATCAAAAAAAAATGGGAGATTCACACTCCCATTCAATCTTATCACCAAGTCTTTATGGATCGATTCCCTTTTGCGGAAGATCTCTCGGTACTTGATTTACTTTTCAACTTAGGACCAGAAGCCAAAACTTATCTGGTCCAACATCCACGTGTTAGGCTTGTCCCTGAGGTCCACCAAAATTCATAGGTAAAATTGGATCTTGGCCCAACGTTTCCTGAATCTTTCCGTGCTGAGCTTCAAACTTCAACAAGTTATCTTGCAGTGCGCGATGCAATCTCTTGGCATGCTGAGGAGTCAATATAATCCTTGATACCACTTTGGCTTTTGGCAAACCTGGCATCATGCTGATAAAATCGACGATAAACTCTGCAGGTGAATGGGTAATAACAGCCAAGTTAGAATATTTACCTTGTGCATTTTCCTCAGTCAACTCAATACTGATTCCTTCTTCTTTTTGTTGTGACATCTTACAATATATTTTTTAATTCAACTAAATTCTCAATGGTAAATGTAGGATGAACATTATGTCTTTGCTGATCCAACTTTAAAAATACCTGATCCATACCTACATTTCGCGCTCCAAGTATATCAGCATCCCAATCATCACCAATCATCACACTCTCATTTGCAGTTGCACCCGCCAAATCAAAGGCATACTGAAATATCTTCGGATCTGGTTTTCTAACCCCAACATCCTCTGAATTGATGTTGTGAACAAAGAATTCTGTCAGCCCACTCCCATCCATCTTAATGCCTTGAATCTCTTTAAAGCCATTGGTGATAATGTGCATGACATATCCTCGGTCTCTAAGATAATTTAATATTTCCAAAGCCCCTGAAATCAAATGCGGTTGGCGTGGACATTGATTAACAAAAGCCTGAGAAAATAACTCAAGTAATTCAGGTGAATAACCAATACCCGCATCATCCATTGATCTACTAAACCTGGCTGTTCTGAGTTCCTCTTTCGTCATTGTCCCTTGACGGTACATGGCCCAAACTCTATGATTATGGTGCAAGTATGCTTGGTAAAACGATGTCCAACTTTCAGTATTCAAGTTGAACTGCAACCACATACTTTTCAATGTCAATTCTGCATTGCGATGAATGTCCCATAATGTTCCATCCAAATCGAAAAAAACATGTTTGTATTTTAATTCTACTTCCATTGATCTATTGTATCACATAAACGGTGGCTATATCCCACTTCATTATCATACCAACCCACGACTTTCACCATGTTACCAATTACACTTGTCATACCCGCATCGAACAAGCAACTGTGGGTATTATCGATAACATCTGAAGAAACGATAGGATCCTCTGTATATTCGACAATATTCAACCATCGACCTTTTGCAGCTTCTCTAAATTGGGCATTGATTTCTTCAATCGACATCGGTCTCTTTACAATACTTGTAATGTCCGTTAATGAACCATCAGGAACAGGAACCCGCATACCACAACCACCCATTTTATCCGCCAAATGAGGAAATACCCTGGTTAGTGCTTTTGCTGCGCCCGTTGTTGTTGGAACAATGCTCTGCAAAGCACCTCGTGACCTGCGTAAATCCTTGTGGGGTGCATCTTGAAGACGCTGGTCACCGGTGTAGGAATGCACGGTAGTGATATAACTGCTTTCAATACCACAACACTCATCAATCAATTGAATCATGTGAGCGGCACTATTTGTTGTGCAGCTCGCACAGCTAATTATATACTTACTTTTCCAACTCTCATCGCAAACTCCGAGTACGACAAGTGGAATGTCCGAATCATCAATTGGAGCCGAAAGCAAAACTCTTTTGGCACCAGTATTCAGATGCTGCTCAAGAGATGATCGAGAAACAAATGCACCTGTACATTCTACTACGACATCGACATCATAAGATGCCCAATCGGGAATTTGCCCCGCAGAATCTTTCTGAAAATACTTTACTTCTCTCCCCGACCTGTTTATCCAACCTTCTGAAGAAGAGGTAAAGTCTTCACAAATACCGTGAACACTATCGTACTTCAATAAATGAGACATTGTGGCGAGTGGATGCATATCCGATGCAACCACTACTTCGAAACCATCAAACCCTAATGATGCACGCAAGAACGTTCTACCTATTCTTCCCAATCCATGAATACCGACACGAATCACAGTGTCTTTCATTACAACATGTGTTTTTCAGCATGGTAAGATGATCTTACCAATGGCCCACTCTCTACATGTCTAAAACCCATCTGTTTTCCAATGGTTTCGTATTCCGCAAATCGCTCCGGCGTAATGAATTCTGCAACCGGTAGATGTTTGGGTGTGGGTTGCAAATATTGACCCAATGTGATTACATCAAGACCCACTGAACGCAAATCCTCCATCGTCTCAAGTACCTCTTGGTGTGTCTCGCCTAACCCCAACATTACACCACTTTTGGTTCGCATTCCTCCTTGCTTCAAACGTCTTAAAACTTCTAAACTTCTGTCATACTTCGCCTGTATTCTCACCTGCTTGGTCATGCGGCGCACGGTCTCCAAATTGTGCGAAACGATCTCTGGGGCTACATCAATAATTCGCTGAAGATTCTCCCATTTACCTGCAAAGTCAGGAATTAGCGTTTCCATGGTAACACCTGGAGCCTTTTTTCGAACAGCTTCAACTGTTTTTACCCAAATGTCTGCTCCTCCATCTGCCAAATCATCGCGATCTACAGAAGTAATCACTGCATGCTTGACCTTCATTAAGAATATGGATTCTGCCACATGCTCGGGCTCGTGGGGATCAACCATCAAAGGCTTGCCGGTTGAAACAGCACAAAAACCACAAGAACGTGTACAGATATTTCCCAATATCATAAATGTCGCCGTTCCCTCTCCCCAGCATTCTCCCATGTTGGGACAATTACCACTTTCACAAATGGTGTGTAGCTTGTGCTCAGAAACCAAACTGCGCACCATCTTGTAGTTTTCACCTGTTGGAAGTTTTACTCTCAGCCATTTCGGCTTGGCTATTCTACCTGTAATTCCCTCACTCATTTTGAATTGTATTTTGAGCCAAAAAAGAATCGAGTATAAATCGCTGGAAAAATAAAATTATTCTTCGCATGATCATTGTATCGATCTAAAACGGCTTGTGACATTATTTCTACTCTTTTGGGGTAAATATCCGCTGTCGCCCCTATTTCTACTCCGCGCAATCCCAACTCTTGGTTACTGTATTCAAATCTCAAACTGGCCTGAATAAAAATACCCATTTGAATTTTCATTTCATTCATTCCTACCAAATTGCTTGCGCGTCCGTATATATTATCCGTGTAATGCTCGTCAGGATTGAACTTCTCTGTTTCAATATCATATCTACCAGGAATAGTAGTTGAGGGATGAATAATCTGCAAATAAACAGGTTTAACAAAACCTATAGAAGGACCTGCTTGCCAAGAACGGTTGATTTGAACTCCATTCTTTCGGAGCTTTTCAGCGAATTCAGTGGTTTGACCAAATCCAATTCGGGCAACAAAAAAACTATTTTGTTTGCCATAATAATATGCTCGGGCTGCAGGGTCTTGGAAATAAGATTTTACTTCTTTTTCATGTCTATAAAACTGAAGATCTGTATTCAATTTCCAATATGTATAAGCATCCTTGCCTTTGTAATATTGATCGAAGCCAATGCCCCATCCATTGGTCTGAAAAGTCAATACTGCTGCATTGGCTCGATCATAAAGAACAGCACGAGGTGCGGCATCAGTTACTTCCTGCGCCAAAATGGAAGAGGTCCATATCATGCACCACAATAAAAAAGTTGCTCTCATGTTCCTCGCAAAGATACACCTTAGCCCTAACTTTGTTCTTGAACAATAAAAATTATGCACTCAATAGAAGTTAAATACCAAGGCGGTCTAAGATGTTCCGCAATACACCTAAAAAGTGGCAATACCATCATCTCCGATGCACCAGTAGACAACAAAGGCAAAGGAGATGCTTTTTCACCTACGGATTTACTTTGCACATCCTTGGCAATGTGCATGATGACCATCATGGGCATTGCCGCTCAAGAGAAAGAAATTTCCTTTGAAAATGTAAATGTTGACGTTACGAAAATTATGGGAACCGAACCTAGAAGGGTTACAGGTATACAATTAAACTTTCATGTTCCAGATTTGGGATGGACTGAAAGGGAGTGGGCCATAATGAAAAATGCTGCGAATACATGCCCTGTTGCACAGAGCATACATCCCAGCATTCAATTGGAAGTGACGTGGACAAGCCACGCTTAATTATTTAACAGGTTGCTCAATTGGCGCCTTGTCATAAGCCGCACACTTTGGATGCTTAGCTACACAAGCAGTCAAAGACAATACTGCAACAACCGCTACGAAAAGTAATTTCTTGTTCATGTTCATTCGATTTGAAAACAAATATAGACCACGAATTTCCTATCCAAGGAGGTCGAGGTCTATTTTTTTTCAACAGATGATTTTGTGTATCACTCTTTCCTTGGTCGCATCCCATTCTCTCAAATCCCAGAACAGCTACGTTTGGGGTTGCATATCCCAATCAAAAGACACAGTAAGTTTTGAATCGCGATTTGATGCAGAGCAATTTATGCGCATCAAACTTGAAGATGCATTCAAACAGTCCTACGCCACTGCACATTGGCAACTTTCCGAATTGGATACTATTCATCACCGCGCTTACTACACTTTCATTTTAGGGAGAACCATTTTTAAGGGCCCCATAAAAGGCAATGACATTTCAATAATTGACGAAAGCACTTTGGCTCGACTTCTGTTTTGGAAAAAAAAATCTCCATATAATTCCAATAACATAGACGATAGGCTCATCAATGAATTGAGAAATTCAGGCATCGACATGACCTACCATCAAATATTCTTTACAGATTCCATTGCCGATTTAAGGATTCATTTGGAAAAAATGGGGCGGAATCAGTTTCAAGGATTGCTCGGTACCATTAATCAAGATAAAAGAACTGTTTTGATTGGCGAAATCAAATCACAATGGGTCAATAGTTTCAAACGCGCCGAGAAGATCTTCTTTCATTGGCAGCGCCAATCCATTTCAACGCAAAGATTAAAATGTGAATTCGATTTCCCTGTTGTATTTAAATCACCTTTTGGGCTCCAACAAAGTATCGAACTTTACCGAAACCAAAATCTTTATTTTATCGTTGGCGCAGAAGGAGCACTTAATTATCGAACCTTGAAAGGTGGAATGATTCAAGCCAAATATGAGTCCAAAAATCACAATGCACTTGTGCAATCTCAAACCATCCAGCACCGGCTTTTGGGATTAGGAGTCGTTCAAAAATCCACAAAGTGGAAAGATTACTCCATCAGCTTAAACTTTGGTTTTCTTCAAGGTTTCAAAAAGACAATTGACCTTGATGGTGCGCGAAAAAGTCCATTAATGAAGAGTGAATTGGACCTTTTTATTGAGAAAAATTGGAAGCGATTTTTCACTTCCATAGCCCTGCATCAGCGTGGCATTTACCTTCAAAATTCGATTGCTCAAATTGAGAAAAATAGAATTGGTGGAACCGAAACGATAAGAGGGTTTGGTCAGGAGAGTATTTTTTGTAAAAACTATCTAGGAAGTCAATTTGAAACCGGTTGGTCATTTTCAGATATTGGACGCTTGTTCTTCTTTTACGATCAAGGTTGGATTGAAAATACTGAATTACAAAAGACTTTGTGGCAAGGCGTTGGGTTTGGGGGCGTTTTCAATGTTCCCGATGGCCAAATAGAAATTAGCTCTGGGTGGGGAATACCCGATGAACAACGCTTTGACTTGCGCAATAATTTGATTCATATTCAATATCAAGTTTTCTTCTAGAACAAACAATATTCATCAGTATTTTTGAAGAGATGAAACAATGGGTATTTTTCACTTCTGTACTTTTTCTCTTCTTGTCTCTAGTGGGGTGCAACCAAGTAGCTCCGTTGCAGGAAACACCCATGCAGTCCAAATACTACAAATGGACACAGCAGAGCTTTCATCCCAGGGTTTCCGTTACTGCTCGTGAAAAAGACTCCATTACTTACACTATATTTTTTGATGCTGATGATTGGTCGAACAGTGCAGGGAATATGCTTGAAATCAGAGCACACAG
Source organism: Bacteroidota bacterium (assembly GCA_039805365.1). GTDB lineage: Bacteria > Bacteroidota > Bacteroidia > Flavobacteriales_D > Sanyastnellaceae > CAMCTV01. The sequence continues at coordinate 6,889 of JBDLUK010000091.1, read as the reverse complement.
TATCCATTCCGCAGGTGCAAAAGATTGGAGCAAAAATTACATGATTTCTGAAGCGTCTAACGTTGGCACTTCAGGTAAGTACTATTGTCAACTCAAACTGCCACTTGATAGCAGTTGTGTAGACTTACAATTTTACATCAAAGAATCGAAAAGTATCCGTGAAGGGATATTTCGAATTCCCTATCTACCCGTCCAACATGGTTGGGTTTGGAATGGCGATTTGGGAACGTCATATTGCCCAAGTGGCACATCTCTTTCACTGCCTAAAAATGGAACCATAACATTTGCCCCTCGAACAGAAAAATTACCTTCTCCCCCATTTTCCGTGAATCTACCTTTTATTCCCAATGAGCAGAAGAAAATTGACACCTTCGATTCAACGCTGATTGCACAGCCCGGGATGCTCATCTATCAAGATCAAGGGAGAAAAGAGAGATTACACATCATTGAAAAAGATAAAAATCCTGAATTTCCAGAGATTTCCCAATTGAGTGAAATGCTTGGGCCAGTTCGATTCCTATGCTCCAAAGAAGAATTTGAAAAGATTCAGCAGTCTCATGAAGGACCCGAAAATGCTTTCGATAAATTTTGGATTCGATGCGGTGGCAACAAAGCAAAAGCAAAGGAGTTGATCAAAATTTATTATTCCAGGGTTCAAGACGCCAACTTTCATTTCACCTCATACGCAGATGGCTGGAAAACAGATCGCGGCATGATCTACCTTGTATTTGGTCACCCCAACACCATCATAACAGATGCGCAAATTGAGACATGGATTTACGGTAACATCAATGATCCACAAGCATTAAAATTTGATTTTGAAATTAAAGACGACCCAATTTGGGGCGACATATACCTACTAAAAAGATCTGAAAACTATCGCAGCCCTTGGGAAAGCCAAGTTACGCAATGGAGACAAGGTCGCATATATCCATAATGAGAGAAAAAAGAACACCCCCACAATTGGCCATAGGCTTTCATGCCATAGAGGCCGCCATTATCTCGGGGAAGCAGATAGAGAAAATTTTGATTCAACGGGGACTGAAGGGAGAGTTGTTTCAAAAAACAATGTTACTGGTACAAGAACACCAAATACCTTTTCAATATGTGCCAATTGAAAAATTGCAACGCATAACAACAAAAAATCACCAAGGGATTTTGGCTTTTTTAAGTCCTATCACATTTGGAAGCATTGAGGAAATTGTAAGTCTCGCTTTTGAAGAAGGTAAAAACCCATTGATAGTTTTGCTTGATGGTCTCACAGATGTAAGGAACGTTGGGGCAATAGCTCGAACGGCTGAATGTCTGGGAGCAACTGCCATTGTCATGACTGAGATGGGCAGTGCTCCAATCAATGAGGACACCATCAAAACCAGTGCTGGCGCGTTAATGCATCTTCCCGTGTGCAAAACAAAAATGGCCGTAGACACCATTCACTTGCTGCAAAGCATGGGCATACATTGTATCGCTGCAACAGAAAAAGCTACCCAACTGCCTGAAGAATGCGACATGCGCGTTCCACTTTGTATTGTCATGGGCAATGAAGAAAAAGGCATTTCCAAAGCCGCGCTTAAGGCGGTGCAACAAGGAGTAAGAATACCTATGACTGGAATAACTACTTCACTCAATGTATCTGTGGCCGCAGGCATGTTGCTCTATGAGACACTAAGACAAAGAAGAAGCAACCATGAGTAAAAAGATTAACCCCAAACTTCTACCATTCAAAAAGGGTGATGTGCTAGAGGTAGAAATTGATGAAATGGCATTTGGCGGAAATGGAATTGTTTGGGTGGAAACCCCAGATGGCAAAGTTCCCTTATTCATAGAGAATGCCATTAAGGGTCAAACGAGAGAAGTTCAGGTTACTAAAATAGATCGAAGACACATTGAGGCCCGAGATATCCGTTTGATTAAAAAATCGGAAGAGGAGGAGAACCTGGCCTATCAAGCCATTCCTGGCGCACCTTATGCCACCTTGCCATATGATACGCAGCGCAATTTCAAACAAAACGAAGTAACAGAACTTCTTCGAAGAATTGGAAAAATTGAACCCTCACCCATTTTTGATGATTACATCGCATCACCTATGCTTTGGCATTATAGAAATAAAATGGAGTACAGTTTTTCTGTGATTCGCTGGGACAAAGAAAAAAACGATACGCTAGATGATTTTGCCCTAGGCTTCAAGAAAAAGGGTACATGGTGGATTGTTGAATCTTTGCAAAACGATTCAGGGCTTCTCGACCAACAGCTAGAAGGCAATATGGCCCGCATCGAAAAATGGTGCATTGATACTGGATTGCCCGCATGGCATCCACCGCAGCGCCATGGTTTCTTTAGATATCTTGTAGCCAGAAAAAGTTATTTGCAAGATCAAATTTTATTGAATTTGGTAACTACAGATGAGGGCATAGAAAATTTTGACCCACAGGGTTGGGTGAAATTGCTTCAAGATATTTTAGGAGATCGATTGGCTGGTGTTATTCACACCATCAATAATGATACGGGCGACCGCGTAGACCCGCTTAATGGCGAACATAGACTATTGTTTGGAAACGATAAAATTACCGAGAGTATTTTGGGACTGAAGTTTGAAGTAAGTATGAAAAGCTTTTTTCAAACCAACCCCAAAAGCGCTGAAAGATTATATGCCAAGGCTATTGAATATGTGAAGGAAGTAGGGCAAACAGGCACAATTCTCGATTTATTCTGCGGAACTGGAACCATTTCACAGCTGCTTTCGCAAGCAGGTTTTGAGCAAGTCATTGGCGTTGACATAGAACCCAAAGCCATTGAAAATGCCAAAGAAAATGCTGCGCGAAATAACATTTCTAATCTCGAATTTTTCGCCACAGACGTAGGTAAATTTCTGCTTGAGCAACCCCACTACAAAGATCAATTGCAAGTGTTGATGATGGATCCTCCTCGTGCAGGAATTGCTCCTAAAACACTGCGAAAAGTAATGGACTTAAATGCCAAATACATGGTTTACATTTCATGTAATCCTGCAACCTTTGCAAGAGACACTGAGACATTAAAGGCCAATGGCTACCAATTGGAAAAGTGGAGTTTGATTGATCAATTTCCACACACCTCACATGTGGAAGTCCTAGGTCGATTCAAAAAGATTTCATAAAACAAAAAAGGGAGACAATGTCTCCCTTTTCTTTTATTTAAAACGAATTAGTGAGAGGCCAAATAATTGGCAACACCAGCGTGATCAGCTTTCATTCCGTCCTTTCCTTTGCTCCAGTTGGCAGGACAAACCTCACCATTCTCTTCAAAGAACTGCAAAGCATCTACCATACGCAATGCCTCATCAACGTTACGACCCAATGGGAAGTTGTTGATCAATGCATGTTGCACAGTTCCTGATTTGTCAATCAAGAATAAACCACGGAAAGCGATCATTGGTCCTTCAGCTACCAATGCTCCATTCTCATCATAAGTATACTCACCAGCCAAAACGCCATAAGCATCTGAAATGGTTTTAGAAGTATCAGCAACGATTGGATAAGTAATCCCTTTGATACCACCGTGACCTTTTTCCATTTGCAACCAACCCCAGTGACTTTCTTCTGTGTCTGTTGAGCAAGCTACAACAGCAACGTTGCGATCATGAAAATCTTGCAAACGCTCTTGAAAAGCGTGCAATTCAGTTGGACAAACAAAAGTGAAGTCTTTTGGATAAAAGAAAAACACTACCGCTTGCTTGCCAATATATTGATCCAATGAGAAATCGCTAACGATAGTACCGCCATTGGTAACGGCTCCTGCCTTAAATGAAGGCGCTTTTTTTCCTACAATTGATGCCATGTTAAATTTATTTCTGCAAAAGTAACATTCGTTATTGATTAATGTTTAAACAAACGTGATGTTTTGAAATTTTCACATCAACTTTGCTCCATGAAAAATGTAATCATAACAGGCGGAAGTTCTGGAATAGGTGCTGCCACCGCAAAAATGTTGGTAGAAAAAGGTCATCGCGTGCACTTGATGGGAAGGAATCAGAATAATTTAAACGCTCTTCAAAAGGAACTTGGTGATTTGTGCACTTACACCGTAGGCGATGTTAGAAATATTGAAGATTGTCAAAACACATATGACGATGCTAAAAAAAATATGGGCCATGTAGATGTTTTGATTAACAACGCAGGCTTGGGCATTTTTGATCCATTGAAGGAAGCCAAACTGCAGGATTGGCATGAGATGGTGGACACCAATATCAAAGGCGTGTTGAACATGATTCACTTATCATTGGGTGAGCTCATTGAAAGAAAAGGCCATGTCATCAATTTGGGTTCAGTAGCGAGTCATAACGTATTTGCCAATTCAGGAATTTATTGTGCAACCAAACATGCCGTACTCGCTATCAGTGAGAGTTTGAAGATAGAACATGGCAAGCACATTCGCATTACAACATTGTGTCCGGGAGCGGTGAACACCCCTTTCATTCACGTTACGAAGAATGAGGAATTGCTAAAAGAATATGTGCCCAACTTTGAAAAAGGATTAGATCCAAAAGACATTGCCACTCAAATGGTATATGCCATAGAAGCACCAGCAGGTGTCAACATTAGTGAAATTATTATTCGCCCTGGCGTTTGATCCATGCTTCTCTCTCTTGAGGTAAATTGATGTTTTGTAACCAATTTTCCTCAAGAGGGTTTATTGAAGCAATTGGGAGTCTAGCCAATAATTTCCTTGCGCAATGCGATTGCGTGGTCCACATCGCGAGCCAAGGTGCAGCATCTCTTTCCCAAATGGTGGCCAAAGGTTCTGCCCACCGCTTTTCACTATTCCAAAAAGCTGTTGCCAATTTTTTAGCATTTCTATTCTTCATCAAATGCTTCATAGAAGCGTAGCGCCAATCCGGCATATCACACGCCATGACCATCCAAGAAAATTGAGGAAATCGTTTGGTGGCGCTCAGGATTGCTCCCAAAGGTCCAATATCTAACCATTGATCGGTAATGCACTTTTCTTCAGGAAGATTCCTTTGCTCGATTTGCTTGAAATCTTTGACGCTTAAAAAAGTGGGCAAACCCAATTTTTCAGCCTCTTGCATCAAGTATTGCCATTGCGGGATTCCGTGGTAATTCAATACAGCCTTGTCCTCACCCATTCTTTCACTTTGACCGCCAGTTAAGATTAGTACAGCCAAAGGTGGTGGTTGAGTACGATCCTTCACCCATGACGAAATAGCCTCCGTATCATTTGGATCTACACAAATGGTCTTTTCATTCAGCACACCCCAAGCTACGAGATGCGCGGGAAGTCCGCCTTCTGCAATAACCAACTCCACATTGGTAAGTTGATCTTTGCGTCGTTCGAGAGATTCTATTTTGTTGGGATTATGGATGATAATTTGACTTTGTGCTGGATAATGATTGCCATTTACCCAATGAAATGTCCAAGGCGAAATTCCTTCTCCTGGGATTTGAAAATGCACCATTCCTGGTGCCTTGGTCATACCAGAGAACTCTTTAACCTCAGAATGTGCCGCATCCAGGTACCCTGTAGGAATTTCCGCTGACTTCTGGAAAAACTCCACCCATGTTTTCACTTCATCACAACTGGTTCCGTAAATACCAATTGATTCTTGGTGTTTGGTTAATGGGTGATTATTTTTCTGATGCATTGAAATCTGATTTACCACCTGTCTTGGACAAAAGCTGTAATTTTTGAATTATAATCTCGTGAGAAAGAGCCTTGCACATATCATATATCGTCAAAGCCGCTGCTGAAGCTGCAGTCAGCGCCTCCATCTCAACTCCTGTTTTGCCTTCACATTTCACTTCAGTTACAATCCTCACTGGGTTGTTCTGAACATCAATATCCACCTGAATCTTGGACAACAGCAATGGGTGACACATGGGAATCCAGTCTGAACATCTTTTGGCTGCTTGAATACCTGCGATTTTGGCAACTTCAGCGACCGCTCCTTTGGCCGTTCCAAAATTCGCTGTATGCAACGCCTCAAAAACCGCATCCGGAAATTTCACGTAGGCCTCTGCTGAAGCCGTTCGAGCGGTGACCTCCTTGGCCGAAACATCTACCATTGCGGCTGATCCATGCTGATCAATGTGTGTAAATTTACTCATCCTGCTCCAAAGATATTTATTCCACGTACAATGTGTGAAAAGTAGTAGCAATACCTTCTGTGAAGCAACAATTTGACGGATATTTGTGTCTAAAGCTATTGTAGCCCAAATACTTTGGTAAAAAATACTACGCATATCCATTTTTTCAGTCACATGCGCCGTTGCATTGGTTCTTTGCTATTGCTATTTTTTGCACAAGAAACCAACGCCACGCACATCTATGGTGGAGATTTAACCTACACTTATTTGGGCAATAATTTGTACAATGTGCGACTCTTTGTTTACCGAGACTGCGGCCCGACCAATGTGAACGGAACCGACTTTGACCCTACTGTCTCCATTGGCGTTTTTAATTCAAACGGCACATTGTACATTGAACTAGAAATTGATTTGGTCTCATCCGATGTTGAAGAATTGTCTTCTGACTTGGCCAATCCTTGCTTTACCGTCCCGCCCAATGTTTGCGTAGAAAAAGCCCTGTATGAGCAAACAGTAGAACTACCGTTTAATGCGCAAGGCTATACACTAACCTACCAGCGTTGCTGCAGAAATACGAGCATAGACAACTTGGTTCAGAACCAAAACAATTTGTCTGGAATGACATTGACGACCCAAGTACCCGGAACCAATTTGGTTGCTGTGCAAAACAATAGTCCCAGCTTTGTTTCATTGCCACCTACATCACTGTGTCTGAATGCACCCTTCTACTATTCCGCTCAAGCCATTGATCCCGACGGTGACCAATTGGTATACAACTTTTGTACGCCTTTGGATGGAGCCGATCA
>JBDLUK010000090.1:0-4825 GCA_039805365.1 Bacteroidota bacterium | reverse complement strand
CCAAATTTCATGTAGTTGGATTCCGAAATCTTGGTGCCTGCACGATACAGATTTTTTTCGCTGGCCCATGCATTCACGGCTTCCTCCGCATTAAATACTTGTTCTGAAGACCAAAACAAATTCTCCCCCTCTTTGCATCCCGAATGTTCCATTTGCCCTGATTTGGCTAAGCGCAGAGCGTAAAGCGCACATTCTTTCTCCAATTGATTGTTCCATTTCAAATTGGGGCTGTTCACCTCATTGCGCCAATAGTTATGGGTTTCAACAAAATTCTTTCGATCAACTTCTGCGATTTCTACAATGTTTTGCGCTGAAATGTTCAAACAAAAAAATACAGATAAGACTAGGCCAATTGTTTTCATATTGTGACAACAAAGATAATCTTGAAATGTTGTGAGGTGTAGATGTGAATTGGTATATCAGTATATCAGTATATCAGTATATCAGTATATTGGTATATCGGTATATTGGTATATTGGTATATTGGTATATTGGTATATTGGTATATTGGTATAACAGTATATCAGACCCACCAAGTCACCGATCTACCGATTCACCGATCCACCGATCTACCGATCTACCGATCTACCGATTCACCGATCCACTGATCCACTGATCCACTGATCCACCTCTTAAATCATCTCCACCTGTCTCGTCACTTTCTGCAAAATCTCGAAAACCGTCTCCGCCATAACGTTTTCACTGTCCAATGTTGGATTGACTTCTGTGAATTCTAAGCAACACGTTCTTTCATTTTGCAAAAACTCCAAGATAACGTCAGCAGCTTCGCGTTCGTTGATGCCGCCTTTTACTGGAGTACCCGTTCCACGGGATACCGTAGGATCCATAGAGTCAACGTCAAAACTGATGTAGATTTTATCGCACTGACTCAAGTATTTTAAAATCTCACGACACAACTTGGTAATGCCTGTTTTGCGCAATTCATTGGTGGTCACTACACGCACTTTGTTTTGCTTGATCAAAGCAGCTTCCTGGTCCTCCAAGTCGCGAAGTGTAATGTAAACCAAATCACGGTATTCAATTTTCGGTGCAATATCACCCACACTCTTCAACATCTCCCACAACTCGATGGTTTCATAATCCAAGTCATTCACCTTCTCTTCGATGTTGTCCTCATTTAAAGCAGTTGCCAAAGGCATTCCGTGCATATTGCCAGATGGAGTAGTATAAGGAGAGTGCAAATCAGCGTGTGCATCAATCCAAATCACACCCAAGCGAGATTCAGGATAGGCCATCTTTAAACCAGCCAATGTTCCTCCAGCAGAACTATGGTCACCACTTAATATCAAGGGGAACTTCCCATCACGGCAAGTATCACGCACAGCTGCGCCAATGCGCTCATACATTTTCAGTAAAGATCGAACATGCTTGGCATAGCGACTTCCAGGATTGTTGTGCAAAGCTTGGTTGTCATGTGGTATAATAATGCTCTTGTATCGCTTGAAAAAATCAGAGCGGAAATCAAGAGCGGCAATTTTAATAGCATCTACTCCAAGGCTTGCACCGCGCGTTCCTGCTCCAACTTCACTAGGTACTTCGATCAATCGAATACTTTTTGATTTTTGTTTTACTGCCATATTGATTGTGTGTGCATCAAAGATAAAGGAAATTCTGTTCAACTTCAGTTGAACTGTCCGTCCGTATCTTTGAAACATGAACAAAATGGCTTGTATTACAGGAGCAACATCTGGATTTGGAAAAGCAATAGCGCTCTTAATGGCAGAGAACAATTGGGACCTTTGCATTTGTGGAAGACGCGCGTATGACCTTAAAGAAGTATCATCTCTTTGCGAAGCAAAGGGTGTAAAAGTTTGGAGCAAGGTAGTAGATGTCCGTGTGGAGTCAGAGGTTATTCAATTTGTTGCAGACATGCGTTCGCATTTTCCTCAAATTGAAGTTTTGGTGAATAACGCGGGCTTGGCTGTGGGAAAGGACGCCATTCAAAATGGAATTACGGATGACTGGGATAGAATGATGGACACCAATGTCAAAGGTTTGCTTTGGATGTCCAGAGAGGTCAGTCGTTGGATGATTGAGCACAAGAAAGGTACGATCGTTAATATTGGATCCATTGCGGGTAAGCAGGCATATCCAGGAGGTAGTGTATACTGCGCCAGCAAGTTCGCAGTAGATGCCATAACTCAAAGTATGCGATTTGATTTGTTACAACACAATATTCGTGTTGGACAAGTTTGTCCGGGTGCTGCTGAAACAGAGTTTAGTAAAGTAAGATTCAAGGGTGACGATGCAGTTGCAGCTGATGTTTACAAAGGTTATTTACCACTAAGTGCGGATGATGTCGCTGAGGCTGTTTATTTTATTGTATCTAGACCAGCACATGTGTCGATTCATGATATTATCATCATGCCAACTGTTCAAGCAAGTGCAACCGTATTGAATAAAAGTTTATGATTGGGATAGTTCGTTTTTGTTCACTCTTGATTGTTTTGGCGTGGATGGGGTGCGATCATTTCAGGGTAACGCAAGTAGATCTGATTGTACACAATGCGATTATTTATCAAGTCGACGATGCCTTTTCCAAAGCCGAAGCCATGGCCATTCATCAGGGTAAGATTGTTGCAATTGGTTCTGAGCGCGAAATCATGAATGCCTATGATAGCAAAGAAATAATTGATGCAGGTAAGGAAATCATATTTCCAGGTTGGATTGACGCGCATGCACATTTTTTAGCATATGGACTGCTTTTGCAGGATGCGGATTTGACAGGTACCAAAAGTTGGGGAGAATGTCTACAAATAATGAAAGCCCATGCAGCTAAGACAAGTGACGGTTGGATTATCGGTCGCGGTTGGGATCAAAATGATTGGGCCAATAAGGATTTGCCTACCAAGCAAGAATTGGATCAACTATTCCCAGATCGTCCAGTTTGGTTAACACGAATAGATGGTCACGCAGGAATAGCCAATCAAAAGGCTTTGGAAATTGCAGGCATTCATCTTGGGGATAATGTTCTGGGTGGCCAAATTGTTTTAAAGAACAATGCATTAACTGGCGTATTGATTGATAACGCAATGAATAAAATTGTTCAATCTATCCCAGATAGGTCAGACAAGGAGAAGCAAGCCGCTCTTATTGATGCACAGATGGCATGTGCCAAGGTGGGATTGACTTCAATATCCGAGGCGGGTTTAGATTGGAAAGATATCGAATTGTTGAAGCAAATGTATCAGCAGGAGAAGTTGCATATTTATCTTGATATTTGGGCCTCGAATACAGATGAAAATATAGCTCGATTAATACGCACAGGGATAGATACGGCAAATGCGAACTATCAACTGCAAGGTTTTAAGTTTTATGCAGATGGTGCTTTGGGTTCTCGAGGAGCTTGTTTGATTAATCCATACACAGATCTTCTATCGAAAGGTATCAAGAACTACGGAACAATGTTACAGCTTGAGGAAAATCTACGTGAGCGATTTACAATACTCAAAGAGAAAGGATTTCAGTTATGTACCCACGCCATTGGAGATAGCGCCAATAGAGTAGTGTTGGGATTGTATGCAGATTTATTGGGCGGGAGCAATGATAGGCGTTGGCGAGTTGAGCATGCTCAGGTTGTGAACCCAAATGATATTGACTTTTTTGGTCAATTCAATATCATACCCTCTGTTCAACCTACCCATGCCACAAGTGATGCGCCTTGGGCATGGGAGAGGTTAGGCAACGCAAGAGTGAGGAATGCATACAGGTACAAAACTTTATTGGCGGAAAATGGGATGATTGCATTGGGAACAGATTTCCCGATTGAAGACATAGATCCGCTCAATACATTTTTCAGCGCTGTGTTTAGAAAACCACGTGGTAATAAATCACAACAGGTGTTTCAGATTGAAGAATCCCTGACCAGGGAACAGGCCATTAGAGGTATGACCATATGGTCTGCTATAGCAATGCGCAGAGAATCGAAGACAGGAAGTTTGGAAGTAGGCAAACAAGCTGATTTTGTTATCATCGATACGGATTTGATGGATGCAAATGAAGAACAATGTAGAAAAGCAAAGGTATTGGCCACATATTCTAGAGGCGTGTCCAGATACAATTCAAATTAATTTCAAAATTCTTTTGAAATGTTAAGTGCTAGTTGATAGTGTTTTACGTAGTAGTCGAAGAAATAATCAAAAAAAAAGATGCATAAAAACTTGTGTATGTAAAAAAAGGATGTACTTTTGCACCCGCTTTCAAACAAACAAACGTTCTTTGAGTCAGACGGAAAGCCTTTAACGAGTAGAGTAGCAGAAAAAAAATATTTAAAAAAAATATTAAATAAATGTTGCGGGAAAGAAAAAAGGTTGTATGTTTGCCGCCCGGTTCGACAGAGGTTGAATCGAGTGAAGTGAAAAAATGAAGTTCTTTGAAATAATGCAGCGATAAATTTTAGGTAAGAAAACAAATACCTGTCAATGCCAGGAAACAAATTAAACTTTTTACAATGGAGAGTTTGATCCTGGCTCAGGATGAACGCTAGCGGCAGGCCTAACACATGCAAGTCGAGGGGTAACCTGAGTAGTAGCAATATTACTTAGGCTAGACCGGCGCACGGGTGCGTAACACGTATGCAATCTGCCTTACACTGGAGGATAACCCCGAGAAATCGGGGCTAATATTCCATAATACAATTGAGTGGCATCACTTGGTTGTTAAAGCTCCGGCGGTGTAAGATGAGCATGCGTCCAATTAGCTAGTTGGTGAGGTAACGGCTCACCAAGGCTACGATTGGTAGGGGTTCTGAGAGGATGATCCCCCACACTGGTACTGAGACACGGACCAGACTCCTACGGGAGGC
>JBDLUK010000089.1:0-6005 GCA_039805365.1 Bacteroidota bacterium | reverse complement strand
CTGACAATTTTTAATTCGCCCAATGATGGGGTGGACTGACTCCAACATAAATTGGAAGTTGTCCAAAAAAGCAAAATGAAAGTTAGTTTATTCATCATCAAAGTCACCATCAAATTTGTCTTGTTGCGGCTCAAATGTTTTCTTGGATTTTGCAACAAGATTTTGAATGTCACGCAATTCTTGCTCTGTGAAATAACGCCATTGACCAACCGGCATATCCAACTTGATGTTCATGATGCGCATGCGCTTTAGTTTGATGACATCATAGCCCAAATATTCGCACATTCGACGGATCTGGCGATTGAGACCTTGGGTCAAGACAATCTTGAATTCAAATTTTCCCGTTTGTCTGACATAGCACTCGCGGGTTACGGTATCCAATATGGGAACTCCCGCCGCCATGGCTCTGATGAAAGAAGTAGTAACAGGCTTATCAACCTTGACGTTGTATTCTTTTTCGTGGTGGTTGGAAGCGCGTAAAATCTTGTTCACGATGTCGCCGTCATTGGTCAAGAAGATCAAGCCTTCACTAGGTTTGTCCAAACGACCGATGGGAAATATACGCTTGGGGTATTTTAGAAACTCAATGATGTTGTTTTTCTCTCTTTTGGTATCAGTGGTGCAGACAATGCCTACGGGCTTATTAAAAGCGATATAAACGGGTTTTTCTGTTTGCGCGAGGATTTGTACACCGTCGACACAAATAACATCTGCACTGGTTATTTTGGTGCCTAGTTCAGGAACCTTACCGTTGATGGTGACCCTGTTCTTGGCGATTAAATCATCCGCATGTCGGCGTGAGCAGTAGCCTGCTTCGCTGAGAAATTTATTGATTCTTACGGGAATTTCTTCTGACATGACGCAAAGGTAAAGTGTGCTTATTGAGAAAGTTGATTTTCGCGAATGAAAGAAGCCGTTTTCTCAATCTTCTGAAGGTCGGATTGGAATTGACCTCCGAAAAATTCGGATTGCTTTCCTTCGGGCTTAAATGAACTTAAACCGCTCATGTGGTATTCAGAGAAAGAGGGATCGAAAATTTGCGAAATTGTTTCGGGGTTGATTCCCGCACCGGGCATAATCTGGATGCGCTCATCGGCCCATTCCACCATTTTTAACAACATGAATTTTCCTTCGATGCAATTCTTCTCTTGGCCAGAACTCAAAATGCGCGTGCATCCACAGGCAATGATGTCTTCCAAAGCTTGTTGTGGTTCGATACAAACATCAAAAGCGCGATGAAAAGTAACATCCATCGGATAGGCCAATTGTACAAGTTCTTTTAATACAACAACGTTTACGGTTTGATCGTCATGTAAAACACCCAATACAACACCTGCTGCGCTGCATTTCTTGGCATGAAGAATATCGGCCTTCATCATATCTATTTCTTCCTGGGCATAAACGAAGTCGCCTTCTCTGGGTCGAATCATGACCATTACAGGAAGTTGGGATTGCTTTATAGCCAATTCAACCAATCCAGCACTGGGCGTTAATCCATCAGATCCCATGGCACTGCATAGCTCAATGCGACCCGCTCCGGATGCTTGAACCGCCTTGACATGACTGAGCTGCGTGGCAATTACTTCCAACATTCAGCGACGGATTTGTATCGATCCAAAATCATTTGCCATCCCATTTGCTGCATGTCCAATGGGTTTTGATCTTCTGGGTCGAAAGACTCGGTCACCAAAACACCGTTGTCGGTTTTTTCAAATAGAACTTTGACTTGTCTACCATCGGGCATGGCATAGCAGATAGAGGAGTGAAGGACGACCTCTGAATAGGTTCCTTGAAAATCAAAACCGAAACTGCCATCTTTGGCTTCCATGCGGTACAAGAATGAACCGCCAATCTTTAAATCGTTTTGAGCAATGGGGCAATGCCAATCCTCTCCAGCAAAATTCCATTGGGTAATGGCATTGGGTAGGGTAAATGCGTTCCATGCATTTTCAAGACTAGCGTTGACAAGGGTTTGGATGGTTATCATGATTTAAATGTAAGTTGTAATTGAAATCTGAGCAAAAAAAAAGCCCCAAAAGGGGCTTTCAATATTTGTACTTGGGAAAGCTTAAGCTTTAACAGGAGCTTTGCGCTCTTGGATACGGCTCGCCTTACCAGTTAATTTACGCAAATAGAAAATACGTGCACGACGAACTTTACCGCGTTTGTTCACTTCAATCGTTTCAATTGAAGGGTTAGCAATTGGGAAGATACGCTCTACACCAACACCACCGCTCATTTTGCGGATAGTGAAAGTTTCAGTTGTTCCGCAACCTCGACGTTGAATAACAACACCAGTAAAGGTTTGAGGACGCTCCTTGTTACCTTCTTTGATTTTGTAAGTTACAGATATAGTATCTCCTGCTTGAAATGCTGGGAATTCACGTACAGTAGTTAATTGCTTTTCTAATTCTTTAATGCGATTCATGACGGTCTTTTTTATACCTTTTTAGGGGGTGCAAATATATGTAATATCTTTTGATTTCCAAAAAAACTTATTACTTCAATTGAAATTTTATCGGAATGGTCAATTTTACGTTCACAGGTTGTCCATTTTGTTTGCCAGGAGTGAAGTTGGGCAATCCTTTGATTACTCTTAAGGCTTCTTTTTCAAGACTACCTCCTCCAGGAATTCCGCGAAGTATTTTAACGTCTTTCACTTTTCCAGTTTTGTCTACAACAAAGCTCAAATACACTTTTCCTTCAATGCCATTTTCCATTGCATCCATGGGGTATTTGACATTTTTGGCAATGTACTGATTGATGTCTCCTTGGCTGAATACCGGCATCACCTCTACCATTTCAAGAACGCGGTCTTCTGCTGGAGTTTGATCTATAACCTCCGTGGGATAAACGGGCTGCGTGGGCTCTTGCATAACAGGATACGGATCATCCAAAGTGTCCAAAGGTATTTCTATCACGATGGCAGAAGGGCCAACTTTCTTTTCTGGAGCAGGTGCTGGCGCGGGTGCGTTTCCTCCCCAAGTTCTCACAAAGTTTCTTTGGTATTGTTCCCAAGATTCTTTTGAATTGATTTCGCGGTATGCATTGGATGCGAATAATTTGGCATACAGTTCAAAATTTTCAACGCTTTGAAATCCAGTGATGGGTGTGATGGCATTCAAATTTTCATCGAAGAAAATAAGTGTAGGATAAGCATTAACGCCCAAATCGAAGGTCAATTGGTGCACACTGTTTCTGCCTCCAGCTCCAGGTTTGAAGTCGGGATTGGTGTATTCTTTTCCTTTAAATGTTACGGGATCGCCAGATTCAGCATCGAATTTTACACAATGGTAATTTTCGTTCATGTACCTGACAACATCGGGATGAGTAAAGGTTTGATTGGCCATCATTTTGCAAGGCCCACACCATTGGGTGTAGACATCGATCATGACTTTTTTAGGCGAAGCTTTAACGGCTTCTTCCAATTCGCTCACTTTTAACCAGTGAATTTTGTTCTCTTGTCCCCAAGAAATTTGGGAGAGAATCAATAGTGCGATGAATCCAATTTTTTTACTTAACATCTTGCATCAATTTTTTTACCTGTTTGGAGAAGATCAACAACAATACACCGCAAACAACAGCGATGATAGCGAGTTGATAATATCCGTGGGTATACGAAGTCAATTTTTCTAATTTGGTTGCATGCTCGTTGGGCAAGCTCATTCCTGCACCCAACAACCCTGCCACATATTGTCCATAGGCGCTGGCCAAAAACCACATGCCCATCATCATTCCTTGCAAATGGGTTGGAGCCAATTTGGTCATGATGGATAAGCCAATAGGGGATAGGCAAAGTTCACCAAGCGTCATGATGAAATAGGCCAGTGTGAAAACATCCAACGATGTCATTCCGTTGTCGTCTGCGACAAAAATGGTGGCATACAAAGTCAAGAAGGCTGCACCCAAGAAGAAGAAGCCGAGTGAAAACTTTACCATTGTATTTGGTTCAGATTTTCTTTTGCTTAGCGCAACCCAGATGATTCCCAAGATGGGCGCGAAGGCAATGACAAAAAGCGAATTGGCTGCGTTGTTCACGCCATTGGGATCAACGGTAATCATGCCCAACAACTCTGTGCCCAAGTGATTGGCAGCGAAAATGGAAAGAGATCCACCGCTTTGCTCAAAGAAGGCCCAGAACATGATGGAGAATAAAATGAAGACCAATGCAGCCCACATTTTGTTCTGTTCCGATTTATTGAGCTTCAAAGTTTCAACCAAGAAATAGATCAAGGTCAATGGACCGATGGTGTACATGAAATAATCGGTATACTCGGTTTGCTTGACCATGATACTAATCAAAGGAATGCAGATGACAGATCCAATAAAGACCATCCACTCCTTGCGCTGGCGAACACTTTTCTCGTCTTTCTCAAGCGGCGATAAACCAATGGGCCCCAAACTTTTTTGGGTGAACAAGAAGGTCAACAATGAGATGGTCATTACCACCGCAGCCAATCCAAAAGCGATATTCCAAGAATATGATTTTCCCAAGGCTATACACACGTATCCACCAATCAGAGCTCCGATGTTGATTCCACTGTAAAACAATGAAAAACCGCTGTCTCTTCTTTCATCACCATCCTTGTACAATCTGCCCACCATGGTCGAGATGTTGGGTTTGAAAAATCCTGTACCGATGATGTTAAAGGCTATACCGATAAAAAAGAAGTCTTTGGGATCAATGGCCAAAATCACACTTCCGATGATCATCAGAATCCCACCCCAGAATAGCGATTTTCTGAAGCCCAAAATTTTATCGGCAAACATTCCACCGATAAAAGTGAAGGCATATACAAATGCCTGCGTAGCACCGTATTGGAGATTGGCAGCCTCTTCGTTCATGACCAATACATTGATCATGAAGTAAGTCAGCATGCCGCGCATACCGTAGAAGCTAAAGCGCTCCCACATCTCAGAAAAAAACAAATACCACAATTGCTTGGGGTATTTGCCTTTGAAACTCTGAATCTGTTCGATTGTTGTTTCCATCAATTATAAAATGTTTTTCTCACGCATTACGCTGTTCAACCACTTCAACATCATGATCAAAACCACCGCAGCGGCCATCACCAATGCAAAGTTCAAGTAGAAGAAGTTTCTCTTATCATCCATTTCTTCCCAAAGGCTGGACAACATTCCTGACAATTTGTTACCCACAGAAATGGCCAAGAAAAATCCACCCATCATCAAAGCGGTGATACGAGGGGGAGACAATTTGGAAACCAAGCTCAATCCCATTGGAGACAAGCACAATTCACCAACTGTGATTACACCATAGGAAGCAATTAACCACCAAGAACTTGCCTTAGCAGTTAGATCATTGGTAGCAGCAACAGCGCCAACCATGACCAAAGCAGACAAAGCGGTAATGATCAAACCAATGGCAATTTTAGTAGGAGTAGAAGGCTCGCGCTTGCGGCTGGCCATCCATCCAAAGAATCCTACAACCACGGGCGTAAGCATAACCACCCAAAATGGATTGATACTTTGATACAACTCGGTGCTGTACAATTTCATGTCGCTTCCTTTTGCTGGAACTTCAGATGCGGGAAGTGTTTCGAAGTATTTGCGGGATTTCTCCAATTGCGTTACTTGGTCTGAATAGGCCACTTTTGCCTTGTGCTCTTCCGCTGATACATCAGGCATCGCCGATTCGATCTTGCGCATGGCAGTAATCGTAGAATCGAATTTTTCTTGTGGAGCTGAAACGACGTCGTTGTTCAGTACAACTTGCGCCATGTTCATGTCTTGCGCTACAGCTGCAACACCTTCAGACATTTTGCGATCGGTGTGGTCTTCGGCCCAAACGGTTAATGCATCGCCATTTTGGTGGAAGATGGCGAAGAACAAAATCACACAAGTGAATACAGCCAATAATGCCTTGATGGCGCGTGCCTCAGAAGCCTCTGACTTGAATGCCAAGTAAATGAAGAATCCGATTACAGGCAAACATCCGATGATAAATGCATCGTTGGTGTCAGAACCCAAGAAGTTACCAGGAA
>JBDLUK010000088.1:0-6758 GCA_039805365.1 Bacteroidota bacterium | reverse complement strand
TCACTTCTACCCATCCCTTCCGAATTAAGATTACAGGAAGAACCAAACAGTACATCAATATCGTTGGCGAAGAATTGATGGTGGAAAATGCTGAGCAAGCTTTGAGCAACGCATGCAAGCTACACAATTGCTCAATAACTGATTATACAGTTGGGCCAATCATGTCCGATAAAGATGACGCTATTGCTCATCACCATTGGATCATCGAATTCAATATTCAGCCATCGGATCTATCACAATTTGCGGTTGATCTGGATAATTTTCTTCGAAGAATTAATTCAGATTATGATGCTAAAAGAAAAGGTGACTTGAATTTAACGATGCTCAAAATTCAAAATGTTCCCGCTAGCACCTTCTTAGGCTGGATGAAACATCGAGGCAAACTTGGCGGACAAAATAAAGTACCCAGATTACACCCCAATAATGACTATATCAAAGATTTACATGACTTTTTGGAGAATCGGGATTAGCTTTTACCTGTGCCTTTTGGGATGCGCAGGTTTCACCCAATACACATCGATGAGCATAGATGCCATGGGCAATATCTATCGCTGGAATAGCAATAACATCGAAAAAACCGAAACCACTAATTCATTGGTATTTCAAAACAACTTTTTATCGTATGGTGATATTCAAAACATTGACTTCACTAACCCATTTAAACCCTTTGTTTTTTTTGAGAATAGTCAAACAATCGTCATTCTAGACAACACACTCAGCAACCAAGGTGAAATTAATCTTGAAAATTTAAACCTTGGTTGGATTACACAAGCTTGCGGTTCAAAATGGTCCGGCTATTGGCTTTGGAACAATATGACGAAGACTTTGATTAAAATCAACCCCAATGGAGAGCCCATTTTACAAATACCCAATTTATCTCAATCCTATATTCATTCATCATGGGAAATAAGATGGATCGCTGAAAACGGACAGCAACTATTTCTGAGAGACGGAGAACACTTTTTTGTTTTTGATTTACTCGGAAGCTTGAGTGGCACATATCCTTTTTCGTTTGCGCCATCTTGGATTGTAGATGGAAAGGTTATGCAATACAAGGAAAGTCGACTGGAGGAGATTTACCCGGTAATCAGAACCATAGGGAAGGTTTCTAAACCGCCCATTTATCTCAACGAAAATGGTGTTTACTTTAGCTCAGACATCAACGATTTCATTCCTTGGGGACAAGTTCAGCCATAAGTTGTCAACAATCGCAGGGAAAACAACGAATTTTATACTCAATTCTCTTATTTTCGAAGTATCTATTTAACCAAACGAATTATGCACATTGCCATTGCGGGAAATATCGGTTCCGGAAAAACTACTTTGACCACATTGCTTGCCAAGCATTACAAATATCAACCTCATTTTGAGGAAGTAGATGACAATCCCTATTTGATTGATTTCTATAAAGACATGCAGCGTTGGTCATTCAACTTGCAGGTGTTTTTCTTAAAAAGCAGATTGGCGCAATTGATTGATCTGAAGAAGAAAGGGAAAAACGTTATTCAAGACAGAACCATCTACGAAGATGCCTACATTTTTGCGCCAAACCTTCATGCGATGGGATTGATGACAACCCGTGATTTTGAAAATTACGCGGACTTGTTTTCTGCCATGGATGAATTTATTACGCCTCCCGATCTTTTGATCTACCTGCGTGCTAGCGTTCCATCCTTGGTACAAAACATTCAGAAGAGAGGTCGTGAATACGAAGAGGCTATCCGCTTGGATTATCTCACACGATTAAATGAGCGTTACGAAGCATGGATCAGCACATATAACAAAGGTAAATTGTTGATCATTGATATCGACAACAACCGCTTCCATGAAAAGGCTGAAGACTTGGGAAACATCATTTCCGGTATCGACAGCCAATTGCACGGTTTGTTCTAAACTACTACTTCTTTAAGATCAAGAAATCTGTTCTACGATTGAGTTGAAGCTCTTTTGCAGAACAGGTTGTTTTGATTTGACCCTCACAAATACAGCTATTTACTGGCTGATCTTCACCATATCCTTTGTACTTCACGCGATCCTTGCTAATTCCATGACGAATAATGTAATCCGCAGTAGCCTTTGCTCTTTGTTCAGACAATTTCAAATTGTACTCTTTGGTAGCACGGCAATCAGCATGTGATGCGCACTCGATTACCACCGCTGGATTCTCCTTCATGTAATTGATGACATGAGATAACTCGCGCTTGGCTGAAGGCGATATGAACCATTTATTGGTAGCAAAGTAAATCGATTTCAAATTCTCAAAAAGATGGTACTTGTTCTTTTGAACTGCCGTAGAATCTTTAATGAATACATCGCCCGTCCAGTTCTTTTCTATAACCTTCACGTCATTGGCTCTGTAAATATTACTCAATTTGATTACTTCAAATGAAGTCGCCAGTAAAGTATCTCCTTTGTATACATTCACTTGTATTGAATCACCAACTTGCACACTTGAAAAAGGCAAAGTTGCTGCTTTCGTTCGCTCGGCTGTGATGATCTCAACATTCTTGAAAGCTCCATTTCTATTGACAATTTGAATGGTCTTTTCACCACCTACTTGTGCGACCTCTTGCGGAATTGCTACATCCAATAATATTTCCTTGATGGGCTGTAACTGATTCTTGCTGTGCTTGCGCAAAAATCTTTTGATACCCTTCTGCTCCAAGAACTGAATTTGATGTGGGTAATATCCATAAACAAAAATAGAATCTCCATTTTGCATATAAGGAGGTATTTTACCTGATCGGTCAATTCCGGCATCCGCCCAAGCTCCGGTTGCGGATGGAATCTTGGCTGGTGTATTTCGAATCAACTTCTCTGTCTCCTTATTGTAGAGGTACATGAATTCCTTAACCGCTGGATAGTTCAACTGTAGAATTTCATCTTTTCCTACTTGGAAGTTTCGATTTGAACTAACAAACCAAACACTATCTGTACCGTTGCTATTCAATGCAAAATCATCTCTGCGCGAATTGATGGGCGCAGGAAGGTGGTCAATGCTACCTTCTTTGATATTGTAGGCATACAAATCAAATGCTCCTACTCCACCCTTTCTATTGGATGAGAAAAATAAATAATCATCCGACACAGATGTGAACAGCTCATCACTTTCAGAATTAACCCTTGTATTAAGCAAAGCTGGTACTCCCCAATTCCCGTCCATCATGGTTGAACTGTACACATCAAATCCTCCCGTTCCTCCTGGTTGATTGGAAACAAAATAAATGGCTTTTCCATCTTTAGAAAAAGAAGCATGCGCGTATGAGAATTCATCCTCACAGAATTTAATCTTCTTTGGTCTAGACCACTTGCCATTTTCCTTGAGTTTCAATTCAAACAACTGAGGTTGTTCCACAGATGTGAAAAAGCCAGAACTTACTGTTCTTGTCATTACAATGTGGTTATTGTCCTTGTTCATTGTAATACTCCCTTCATGACGAGAAGAATTAATCTTGTTCAATGGCATTTCCGCAGGTCCTTCGCCTTTCATTGAAATGTCCAAATATGTCGCAGAATCATTTGGAGAAGCCTCGTCAATTAACGATGGCTTCTTGGTATTTGAAATATAATAAAATTGTCCCTTGTGCCAATAGCCTCCAAAAGCACTACCATCAGGATTCAGATTCATTTTCTCTACAGAAGTGTTATCTGTATTATACAACATCAAAGAATCCGATTTGAAATTCTGAAATCCATCAACAACCGATTTTAGAATATCATTCTTGATCAAATTGGAGACAGTCCGAGATTCGGTTTCCTTTCCCAACTGCCATAATACATCTGCATAATAATAACGGTCGATGTCCTTTAAAGAATCTTGTTGAATCTTGGAATAAACATTGGCACATACCAAAGGCTCTTTCATCCAGTATTGACAGCGTGCCAACTTCATCTTGGCTTCAACAGAAATATCTGAATATTTGGCAAAATAATTTGCAGCCTGTGCATAGGCTTTGTGCTCAATCATTCTATCCCCACGACTCAAATCTAAAGTTTGGGTGTATGAAATAAGTACGCAAAACAGAAATGACAATACAAGGAATAATTTCTTTTTCATCATTAAAATAATCTTGGTGAAACTTGACCTCTAAAACTGTTGGAGATAAAAATCTTCATCATGATTTCATGTGTTCCAGAACTGTAGTTCTTAATCGGAGAACTTGTATAGTCGTAGGCATACATCAAACGAGCAATATCACCAATTTGAAATTCCAACATTCCAATCCAAGCATCAGAACCTCTTCGTGAAAAACCTGCACCAAAAACATTAGAATAATAAGCCATTGCCCCAGCTTCCCAAGTCAAATTGGTATTATCATGCATCTTCATCAGCGTGGAAGTTTTATAGCTCCATGTCTTCCCGTAATTGAAAATATAGCCTGCCGTAACCAGCTGCTGAACTGTGCGGTATGCACCAGAAGATGCTGAGCTGATTTGGTTCCATTGCTTTTTCATCAAGCCAGGTACTGAATAACCCAACCACATTTTGTTGTTGTGCAAATAAACCCCTGCACCAAAGTTTAAATTGCTGTAAGTTTGATTGGCACCAAACACAACATCAGGTGTCGCGCCAGAACCTTGTGTGGCGCTATAGTGTGCATCAGCAAACCCCGCTGACATTTGCTCGTATGAAGCCTGCAAACCAAAAGAAGCAATCACAGAACTCAATCGAAGATGATAAGCTTGAGACAACGAAATTTGATTCCTTTTAAATACCCCAATTTGATCGCTCAATGCCATCAAACCTGTCCCTAACTTTTCCTGTGCATACCGCCCAGAAATGTTGGCACTCATCGTTTTTGGAGCACCTGATATACCTACCCACTGATAACGATAATGCAAATTGGAGACTATCCCATTGGAAGCACCAGCGTAAGCTGGATTGATATTCAATCCATTGAACATGTACAAACTGTACTGTGGATCTTGCTGGGCCATTGCACCAACAGTCAACATTACAAATAAAATCCAAACACTCTTTTTCATAGCTCTATTTTTTAATCGTGTTCTTATCTCCACAATGTGATATAACCACTGTATGTTTTCTTGCTGAACTGCAATTCTATTTCGTAATAATAAGTTCCAACAGCCATTTCTTCACCTGAATGACCGCCAACGTTGCTGAAACCATTCCAATCATTTTGGTAATCTGATGCTTCGTACATCAATCCGCCCCAACGGTTGAATACTTTGATTGCAACATGCTCCTGAGGCAACAAGCGATCGATTACGAAGTAGTCATAATCCCCATCTTGATTGGGAGAGAATGCATCTGGAATAAATTCAAATCCTTCGTCTATCAATCCATTACAGTTGTTGTCCAAAGCATCATACACTTCTGTTGCTCCCTCAAATACAGTGGGCTGAGAATCGTCACAATCCAAAGTGTTGTCAATGTATCCATCAGGTTGCGCACAAGACCACAAACTATCGTTGATATTACCAAAGCCATCACCGTCTGCATCACCATAGTAGGTCAAAAGAACACCCTCATCTATAGTTCCATCACAGTTATCATCTACTCCATTGCAAACTTCGATACCCAATGGATTGGCCCAACTTGCTGCATCATTGCAATCCGTATTATTCAATACAAATCCCAGTGGTTGGGTACAAGCATCTATCATGTTGTTGGGATCACCATACCCATCCGTATCCACATCAATGTAATACGTGGTAAGTAAACCTTCATCGATGATTCCACTACAGTTGTCATCAATACCATTACAGATTTCAGGGGCACCTGGATTCATAGAGGAATTGATATCATTACAATCCAAATTATTGTTGGCTCCGCAAGCAATAGGATTTCCAACACCATAACCATCCTGGTCTACATCCAAGTAGGTCAACTGTGTGTCATCACAATCATCTGTATTGGTAACATATCCAGCTGGCATTGTACATGCCATCAATAATGCGTTTACATCGCCAAATCCATCTGAATCTACATCTGCATAATATGCATTCTGAACTCCTTCGTCGATCAATCCATCACAATCATCATCAACTTCGTTGCATATTTCCATAGCATTGGGTTGAATCAAAGCAGTACCATCATTACAATCTTGGTTGTTGTATACACCACATGCAACTTCCGTAGTTACTCCAAATCCGTCTCCGTCAACATCGAGATAAGTTATTGCATTATCATCGCAATCAGTATTGTCAGAAACGTATCCCATAGGCAAAGAACAAGCCTCGATAGTATTACTAATATCTCCAAATCCGTCACCATCAATATCTGCAAAATATGTTGTAGTAACAAATTCGTCTACCTCTCCATCACAATCATCATCCAACAAATTACATATCTCAGCTATAGGCAATATGCAACTTCCATCTTCATCAGTAGCTAATTCATTGTAGTTACATGCTGTTGCATCTGTACAACCCGCTACTTCGATTTCGTTACAAACTCCATCTGCATCCGTATCGTTGATACATGTTCCGTCACAATTCAAATACGATTGCGCTGGGTAAGTACAAGTATTGTCTTCGTCTGTAGCATTCGCGTTGTAGTTACATGCTGTTGCATCTGTACATCCCGCAACTTCGATTTCGTTACATACACCATCAGCATCCGTATCGTTGATACATGTTCCGTCGCAATTCAAATAAGATTGCGCTGGGTAAGTACACGATCCATCATCTGTATTTGCAGTTGCATTGAAATTACATGCTGCAACATCAATACATCCCAAGAAAATACAAGTGGTCTCTTCTCCATCGCAGTTGTCATCCGTGCCATTGTCACA
>JBDLUK010000087.1:0-3027 GCA_039805365.1 Bacteroidota bacterium | reverse complement strand
GCAATCCGTCTGTATTTCTTGCCTTGCAAGTAATCTTTTGGAACAACTTTTTGAATTTCAGATTGCAACCATTCAACCAACGCCAATCGATGAAAACTTTGGTGGGTAACAATGGATACTTCTCGCACAGGAATGGGATTCGCAAATGACCGCGCATGACGCTCACCGGATTGACCCTTTACTGTTAATTCGGGAATCATGGTATATCCCAAACCTTGTTCTACCATCCGCATTAGCGCTTCTAGAGATCCACTTTGATAATCAAAATTCAAGTCCTTTCTTTTTCCCTTACTACCGCAAATTACCAAGGCTTGTTCTCTAAAACAATGGCCTTCATCCAGCATCAACATGTCGTTGGCTTCCAAATCACTCGACTTCCAATGCTTTTTATTGTATCTTGAATCCTTTTCCGATAAGTAAACCAAAAATGGTTCATAATACATTGGCCATTCCCTTATTTGCTTTTCCTCTAAAGGTGTGGCCAAAATACCCAAATCTATCTCCCCTTTTTTCAATGCAGAAATTATTTCGTCCGTTCGCATTTCCTTCACCTTTAAATGAACTTTCTTATTCTTTTTGGCCACGATTGGCAAAAACAACGGAATCAAATACGGCGCAATCGTTGGAATGATGCCCAAAGTAAAAGTCCCTTCAACCTTTTCCACTTCGCCATTGACGATGGTCTTTAAACCCTCCACTTCACTCAAAATCAATCGAGCCTTCTCCACCATGATGTTTCCTAAAATTGTAGGTTCGATAGGTGTTGTATTTCGATGAAACAATTTTCCACCAACCTCTTCTTCCAATTTTTGAATTTGCATCGTTAGTGTGGGCTGCGTCACGAAACAGCTCTCCGCTGCTTTCACAAATTGTCGGTGGGTATCCAATGCGACCAAGTAGGTCAATTGCTGAAGTGTCATATTACTATATCTATATAATTATAAAAGTATAGCAAAAATCTATTGAATCTTTAATCCCAAGGAAGTTCGAAACCCGAACTTTGTGGAATGTTCCAATCAAAAAAACGATTGAAGGGTTCTATGTCATCGCCATAGAAAGTAAAATTTCTTACTCCCCATGGGGTGTTCCAATTCATCAATGCTACATTGGACATCCGGGTAATTACAAGATCAACGGTTGACGCGCCATCGTATCGCCTTTTAGCTGACACAAAGACATGAGCTCCGCCATTGGGCACCCAACGGGGCTGTATCAACACCTCCAATGCGGCATTGGGATAGTTCTTTTTAAAATGCTGTTTGATCCATTCAGGGCTAAAAAAGTCACTCGTTTCAAAATCTCCCGCCTTCCAAGTGCCATTCATCGGATCTTCTTTTACCATTTTCCAACCTTGACTTTTGCAAAAAGTCATCCAATGCAACGATATACTATCCTCTGGGTTGTCTTTCAAAACAAAACGATAAACAAACTTCCGTCCTTGTTCATTGCTTACCAAAGGAACCTCTGCTTTCCATTCTTCAGGCATAAATTCCATTGCCGCTTTCAAAACCTGCAGATACACTTGAATAGAATCCTTGGACAAAAAATAAGAGTCGGCATTGGGCGAATCAGCTCGATGTGAATTTTCCAGGCAAGCCAACCACCAATTTTCCAAGTTGATCTCTTCATGTCTACTTAGTGCTCTTGGCGTTCTTTTTTTCACCAGCCCAACCCCAATTCGAATACCATTGTGATATACCAATTGCGTTAATGGTTTCCCTAAACTATCCCACTCCAGATAATTACCTTGAAGCAATGTCTTTTCCCTACGGAAAGTCTGTTTCATTTGGCCATTTAAAAAGAAATAGGTTTGAGTAGTGGTATCTTGATTGGTCCGCATCGATTGCAGCAGATTTCCATTCTCTTGAAAAATTTCATGGAGGGATGAGCGATGATCAAGCATGCTGGTCGACTCAAACTGCATTCTCATTTTCCCATTGGGAAAATATTGCAACTGCTTGGTTCGGTGAATTCCAGTAGATGTAAAAGTTTCCAGCTGCCCATTTTCATAATATGAAGCGAAACTTGTATCGTTGGTTGCTCCACGATAAGCAACCATTTGCAATTGACCATTGGGGTAGAACTTTCTTTGCTTGACATTCTCTCTAGGACCGTAATCAAAAAGTTCTTCATTGGCCAAAGATCCGTTGTCATAATATTCTCTTAGAAAGCCCTTCCCATCAGACTTGATCCACTTCTCTTTGACCAATACACCATTGCGATTGTACTGTTTCAAATGCGGATTAAAAGGGTCATAAATATCCTCGTTGTAGAAATGTTCGAAGCTCGTTATTCCATTGTCATGATATTCTCGCCATGCACCTGCACCAAGGTTTTCTTTGAATTGTTTAACCCCACTAAGCCTTCCATTCTGAAAGTAATATTGCCACAAACTATCAGGAGATCCATTGAGGTAAAACCCTTCCAATAATTTTTGACCATTGTCGTAATACTCTACTACTTTGCCCTCCAGAGAATACTGCTCGAGGTTACTTCCATTGTCCGCAACTATATATCGATGAAATTTCTTGCTTTTCAGTTTACCATTTTCATGGTATTCCATCTCCCATCCCCATGGGACAATATCATCAGCGTATCCTTCCGCATCGATGATGTGAGCAGGAGGCAAGGCGTATCCATTGGCCGTCATTTCGGTCAGCGGAATCATACAATAGGTAGCCTCCTTTTTCTTCTTCCCATTCATGTAAAAGTCCGTTTGGGTCCAGCAACGACGATGCCCATTGCTCCAGTAATAAACGACCTCTTGGCTTTTTCTACCTAAGACATCATGGTATTTCGCCAAACCAATGATGGAGTCGTTGTCAATCCTCTTGTAAATGGTGTATGGCTTTTGACTTTCCAAGTGAATTGTGAACTCCTCTTGAATAATTCCATCCTTGAAATTTCGTTTGGCATACACTCTACCCAAATGATCAGACAATAAGCATTCGCCATTTCGGGGAACGGAAACACGCTCAAAATAAGTTGAGAAGAAATACAAGCTCCCTTTTTTGTTGTAGGTATCGA
>JBDLUK010000086.1:0-5011 GCA_039805365.1 Bacteroidota bacterium | reverse complement strand
TCGCTGCATTTGATCACCCGAAACGGTTGGTCTTGTTGAATCAATGTGGCGGCGTGCGACAGCTGCAATCCCAAACCCGAAGCAGGAAACCCCGGCGCCGGTGAAGTCTGATTCAGCCACTGATAAACCATAGACAAATCTGCCATTTCTTGGTAAACCACATTGTTTTCGATGGGCGGCATGTTACTGAGCCACGATTCTACCTGTGATTTCATTGTTTCCGATGCCTCCAACCCTGGCCATGCGATGCCAGAAATGCGCTGACTTTGCAAAACCAATGGCGTAAGTGACCCCATGGCGATGGCTGTGCGTTGAAATTCACTCACTTGCATGCCATCTCTTTCAAGCAGTCTGCCCACCCATCCCGTGCCCTTAACCCCAGTAGGGTTGCGATTGCCTTCGTATTCGGCCATGGCCCAAAAATCCTGACTCACAAAGTGAGAGCCGTTCCATTCATTCAATGGTAGACCCGCATTCGGGATGATTCGAAATTCACCCGCTTCCAATGATGGCATCAACGACTTAAGATTTCTATGCAGTAAAAAATCACTTTTCCCGGCCAAGGACATTGAAATGCCTTGCTTCTGTGTGTCGGCATAGATTTGCGGACGAAGCTTGGCAAGCAGATCGTTTTGTTTGGGAGCGATGGCATGCAAGCCGTCGTGTCCGCCATCCAAAGATATCAAGACCAATCGCTTGCCTTGGTAGATAGGGGCAACAGCGCCAGAATTGCCGCAACTTTCGAGCAAACTTCCCGCCGCATAGGTAGCAGCACCCACAGCCAATCCCGTTTTTATGAATTTCCTGCGATTCATCTCAGCAATATTGGTAGTAAGGATGTTGCAATATCTCGCGCAAACGCAACGAAGATTTTTCGTTTTCTTGAAGCATCTCAAAACGACTACCCAATAGCCAATAAGCTTCGGGAATGCCATTTTTTTCTAGAGTATCGAGATATTCGTCTTCATTGAATTTGGCGTCCATATTCCAGCGAAACAAGCGCAGTGAAAAGTTGGAAAGCCAAGAGTGTGTTTTGTATGCGATGCCGTTTTTGGGTAGGGTTCTGTTGGATATGTGTAGGAGGTCGCTGAGCAAAGTGAGACGACTAACGAGCACGCTGCCATTCAACCACTGATTGCCACCGGGCCAGCCGCCTACACTCGGTGGATTGAACAACTGCTGTCCCAACAAACGTTGCAAATGGCTATGACACATCAGTCCATAGGATCTCAACCCCGTTTGATGTTGAAATTGCAACAACAATTCCATGGGCGTTTTTACCTTGTTCCCCATGTATTTGGGGTCGTAGAACCAAGCTTGCTTGCACATGAACTCCAACAATGCCGCAAACTCATGTTCGCTCTCTTGATACACCACCGCGCAATCATGGATCATCTGTTCAGTGGGTTCAGTGGTGAGGTAAAATTGCAAAACCCGCTTGGCGATAAACTTTGCCGTTTGGGGTTGGGCGATAATCCACTGAATGGCTTCTTTGTAATCGTATGACTTGCGCTGTCCGAGCAAGGTTTTTTCACCAAAATCTTGGTTTTCGGCCTTTAAGGTGAGTGTTTGAATCTTTTCATCGGGTTGCACAAAGCCGGCGAAGCAGCGTGCAAGTTCTCGAACATCGTTTTCGGTGTAGTTGTTCACACCCAACGTAAACAACTCCATAAATTCCCGGGCCAAATTTTGGTTGGGGCTGTCTTTGGTGGAATTGACAGCCGTAAGAAAACTCATGAAATTGGGATTCAAGAACAAGTCAAAAAACAGGTCTTCCAATTTGCCCAAGGCGTGTTGGCGGTAAATATCCATCAAAGGTTTTACCCGGATTTCACTTTCACCAATGACCGGAATGAAATGCATCCAAAACAAGGCCGCCTTTTCCCGGATGGGATTGCTGCTGTCTGCAGTATGTCGAAGCCAATTGTGGGTGATCTCATCAAAGGAATTGGGATAGACCTTCCTGTTTTCTTCCACCCTGGCAAGCTCCGATTTGTCTACCATGAGCTCTTCAGAATAGGATTTTAAAGGTTTGTAACTGGGGATAGAGCCAAACAATTGTTTAGATGCCGCCGCAGGTTTCATCCAAATGGCTGCCTCGGGGTTGTCCAAATCCTGCAATCTTCCGCCAAAGCAAAGGCGGTTGAAGAGGTGTAGGGTTTGGAGAGACGGGGCCGACATGCATCAAAATTAAAATACTTTTCCTGCTTTGGGACTATAATCTTTGTAAAGGCTTGCGAAAATCTTAACAGGGCGATGTAATTTTGGAGCCTATTTAACAACCTTGGAACAGCAAAAGAAGATTCTCATTCTGGCCGATTATTTTTACCCAGCATATAAAGGTGGGGGAATCATTCAATCCTTGAAAAATCTCTATGATTTGTGTGGGGGCGAGGAGAAATTTCAAGTTATTACCTCAGACAATGATTTGGATGGAAGTAATGTGGCTGAGGCCGGCGATTTACTTTCAGATGTTCAATACACAAGCAGATTTAGGATTATTTCGGCTTTGAGGAAGATCAGATGGTCAGAGATTGAAAGCATTTATTTCAATGGAATCTTTTCTCCTTTTTTCTTTTTTATCCCGTTGGTGTATGTTCGAATATTTCAAAGAAATGTAAGAGTAATTATTGCACCCAGGGGTATGTTGCAATCTGGGTCATTGGAGATTAGGTCGACAAAAAAAATGACCTATTTGAAATTGCTGCAGAAACTGAAATTATTTGACCAGGTGCGATGGCATGCCACCGACCAGCAAGAAGCAGTGGATATTGATCAATTTCAAAAGAAGGCTGATATCATTGTTGCTCAGAATGTGCCAAAGCAACCATGGCAGGAAATATTAGAAATTCCAATAGGCAATCCAATTCCATTACGACTGGTTTTCTTGTCCTTAATTACCGAAAAGAAAAACTTGCATTTGGTTCTAGAGGCATTGAAAAAAATTGAATTTTCAATGATTTTTGATATTTACGGACCTGTAAAAGACAGTCAATATTGGAATCATTGCTTGGAATTGATTTCAGAGCTGCCAGTGAATGTGAAATGCGAATACCATGGGGCTGTGAAATCTGAACGGTCTCAGGAAATCTTTTCCCAATACCATGCATTGGTGTTGCCAAGCAAGGGGGAGAATTTTGGACATGCGATTTATGAGTGCCTCAGCGTTGGCCGACCCGTAATCATTGGAAAAAACACACCATGGAAAGATGTGGAACAGGACGAGGCCGGTTGGTTGGTTGAATTAGATTCTCAAGATGTTGCAGAAGCAGTAATTAAGTTGGGTAAATTGAATCAAATTGAGTTTGATTCTTTTAGCATCAGTGCCCTAAACACTGCCCAAATTTATTTTGAGCAATCAGATTTCGAATCTGACTACAAGAAGTTATTTAATCTGAAGTTCTGAGAACTTTGAATTCCCTTGGGCGTAAGTTTTCCTCAACATTTGCATAATTCACAAAGGGTGCGGTTTCCTTTGTGAAAAACGCAACAACGCGTACAAGTTTTCGCTATTTTTGTGGCCTCAGAAATTGCGTGTAATTTCGAAAACCCTGTAGGTCCGGATTGTGACCGAAAGGGCGAAGCTTTAAAAACATCTCAACACAAAAAAAGTTTTTACCCTTGAATTTTTCTTTAACAAATACCCAAATTGCTGTCATTGGACAAGGCTATGTGGGACTTCCCCTAGCTGTAGAGTTTGGCAAGCATTATCCCACCCTGGGATTTGATATCAATGCTACCCGCATTGAACAACTAGGCAATGGCATAGACCTTACCCAAGAGATGAGCGCTGAGCAACTTGCCGAAAGCGCGCACCTAAATTTCTCAGCCAACACCGCAGATTTGGCTCAGGCAAATGTCTACATTGTTACCGTGCCCACACCCATTGATGATAATAAAAAGCCCGACCTGTCTCCGCTCAAAGGTGCGAGTAAAATGCTGGCCCAATTCCTGAAAAAAGGTGATGTGGTGATTTATGAAAGTACCGTTTACCCCGGTTGCACCGAGGAAGATTGTGTGCCATTACTTGAACAAGGCAGTGGACTCAAATACAATCAAGATTTTTTCTGTGGATACAGTCCCGAACGCATTGTGCCGGGCGACAAAGAACGTACCCTGACAAAAATTCGCAAGATCACCAGCGGTAGCACAGAAGCCACTGCGGATTTTGTGGATCAACTCTACGGAAGTATCATCACTGCTGGTACCTACAAAGCCCCAAGCATCAAAGTGGCCGAAGCAGCGAAAGTGATAGAAAACTGTCAGCGAGACCTCAACATAAGTTTTGTGAACGAGCTGGCCCTCATTTTCGACCGACTCAACCTCGATACCACCCAAGTGCTAGAAGCCGCGGGAACCAAGTTTAATTTTTTGCCGTTTAAGCCGGGTTTGGTTGGCGGACATTGTATCTCGGTAGATCCATATTACCTCACCAGCAAGGCCGAGAGTGTGGGATACTTTCCAGAGGTAATACACAGCGGTCGCCGCATCAACGACAACATGGGTGCCTTCATTGCCTCAAAAGTGGTGAAGTTGATGATAGCCAAAAACCAGCCCGTGAAGGGTGCCAAAGTATTGGTTTTAGGCATAACTTTCAAAGAAAACTGTCCGGATTTGCGCAATTCCAAAGTGATCGATGTGATCCGCGAACTCCAAAGCTATGAGGTAGATGTGGATGTGGTGGATCCACACGCACAACCTGAAGAAGTGGAGCATGAATACAACATTAAATTGAACTCGTGGGCTGACCTCAGCGCCGCGTCAAAACAATACGCCGCCGTCATCCTGGCCGTAAGCCACAAAGAATTCATTGCCACCGATATCCGGGCCTTCCAAGCGCCGGACGCCGTGTTATACGATGTAAAAGCCGTCCTGCCCCACGCATGGGTAGATGGCAGATTGTAAACAATTCATCGTAGATTTGCGAAAAAATCAGTCCTATGCTGAAAAGTAACCCAGACAAACCCCAACAAACAAAAATGCAGTTTGGCAGCCTCCCCGCGGCAACCCT
>JBDLUK010000085.1:0-3741 GCA_039805365.1 Bacteroidota bacterium | reverse complement strand
CGCTGCCGCGAACCACCTCGTTCTGCTTTTCCAACAACTCAAATCGAGCGACTCCCGTTACTTTGAAAACACAAAATGGAATATTGGGATTGCCCTTGGCGGCAACAATGGTGCGAATGATCTCGTCGGCTGTTGCATCAAAATCACTTTCCTTTTCTTTGCCCTCAACAGAATAATCCAAAATGGTTCCAATGCCATATTGCGCCAATCGATCAGCAGATTGCTTGCACTCCTCAATGGTCTCTCCTCCGCAAAACTGCGCAAAGATGTTGTTCTTGATGGCCCATCCCAACGGGAAGTTGATTTTTAATGCAAAATCAGTCATCTTGCCTCCCAACTTCACCAAAGCAGGATTGCCAATCAAACGAAACAACCAATAGGACCTGCGCAACGCGGAATTGTCTTTACCCTTAAAGGCAATCGCTGTATTTTCAAAAGAAACTTGTGACATACGTTGGCAAATATAACGTGGTGATGTGCGAACTAAGCTTTATCTTGCACAACGAAATTTTAAAGATCATGGAAGCAGCTCAAAAATACATTTTAGACAACAAAGATCGTTTCTTAAACGAATTGTTCGAACTCATCAGAATCCCCAGTGTTAGCGCGGATTCTGCCTACAATGCAGACGTCGCAAAATGCGCGGAATTGGTAGCAAAAAACCTTCGCGAAGCGGGGGCAGACAACGTGGAAGTTTGTGCCACTGAAGGTCATCCGATTGTGTATGGCGAAAAACTAATCGACCCCTCTCTTCCAACAGTTTTGGTCTATGGTCACTACGACGTGCAGCCTGCAGATCCCATCGAATTGTGGGACACACATCCATTTGAACCAACCATCAAGGTAACGGAAGTGCATCCAGACGGAGCGATTTTCGCTCGTGGTTCTTGCGATGACAAAGGTCAAATGTTCATGCACGTCAAGGCTTTTGAAGCAATGAACAAAACCAACAGCCTTCCTTGTAACGTGAAGTTCATGATCGAAGGGGAAGAAGAATGTGGAAGTTCGAACTTGGGTCCATTCTGCCGCAACAACAAAGAGCGTTTGAAGGCTGATATCGTATTGATTTCCGACACCAGCGTCATTGCCAACGATTGCCCCAGTATCGACTGCGGATTGCGTGGTTTGAGCTATTTGGAAGTGGAAGTAACTGGTCCTAACCGCGACTTGCACAGTGGTGTATACGGAGGTGCTGTAGCCAACCCTATCAACGTATTGGCCAAAATGATTGCTTCATTGCATGACGATAACAACCACATCACCGTTGACGGCTTTTATGACAACGTATTGGAATTAACCGCTGAAGAAAGAACTGCTTTAAACTTGGCGCCTTTCAGTGAGTCAGATTATTGCAAAGACTTGAACATCGAAGCGGTTTACGGAGAGGCTGGTTATACCACCATCGAGCGCACTGGGGTACGTCCAACTTTGGATTGCAACGGTATCTGGGGCGGTTACATCGGTGAAGGTTCTAAGACTGTATTGCCTTCCAAAGCGTACGCTAAAATTTCAATGCGCTTGGTTCCGCATCAAACACAAGAAGAGATCACGGAGAAATTCACCAATCACTTCATGAAGATTGCGCCGAAGGGCGTGCGTGTTGAGGTTCGTCCGCACCACGGTGGAAATCCTGTTGTTACACCAACAGATAGCAAGGCGTACAAAGCGGCTAGCGATGCCATGGAGAAAACCTATGGTAAGAAGCCTATTCCAACCCGAGGTGGTGGTTCTATTCCAATCGTCGCGATGTTTGAATCAGACTTGGGATTGAAGAGTGTATTGATGGGATTTGGTTTGGACAGCGATGCGTTGCACTCACCCAATGAGCATTACGGATTGTTCAATTACTACAAGGGTATTGAAACCATTCCTTATTTCTTCGACAACTTCGCGAAATAAATTCATGCGCTTTCTCTTCATTCTCCTACTCAGCGTGGGCTTAACTTCCTGTGGTATCTACAAAGATGTCCAGGTAGAGAATGTCCGACAGTTGGAGTTTGAAGAGTTAGAAGAAACAGGGGTCAAGGGAAGTATCAAAGTGACCATTGACAACCCCAATTGGTTTTCCGTGGACATCATCGATGCCGATATTGACTTGACTTTACAAGGAAGAAAGATCACCCGCGTGAGATTGGCCGAACCGATTCATGTCCCAAAACATTCGAAAAATGAATACTTATTAAAAATCCAAGGGACCGAAGCCAACCTCAATGCAGCCCTTTCTAGTGCTTTTTCCATACTTTTTTCAGATGAAATTCTCATCGGGGGAGAGGGATATGTAGAAGGTAAAGCATTGAAAATCAATAAAAATCTTCCAATCAAATTTGAGAAGCCAATAAAAAAATCAGATTTGAGAAAAAAGAAATCAAATCCATAGTGTAAATTGTTGAAAACATTGTATATTTGCCACCCGTTTAAAAACTTTGACGATTATGAAACGTACTTACCAACCCTCGAATACAAAGCGCCGTAACAAACACGGATTCCGCAAAAGAATGGCTGATGCTGCAGGTCGCGGCGTATTAAACGCGCGTCGTCGCAAAGGACGTAAGAAATTGACCGTTTCTGACGAGCGTCGTCACAAAGGTATCGAGCGTCTATAATCTTATTGAAAATAGAGTAAATTGCCACGCAACAGCGTGGCTTTTTCATTTATGCGTATAGCAATCAATACCCGTCTCTTAAAACCCCAGAAATTGGAGGGTATTGGTCGTTTTTCTCTGGAAACCATCTCCAGAATTATCCAAGCGCATCCGGAACACGAGTTCCATTTGCTCTTTGATCATTTTCAACGCGATTTGATTCCCGAATCAAAAAACGTTTTTCACCATACCGTTTTTCCACCGGCTCGACGACCCTTTTTGTTCGATTGGTGGTTCAACTACTCGGTGCCCTTTTTACTCAAAAGAATTCAGGCGGATATTTTCATTTCGCCCGATGGACACGGCTCTCTGCGATGCCCCTGCCCACAATTGACCGTCATTCACGACCTCAACTTTGTGCACCATCCCGAATTTCTTCCCAAGCCATATGCGCAATATTGGAACCGCACCACTCCCGCTGTGGTGGCTGCTTCCGCGCGCATCGCGACAGTTAGCGAATATTCAAAATCTGATATTGCCCACACCTATCGTGTGCCATTGGATAAGATCGATGTCTTGTGCAATGGCGTCAATCCCGCGAAGAGCAGTGGTGATAACAAAAGACAACCCTATTTTGTTTTTGTGGGATCATTGCATCCCCGAAAAAATTTGGAAAATACCTTGCGCGCTTTTCAAATCTTTCAAAAAAATCATCCCGAATTTCAATTGAAAATCGTTGGAGAGTCGATGTTTGATGGTCACCAAAGCCAAGCCCAAAAAGGAGTGGAATATTTGGGACGAATTGCCCATGAAGATTTGTTTCCGCTACTTGGAAAATCGTCTGGGTTGTTGATGGTGAGTCACTTTGAGGGCTTTGGTATTCCGATTCTAGAGGCCCTGCAATGCAATGTTCCGGTTTTGGCAGGCAACAACACCAGTATGCCGGAAATAGGCGGTAAATGCGCGTTGTATGCCGATTCTAAAAATATACAAGAGATTGCTGATCAAATGCACCAACTTTTGTCTGTTGATGTTCAGGACAACGACTGGCAAAATGAACGCAAGCGTATTCTAGAAAAATACACTTGGGAAAATGCCGCAGCGCTGCTGTGGACGAGCATTTTAAAAACCTTGGAGGATGCTGCAAAATAGATTTTCG
>JBDLUK010000084.1:0-10929 GCA_039805365.1 Bacteroidota bacterium | reverse complement strand
CTCTTCTCCAAATTTGATGTCCACCCAATCTTCATCAACAACAACAACGGGTTCATCTTCAAGGATGACATCCACCCAATTTTCTACCGGGATGGTTACATGGATTGGTTCATTTGCGGGTACTTCAATATCAATTTCGTCCGGAGTAATAGGAATATCTACAAATAATTTTTCTTCCTTTTTCTCCAG
Source organism: Bacteroidota bacterium (assembly GCA_039805365.1). GTDB lineage: Bacteria > Bacteroidota > Bacteroidia > Flavobacteriales_D > Sanyastnellaceae > CAMCTV01. Next base: position 10,740 of record JBDLUK010000084.1, on the reverse strand, counting down.
AAGATGGTAGATAAATCTTCTGTCAGGCGCACGCAGAGCGGCCTGATGTAAATGAGTTTGAAAATCAGGTGCGTCACTATTCTTTTTGGCGAGTGCTAGTAACGCATGTGCTTGAGCAAACCATGGATACTCGGTAATCAGAAACTCTAAGGCGGGTATACAATTGGCGTCGACCAATTGAGGAGACTGCAACCAAGCGACCAATTGGTCTTTCGATATGTGATTACCAATTCCCGACACTGGCGTTGAAAATTTCTTGAATCAACTGATCATTGATGCTTCCCCAAAGTTCTTCTTGAACACTAAAAAAATCTTGTCCCGCAGGAAAGTCGGCATACTTGGTGAAGGTTTTTTCAAATCCCAATTCTTTCTCAAGTTGATTGGTGTATTTCATTTTTACAGTCACCGTAAGTCTTGTGAGCGAGGCTGTTTCATTTCCTCTTGCTGCAATTGGAGCAACGTTGTATTCTGTGATAACCCCTTCATATTGCAAATCCCCACTGCTCGTCACCAGACGCAAAGGACTTTGTGCCAACAAATAGTCTTTTAATCCTTCAGTCAAATTCTGCGCATATATTTGTGAAGCTAACGCAGTTTGTGGACGAATAAAATTGACTTGAAAACTTTCAGCACCGCTAAATTGCCCACCTGTAAACGAATAATTGATTTGGCATCCTGAGAAAATCAGGATGATTCCAATAATCAAATATGTCAGATTTTTTTTCACAGATCGTTTAAATCGTATTCTTTGATTTTTCTGTACAATGTTCGCTCAGAAATACCCAACTCTTTGGCGGCATTGCGTCTTCTGCTTTTGTGCTTAAGCAATGCTTTCTTGATCATTTCCTTTTCAGTGTCCATCAAAGATAATGTCTCTTCGATAATTTCATGAGAAGGAGGAGAACTCACCAAAATGGGTGTATTGCTCGCGTTTGGATTGGGCGTGACTGTGATAAGCGGAGAGTTATGACTTTCAAAATCATGAACATTCCTACTCAAATTCACGTTTTCCAAATCGACATTGCCTTGCATCAATCCAAAAACGATTTGTTTGAGTTCATTCAATTCATTCTTCATTTCAAACAACACCTTGTACAATACTTCTCGTTCACTAAAATCTTGCGGTTGACTTCCTTTACGCACTAGTCCGTTGGTGGCAAAACCTTCTGTTGGAAGATAAGCGCGCAGAGCCTCTGGTGATATGATTCTGTTTTCTTCCAACAGACTCATTTGTTCGGTGATGTTCTTTAATTGTCGAATGTTTCCAGGCCAATAGTAATTCAATATCAATGACTCACTTTCTGATGGCAATTGTAAAACAGGGACTTGGTATTTTTCTGAAAAGTCACTCGCGAATTTTTTAAACAAATGGACAATGTCTTGACCTCTTTCCCTCAAAGCGGGCATAGCAATGGGGACTTGATTTAAACGATAGAATAAATCCTCTCTGAATTTGCCTGAGCCGATGGCGTCATTAAAGTCGACATTGGTAGCGGCAATAACGCGCACGTTGGTCTTTTGAACCTTGGACGATCCTACTCGGATAAATTCTCCTGTTTCCAAAACGCGCAACAATCGAACTTGGGTGCTGTGCGGAAGTTCCGCTACTTCATCCAAAAAAATGGTTCCATTGTTGGCCTCTTCAAAATACCCTTTTCTTGCTTCGTGGGCTCCGGTGAAAGATCCCTTTTCATGGCCAAATAGCTCAGAGTCGATGGTTCCTTCTGGAATTGCGCCGCAGTTAACTGCGATATATGGTCCGTGCTTCCTGCTGCTCAAATGGTGTATGATCTTGGGAATATTTTCCTTACCAACGCCACTTTCTCCATTGATCAAAACAGAGATATTGGTAGGTGCCACGTGCATAGCTATCTCCAACGCTCTTATGAGCAGAGGGGATTGTCCTATAATTCCAAATCTTTGCTTGATACTTTGCAGTTCCATGTCTTATTTTTTTCTTGGATAATGCGCCACCACTTCACCATTCAAAGTGATAGAGGTGCATTCTTTCATAACAACATCAACATAATCTCCAATCTCAATATTTCCTTTTGGAAATACAGCTACAACGTTCTGGCTGTTTCTTCCATAAAGGTGCTCTGTAGATTTTTTAGAAACACCTTCGACCAACACACGTTGCGTTTTACCAATGTGTTTTTTCGTGCATTCCGCACTTTTGATCATTTGAGCGTCGATGATTTCAGTTAAACGACGTCCTTTTACTTCCTCTGGAACATCGTCTTCATATTTTCTTTCGGCCAAGGTTTTTGGACGTTCACTGTATTTGAACATATACGCCATGTCATATCCTACCCAGTTCATCAAAGAGACCGTAGCCTGGTGTTGTTCTTCTGTCTCACTACAAAAACCAGCAATGACGTCAGTACTGATGGCACATTCAGGCATGATGTTTCTGATCGATTCAATACGACTCATGTACCATTCACGGGTATAGCCACGATTCATTTTTTTCAGCACATCGGTATGACCACTTTGAACGGGTAAATGGATGTATTTGCAAATATTCTCGTACTTGGCCATGGTCAACAAAACCTCATCGGTCATATCCTTCGGGTGTGATGTCGAGAATCGAACGAGCAAATCAGGATTGACCAAAGCTACCATTTCCAACAGCTGAGCAAAATTGGTTGTGGGCATATTGGGATCTTCAATTTCACCTTTGTTGTTGATGTTCCATTTGTAACTATCAACGTTTTGTCCCAACAATGTGACTTCGCGGTATCCTTGTTCAAACAATTCAGTAGCCTCTTTGACAATACTCTTTGGATCCCGACTTCTTTCGCGACCTCTCGTAAATGGCACAACACAGAAAGAGCACATGTTATCACATCCACGCATGATAGAAATGAAAGCCGTAACACCATTGGTGTTCAAGCGAACAGGAGTAATCTCTGCATAAGTTTCCTCACGACTCAAAAGCACGTTCACCGCTTTTTGACCCGTATCGATTTGCTCCAATAAGTTAGGAAGATCACGATAGGCATCAGGGCCTACTACCAAGTCAACCAACTTTTCTTCTTCAAGTAACTTTTCACGCAGGCGCTCAGCCATACAGCCAAGAACACCCACTTGAAGGTCAGGATTTTTCTTTTTTAAGGTTTGAAAAAATTGCAGTCTTCCGCGTACACGTTGTTCCGCATTATCGCGAATAGCGCATGTATTTAAGAGCACCAGGTCTGCTTCTTCTGCATCACGGGTGGTTTCATAACCTTGCTGGGTCAAGATGGACGCGACAATTTCACTGTCTGAGAAATTCATCTGACAGCCGTAGCTTTCCAACAATAATTTTTTTGCTTTGCGATTCTCGGGCAGTGGCGCGGTCGCTTCAACCATCAAGAACTCCCCTTGACGATTTTCATCTAGTGTTTTTTCCTCCACAGTGTTTGGCTGTTTTGAATGATTATTATATAGTGCAAATATATGCCGTTTTGTCATGGTGTTATGTGATTTTTGGTGAACCGAAATAAAAAACTATACATTTGTCGCCGACTAAAGAAATTGAGATGAGTAAAAATTTGGTGATCGTGGAGTCCCCTGCAAAGGCAAAAACCATTGAAGGGTATTTGGGAAAAGACTTTATTGTAAAGTCGAGTATGGGGCATGTGAGAGACCTTCCTAAGAAGGACCAAGCCATCGATATGACCAAGGATTTTGAGCCGGCGTATGAGGTGACGGATGATAAAAAAGACATGGTGCGAGAGCTCAAAAAATTGGCGACCAAAGCAGAAGTGGTGTGGTTGGCAACGGATGAGGACCGCGAGGGAGAAGCCATTTCATGGCACTTGATGGAGGCGCTTGGAATTCCTGAAAGCAAAACCAAGCGTATTGTGTTTCATGAGATTACCAAGAAGGCCATATTGAACGCCATTGACAATCCAAGAAAAGTAGATATTGATTTGGTAAACGCACAACAAGCACGCCGAATTTTAGATCGTTTGGTAGGTTTTGAGTTGTCTCCGGTTTTGTGGAAAAAGGTTCGTCCAAGCTTGAGTGCCGGTCGTGTACAGAGCGTTGCCGTTCGTATTATCGCAGATCGCGAAAAGGAAATTGAGGCATTTGAATCTACTCCTTTTTACAATGTAAGAGGTTTGTTTGATGCGGATGGTTCAAATCTTAAAGCCGAACTAAGCAAGCGCATCAGCACTTCTTTGGACGCGATGTCGTTTATTCAGTTGTGTAAGGATGCAACATTTACAGTTTCTAATCTAGAGACCAAGCCATCTAAACGCACACCATCAGCGCCTTTTACGACATCAACGTTGCAGCAGGACGCTTCAAGAAAATTGGGATTCAGCGTTTCTGGAACCATGAGCTTGGCGCAGCGATTGTACGAGGCGGGAAAGATTACCTACATGAGAACGGATAGTGTGAATCTATCTGAATTTGCTCTGCAAGCTGCCAAGGATGAAATTTCGAAAACTTTCGGTCCGCAATATTCAAAATCTCGTCAGTTCAACTCCAAATCAAAAGGAGCACAAGAGGCCCACGAAGCCATTCGTCCTACTGACATGAGCGTAAGGACAGCGGGAGGAGATGAGAGAGAGAAGAAGTTATATGATTTGATTTGGAAACGCACGATGGCCAGCCAAATGGCAGATGCGGAATTAGAAAGAACCACAGCAACAATTGCCATTTCAACCACGCCAGAGGTGTTGGTTGCCAAAGGAGAGGTAATTAAATTTGATGGTTTTTTGAAATTGTATATTGAGTCAACCGAAGATGATTTGAGTGAAGAGAATGATGAAGGCATGTTGCCTCCATTGCGTGTAGGTCAGGTGTTGATTCGCAAAGAAATGACGGCGATTCAGCGTTTCACTCAGAAGCCAAGCCGATATTCAGAGGCAAGTTTGGTAAAGAAATTAGAAGAGTTGGGTATCGGTCGACCTTCGACTTATGCACCCACCATTTCTACCATTCAGCAACGTGGTTACGTTGAAAAGAAAGAGTTGGATGGGGTTTTGAGAAGCTATGAGGTCATTACTCTATCTGGAAATGAAATCAAGTCTGAAGTAAAAACGGAGCGTACAGGAGCAGACAAGGGAAAGTTATTTCCAACTGATATCGGCGTGGTTGTAAATGACTTTCTGGTGAATTATTTCCCTACGATTTTGGACTATAGTTTTACGGCCAATGTTGAGGAAGAGTTTGATATCATCGCAGAGGGCAAATTGGATTGGCGCGAGATGTTGCGCAAGTTCTATTCACCATTTCACCAAACAGTCCAATCCACCATTGAAAGCGCATCTCGTGCTTCAGGTGAGAGAGAACTAGGCACTGATCCTGCAACGGGTAAGCCTGTGATAGCTCGTATCGGAAGATTTGGTCCCATTATTCAAATTGGTGCATCTGACGATGAGGAGAAGAAATTTGCTTCATTGCGACCAGATCAAAGCATCTCTAGTATCTCCTTGGAGGAAGCTATGAAATTGTTCTCATTTCCCAAGGTATTGGGTGAGTGGAGTGGAAAGCCTATAGCTGTCGGCTTGGGAAGATTTGGACCTTATGTAAAATGGGACAAGACATTTGCGTCTTTGCGCACCAAGGAAGGTGATGATCCACATACAATTGAATTGGAAAGAGCGATACAATTGGTGGAGGATAAAATCAATGGCGTCAATGCCAATTTGATCAAGTCTTTCGAAGAACGTCCAGAAATTCAAGTCATCAAAGGCAGATTTGGTCCATACATCAAGGCTGATTCAGATAATTACAAGATTCCAAAAGGGGAAGATGCAGCGGCATTGACTTTAGAGAGAATTTTAGTGATTATGTCTGAAACCAAGCCAAGTGGTAAAAAGAGCTCGGCAAAAAAAGGCGGAGCTAGGACAGCTACCAAGAAAGCAGCGCCAAAGAAGGCGGCCCCCAAAAAGGCAGCCACCAAGAAGAGCGCGGTAAAGAAGTCTGCGAAGAAATAGGTCTTCAGCAATGAAGTGTTGATAATGTTTTTCGAAATAAAGGCGCCCTAGCAGGGCGCTTTTTATTTTCGAACAATGGATTTTTCAGTATTTCTTTCCCCTTCGCAAATCTTTGATCAAGACAGATCAAATTATTCTGAATCTTCATTGATTCATGACGTAGCATTCTACCACGATAAAGAAGAATGGGATTGGAGCCATTTCAAAATCGCTCTTATCGGAGTGGAAGAAGATAGGCGAACAAAGAGCAACCATGGGGCATCCCAGGCGCCGGATGAAGTACGCAAGAAATTCTATGAATTGACAAAATGGGACGAAGCTCCTGGTTTGATTGATTTGGGAAATGTCAAAGCAGGAAGTGAAATCGACGATACATTTTATGCTGTTCGGACCATTTGCGAGTTTCTAATAAAAAAAGAAATTGTTCCCGTAATCATAGGTGGAACACAAGATATCACGTTTGCCAACTATTTGGCATATGAGAATCTTGAACAAACAGTTAATTTGGTCACTGTTGATCGTCAATTGGACTTTGCGACAAGTCATGATGATGAGTCAGCATCCGGATATTTGAACAAAATCGTCTTGCACAAACCCAATTACCTTTTCAACTTTTCTAATCTAGGCCACCAACGTTATTTGACAGAAAGGGATTTGGTGGTATTGATGGAGAAAATGTATTTTGAAGCAACGAGACTAGGAGAAATACAAGGTGATATTCGTGTGGTAGAGCCTGTGGTGCGTAATGCGGATATTATATCCATCGATATGTCTGCGGTTCGACAATCAGAATTTCCTGGAGTGGCTAATCCATCAGCAAATGGTTTGTATGGAAATGAACTGGCCCAAATAAGTCGTTATGCAGGGATGAGCGATAAGCTAACATCCATTGGGTTTTATGAGTTCAATCCTGTATACGACATTCGCGATCAATCCAGTGGTTTGTTGGCGCAATGTTTATGGTGTTTTGTAGAAGGATTTTTATACCGCCGAGGAGATTTCCCCAAAGCAGATTACATGGACTACACCCGCTATTCAGTGCTGATGGACGATAGCGGTGATGAATTGGTCTTTTACAAAAGTCCCTTGACCGATCGTTGGTGGATGGATGTACCTTACCCTGCAGGAACAAAGGAAAAGTATGAGAGACACCATCTTGTGCCGTGTAGTTATGATGACTATGAAACAGCGCTGAGACAAGAAATGCCGGATAGATGGTGGAAAACATTTCAGAAATTGGTCTGACCTAGATCAGTCAAATCCAAGGACTAAGGCACGTTTGACTACGTTTTTTTGCTTTTTTTTTGGATTGTGAATAAAATTTTCTACTTTAGCAATTCTACGTAGCCGAATAGGAACTAGGTAGAGCACATAAGTTATGAAAATGAGAATTACTTTTGTTGTATTATTTGCAGTTATCTTCACCTGGAAGGCGAGTGCTCAGCAGGACCCACAGTTGACCAACTGGATGTTTGACAAAGTGTCCTTCAACCCAGCTTTTGCAGGGTCTGACAAGATGCACAATCTTTCATTGTTCTATCGCAATCAATGGACTGGTTTTTCTAAAAGCCCAGTAACTTCATTGTTCAATTATCATGGATATGCTCCTGTTGGAGATCACATGATTGGATTTGGAATTTCAACCATTGGCGAAACTTTGGGTAATGAGAATAACACCATGTTTCGCGCAAATTTGGCTTATCACCATACGTTGGGTGCGAACCGCATCAGCATGGGTTTGCAATTTGGAATGCTGAACAAGAGTTTGAATAATCAATGGGTTTATATTGATCAAAATGATCCATTGTTGTTGGGAGATAATGGTTTATTGAATCCTCAAAGCTCTACAGCATTTGACATGGCTTTGGGAGCGACTTTTTACCGCCCAGACAAATATTATTTTGGTGTGTCTATGACACATTTGACTGCTTCTGATTTGGAAGATTTGAATTACCAAATGGCTCGCCACATGTACATTGTAGGAGGTTATAATCATCCTTTGAACACTGATTTGGTTTTGCGCTCAAATTTGATGATGAAAACAGATTTGAAAGCTTCTCCTGCAGTAGACTTGAATGCCAATATACTTTGGAAGAATATGTTGTGGGGAGGGTTAAGCTACAGATTGGGAGATGCCATTGCACCGATGATGGGATTCCAAAAGGTGTTTGCAGAAAAAGTGTCAGGTCGTACAACATTCAATCAAACTTTCCGTATTGGGTATAGTTATGATTTGACCACTTCAGATGTGCGTCAGTACAGCACTGGATCACATGAAGTGTTTGTTTCTTATCTGTTCAATATTTCAAAAGAGCCGTTGAAGACGTACCACGTCAATCCTCGTTTCTTGTACTAATTGAATGGAATTGAAACAAAATGTATTATTATTGCGTTGGAAATATTTGCTCAAGAAGAATAGTGGGAGGGAGAATTTAAAAAAGGAAATCATGAAAAAGTCATTTTTGTATTTCTTAATTGCCGTAGCCTTATACGGTTGTTATGCACCAGCAGGTGGAGAATTGGTAGGTGTTTATCCAAGAGATGAATGGTATCAAGCCAATCCTTATGGAATGAATTATATTCATTTCGGTTCCTATACTATGGGACCAAGCGATCAAGACGTTCCTTACGCTTTGAATAATCGCGCGAAGACAGTAACTATCCCAGCATTTTATATTGACCAAACTGAGATCTCAAACAATGAGTATCGCCAGTTCGTCTATTGGGTAAAGGATTCTTTGATGCTTGATGCATTGGCACAAGCGGATATCGAAGGATATTCTGCCAAAGAGCGTGAGGATGGAAAAGAGTTTGAGCGATTTGTAAATAAAGGATATACATTGAATTGGGAAGAGCCAATTGATTTAAGCAATGAAGAAGTGTTCGATGTTATTTTTGACGGTTTTTATCTTCAGGGTGCTGAGAAGTTTTACGATCGATGGGAAATTGATTCACGTAAATTAAAATACCGCTACTGGTGGATTGATTTGCAGTCAGCTTCAAGAAAGGCCGGTAAAGATGAGTTCAGCCAAGCCAACCAATTGGATCAATTGTATTCTTACAAGGGTCACAATGATAGAAGTAAATTCATCATTGAAGAAGATGTGTGGGTTTATCCTGATACTTTGGTTTGGGTGCATGATTTCACTTATGGTTTCAATGAGCCATTAACAGAGAACTATTTTTGGCATCCAGCTTATGATGATTATCCAGTTGTGGGTGTGTCATGGGGTCAGTGTCAAGCGTTCTGCGCATGGAGAACACAAATCATGAACGACTTCCGTCACAAGAATGGAATGTCATATATCCAAAGATTCCGTTTGCCTTCTGAGGCTGAGTGGGAGTATGCTTCACGTGGAGGATTAGAGTTGTCTCCTTATCCATGGGGTGGACCATACACACGTAACTATTTGGGATGTCCTTTGGCCAACTTTAAGCCAATGCGTGGTGACTATGTTGAGGACAATGGTTGCCATACTGTTCCAATCTATTCTTATTCTCCGAACGATTTTGGATTGTTCAATATGGCAGGTAACGTTTCTGAGTGGACCAATACTGCATATGATGAAAGTGTTTATGAATTTTCTCATGACCTAAGTCCAGAGTATCAGTACCGTGCAGCGACTCACGATCCCCCCTCCTTGAAGCGTAAAGTAATCCGTGGTGGAAGTTGGAAAGACATCGGTTACTTTATTCAAACAGGAACTCGTTCTTACGAGTACCAGGATACGGCAAAATCATATATCGGTTTCCGTTGTGTGATGAGTTATTTGGGACGTGGAAAATCAGCTGCAGATGGTGAGTTCAATGCACCGATGGAGATGGAATAATAGAAAAAAACAACAACAAACAAAAAAAACCTTTTAAAAAGAAAATTATGAAACCAGGAAGTAAGGCGTGGAAGAACTTTATGTCTAAATTGTATGGATTGGGAGCTGCGGTAGTAATTATCGGTGCGATGTTTAAGATTGAGCACTGGCCAGGAGCATCTTTGTTTTTGATTATCGGTTTGTCAGCAGAGGCATTGATTTTCATCTTCTCGGCTTTTGAACCATTGCATGAAGATCCAGATTGGTCTTTGGTTTACCCTGAATTGGCTTTACCAGAAGAAGGAAAAAAGAGTTTGAAAGAAAGTAACAAGGGCAAAATTGCAGGTGGTTCTGGATCAGGTTCAGGTGCTGCTGGTGGTTCTATGTCTCAAGCATTGGATAAGATGTTGGATGAAGCTAAGGTTGATCCAGAATTAATTGCTAGTTTGGGTGAAGGAATGAGAACTTTCTCTCAAAATGCCAAGCAACTTGGAGAAACGGCTGATGCTGCGGCTGCGGCTTCAGATTATGCAAGTTCATTGCGTACGGCATCCGGTCGTGTTTCATCGTTGGCTGATACCTATGCACAAGTTTCTGAGAGCTTGACCGGGATGGCTGAGCAAGCGCAGAGTGGTGCAACAACAGGTGCTCATTTGGCTAAGATGTCTGAGAATTTGGCAGCATTGAACAACATGTATGAGTTGCAATTGTCTGAAATGGCTCAAACTCGCGCATTGTATGCTGACATGCACAATTTGGTTTCTAATTTGTCGGATTCAGTAGAAGATACCAAGCGTTACAAAGAGAACATCTCTGAATTGGCGAATAACTTGAAGTCGTTGAACAATGTTTATGCAAACATGTTGAACGCAATGGGTACTGCACGTCAGTAATTCTAGAAATAAACACGAATTAAAAATCTTTTAAAGACTTTTTAGAATGGCAGGCGGTAAAGAAACCCCACGGCAGAAGATGATCGGGATGATGTACCTGGT
>JBDLUK010000083.1:0-9636 GCA_039805365.1 Bacteroidota bacterium | reverse complement strand
CTTTTTGAATGATGTTGGGACGACTTTGATCGATAAATCGAACGAACTCAGACAAACCTTCTGAGCTTTGGAAAAGTTCTGATTTGAAACTTCCATCTTCGTTTACCTCACGACGATCCGTTAATTGAATTTTGATACCCTTATTCAAGAAAGCCAATTCGCGCATGCGATTGGCCAAAGTCTCGTAGTTGTATTCTGTAACATCAAAAATCGATGCATCAGGTTGGAAAGTTTGACGGGTACCTTTCTTGTCTGTTGTTCCTTCTTCACGAACTGGGAACAAGGGCTTACCAATCGAATACTCCTGAACAAAGATTTTTCCATCACGAAAAACCTCGGTACGCATCAAGGTTGAAAGTGCGTTCACACAACTCACACCCACACCATGCAAACCACCTGATACTTTGTAGGAACCTTTATCGAACTTACCACCCGCACCAATCTTGGTCATTACCACTTGCAAAGCAGAAACGCCTTCTTTGGCGTGCATGTCAACAGGAATACCGCGTCCATTGTCTTCAACAGTAACACTGTTGTTTTCGTTGATGGTAACAAAAACAGTATCGCAATAACCGGCCAGGGCTTCATCGATAGAGTTATCGACTACCTCATAAACCAAGTGATGTAGACCACGGGCACCAATATCTCCGATATACATGGCAGGACGCATACGCACGTGCTCCATACCTTCCAAACTCTGAATATTCGCAGCAGTATAATTCGCTGCATTTGGATTGCTTTCGCTCATTTTTGAAAGAATGTTGTTTAGGTTAATTGCTTTGTCTCATATCGCGCAAATGCTCAATTTGACAAGGCTTTCAAAGATACAACCCACATTCTTTTTTCGGCAAAAATTAAGGGGCAAAAGCCCCCTAATTCTATTCACATTTCATCAACAAATTCAAGCCTAGAAAGACACTGCAGCCCCCATCATAAACAGAACGCGCTGTTGGTTGTACCCATTCCATATCTGATAACGTTGGGCCACTGTATTGTATACGTTCGCCCATGCCGCAATTCGCGGATTGTATTGATAACGAACCTGCAAATTGGCATCCACAAATCCTCTCAACTTCACAGCCTGTCCAGGAACTCCAGCCCAATTTTGTGTGGGCTCTGTTACGTTGACATCAGGGTATTGGGTATAAGCATAACGATCTCCGATGTAATGAATCTGCGCTCCGATCTTCCAAGCATCGTTGATAAAGTATGCCCCTTGCAAAGTTGCCTTCCAATTGGGCATGTTCCATGCGTACTTGGCACTATCCAAATCGTAAAAGAAATAATGAGCAGAAATATCCGCCTCCCACTTCTTGGACTCTGTGTAAGAGAATCTTCCGTGAATATCCATTTGGCGCATATTATCATACAGCACATTGAATCGATTGCCATATGATACAGACGCATCATTTACAAAAAACGCCTGATTCTCATACATATTCCAATTGACACCCGCCTCGTATCCCATCTTGGAAGAGATAACACCATTGATTCCACCATATGCTTCGAACTTGTTGTTCCTATTGAGCAAGCGGGGATTTGACACAACAAATGGATTCTGTTCCATCAACGAATGAAACGTATTCAATTCCACCCCTCCCTTTACTCCAGCATAAGGCAAAAACAAACCATCCAAAATAGACCACTTCATCTCCAACATGGGATAAAAATGGGCTGGCTTCTCGCTGTTGTTCTCAATAAATACGCCCATTCCTACTTTCACTCTCAAATCCCTCCAAACTGTGTATGCCGAAGGCTGAATGCGCATCACGGCATTCTTCTGGACGCGCGCGCGATAGACGCTATCCCCTTCTTGAGCGAAAATTCCATTGGTTGCATATCGGAATCCCTCACTCTCAAAGTTGTTCCACTTGGCACCAAGATCAATCGCAAAAACTTCTGTCTTCACGAGTTTATCCAAACTCGATTGAAATTCAAACACCGATTCTTTCTCACCATACTTGCCCCAACCGCGCTGGTAATTCAAACGTGCATGATAATTCATATCTGATGAATCGCGTGAAAAGCTATCGTAACGAATGTTTCCATTGCCTGTTTGCCACAACTGTTGTTGGCCCGATCTCTCTAGCAACAAACTATCAATGGGAACGATAGTCGGCATTGCTGTTTGTCCATAAAATCGAGAAACATTGCGCCAGTAATTTCCGGTAGCTTGAACGCTTGCATTCTTCAAGAAGTAACGAGCATAGGCTGATGCACGTGAGTCACTGTAACCGCTTCCGATGGCATTGCTATCTGGCACAACGCCGCCATTGCTGCTCAGATGATAGACATTCACTCCCCAATCGCCATTTCTGTTGCGACCTGATGAGTAATGTGCGTCTACCATTGGGGTCACGTAATTACCCATTCCCACAACGGCATACCCTTTCTGAATATTAGAAACTTTATCTACGACATTGATTTTTGCTGCCGCAATTTTTTCAGGGTCTGGCGCTTGGATAGAGGCAGTTGGCAAAAATTGGAACTTGATTTTGTCCATTTTTGATTTCTGCTCGATAACCGCAGGATTCGAACTGATTTTTCCAGCATCGCGCAAGCGAATTTTCAAATCCCCCTCAAATTGCGCACTCTGAGTAACACTGGTGTCCTGTTGTGACCATGCCCAACTTGTGGCCATGCTCAAGACTATGGTCATTAATCGCAACTTATTCATTTTCCCCTCCTTGATTTTCATTGTTAACAGGGGCAACTGGCTCCCCATTTTCATTCATGTTGATAATCTCCTCCACAGGTTTCTCTTTCAACTTTTCTAATTCTGCATTCTCCTTTTCCATGATCACAGCAAGCTTGGCATTGGCCTCTTGCTTCACCTTCTCATCTTCAACATTGCTCATGATGGCATCCACAGTAGCTTTGGCCTGGAAGAAATCACCCATTCCCGTGTAGGCATCGACTAGAAGTAAAAAGGCCTTGTTCTTGGGCTCCTCAAATCCCGCGAATTGATCTACCATTTCGTAAATCTCAGATTCTGACTGTGTAAAATTGGCTTCGTTATAAAAAGACAAGCAACGCTGATACTTCGCTTCAGCTCCTTGCTTTCCACCCTTTGCAATCACCACGTCCCAATCTGCTCGTGCAGCATTGAAATCCTTTTGCTCAGCGTGCATCAAACCTCTCCACATGTGGGCAGTATTTTTGATATCCTCGGGTATGCTTTGATTGTCAATTACCTTATTGGCATACTCTAGCGCATGAACAAAATCTTTTTTGTAATAAAAACAACGCATCAAACCAACCTGTGCCTCGAGCACATTATTCTTTGAAACAGCTATCTGCTCAAGCTCAGTGTAATGTTGCGCTGCAATATCCCAATTCTTTCGATTGAAATTGATAGTAGACGCCGTTAGCAAAGCATCCTCCGTATACTCTCCAAAAGGCTGGGCAATGACAACGTTGTAGGCATCAAGTGCCTTGTCTAAATCATTGGATTTAAACAAACACTCCGCCAACAAGTAATGCGCTTCCGTGGTATGCAATGCGGGTTGAAACTGTTGTATATATTGCTGCAACTTAGGGACAGCTGCTTCGCAATTTTCCGAAAATCCCAATTCAGCCGCACGGGCATATACTTCTTCTTCGATGTCCTCACTTGTGACATTCAGAACTTTGATACCCTTGATTTGATTTTGAAAAGCGACATCTTCAATGAGCACTGGCTTAACGATTGCGATGGCATCCAACAATACAGCATCATTGGGAAACTGTTGCACCAAGTTGTTCCAAGCAGTTTTCATGGCATCAAATTTCCCTTGCTTGGCATACAACAAACACTGATCGACCAGTGCTTTCTTGGTGTATGCATTTCCCTTGTGACCAGTCAAAAGCAAGTTGTAGTATTCCACAGATTCTTGCAAGCGATCCTCCATCAAGTATGATTTTGCCAACTCATAAATGGCATCCACTTCATACTTGGAACCGGGCAGTTCCTTCAACATCGACTTTAAAACCCATGACTTTTTTTCGGGTTGACTCAAATAACCATAAGCCAATGCCTTTTGGTACATAGCATAGTCCTTATTACCTTGACTATCATCGGCCACTTTGTCATAATAAACAATGGCCTCTTCGTACATTTTATTTACGAAATACACATCAGCCACACGCAAAATGGCATCGTAGTTCTTGCGTTGATCACGTTCCCAATTGCCTTCCAGATACTTTCTGAAATATGGCAAAGCGTTCAGATAATCCTTCTTTGCTTCATCCAAATCTTGAACATCATTTGCTTTCTTGAACTTACAATAACCTTGTCCATAATAACCAGCACCATAATACTCAGTTTCATAAGCTCCGGGCTCATCTAAGAAAGCTTGATACAGCTTGAAAGCAAAATCATAGTCCTTCTTATGGTAGGCAATCTCCGCCATCCAGAAACGGGCACTTGCATTCACGCGCTCATCCAATGGATAATTGTATACTTGCTGAAAGAATATCAAAGCACGATCAAACTCACGAGACTGATATAACTCAACCGCACGATTGAAACTCAAATTTTGGTAAGCCGCTTTGATGACGTTGTCCTTCTTTTTGATTTTGTCCAATGAAGCCAAGGCCTTCTCATAGTTCTTGGTTTTCATGTAGACATTCAATAGAAACTGATACGCCTCATCATGTCTTGGACTGTCTGGATATTTTTTCAAATACTCTTCAAAAGAAGTGATCGCATCATCAAATGGATCAGAGGACAATTCGAAAGCAATCTTTGCAAAATTGAACATAGCATCCTCCTGAATATCCGCATCAAAAGCCATGTCACGCGCGGCTCCAAATGCTTTCCACGCCTCACGTTTGTTGTTCAATTTCATTTGACACACCCCCTCATTGTAGGCGGCCAATTGGCCCAACAATTCATCATTGTTTTTGGCTGCATTGTACCACTCTACCGCACCTTCCCACAATTCACTTCGCTGCATAGCATAAGCCAGGCGATACTTATCTTCATTGGTCATGTTTGTTTTGTTCTTGGCCTCAGCATATGCTGTCAAAAAAGGCAAAGACTCTGGATACAACTCTTGGTTGAAATACGCATCCCCAACCATTTTCTTGATCTCAATGGCCTTGGCTTCTTCCAAACTTTTTGCTGCTTCCAAAATTTGCTCGCTGTACGCAATCAAATCATCATAACGTCTTTGCAAATAATAGATCTGAGCAATATAGATGGGCACACGATCTTGAAACACTGGATTGGTTTTCAATAATTCAAATCCTTCCAAAGCAGCTGTGTAATCTCCATCTTCATAAGCCAAATGGCTATACATGTACAAGGAAGAATTGCGATAAGGACTGTCTTTGTCTTTGATGGTAAAATACTCACCACGCGCATTTTTCTTATCGCCTTTGCTCAACAAAGATTCTGCCTTGTAGTAATGAAAAACAATTTGATCATTTGCAGGTAAGCTGCGCAAGTCCACTTTATTGAACCATTCCAAACATTTGTTGGCGCTTTTTTTCTTACCATAGAACAAGCCCATTTCAAAATAAGCGCGTTCCTTGTTGGGAGAGTCGGGGTGATTCCGAATAAAAACTTCCATCAAGTACTCGGCATCTTTGTGATACAACTCCAATGCACAGCGAGCGATAAAATACTCCGCATTGGCGCACTCCACCGAGGTGTTGATTTTGCAATAGTTTTGAAGATACTCTTCAAAGTACTTTCTTGCTGGAGCAAATTTATTTTGCTCAAACAATTCCATTGCCTTACCGTAAGCTTGTTGATCTTTTTGCAATTGAAAGGGTCTTTGTGCTTGCGCAACGCCCGCCAATAGACACATCCAAATCAACACAATCCATCCACGTTTCATAATCGTTTGCATTTTGTAGTAAAAATAACGGGCCGAACAACGCTAAATTGTTCGGCCCGCAGTGAATTGCAAACGTGCAAATGTGAACAGAGATGCTGTTTCGACTTACTTAGCCGACTCAGCCGCCTTCTTGTGATCAGCTAAAAACTGAGCCAATCCAGAATCGGTCAATGGGTGCTTCAACAATGCCATGATTGCACTCAATGGTCCTGTCATAACATCGGCACCGATTTCAGCACATTGGATGATGTGCATTGGGTGACGAACACTTGCCGCTAAAATTTCTGTGTGAAAACCATAGTTGTCATAAATGGTTCTAATTTGATCAATCAAATCAATTCCATCTGTAGAAATATCATCCAAACGACCTACAAATGGAGAAACATAAGTTGCTCCAGCTTTCGCAGCCAATAATGCTTGACCGGCAGAGAATACCAATGTACAATTGGTTTTAATTCCTCGGTCCGTGAAATAACGAATTGCCTTGATACCATCTTTGATCATGGGGACTTTTACGACAATATTGGGATGCAAAGCAGCCAATTCTTCACCCTCTCTAACCATGCCATCAAAATCAGTTGAAATTACTTCAGCGCTTACATCACCCTCTCCAACAATCTCGCAGATGTCCACGTAATGCTTCATTACTCTGTCTGTTCCAGAGATACCTTCTTTGGCCATCAAACTTGGGTTGGTGGTTACACCGTCCAAAATTCCTAAGTCTTTTGCTTCGCGAATTTGATCCAAGTTCGCAGTGTCGATAAAAAATTTCATTGTTTAGATTTTGGTTGCAAAAATATAGAAAAGACCTGAGTACTTTTGGCCCATGTCAGTAAATTTTTGGAAACTTAGCTTTCAATTCATGTTACTCAGCGTCACCTTGCTTGTTGGCGATGCTTGGATGGATGGAATTCAATTTGAATCTAAATTCTATGCGCTAATCACAGCCTTGGTCTTGATGCTTTTGAATCGATTTGTAAAACCCTTATTGCTTGTTCTCACGATTCCCGCCACCATCTTCACATTTGGATTCTTTATTTTGATCATTAACGCTTTGATATTGATGTTGGCCTCGGAAATTGTTCCGGAGTTTGGTATCAAAAGTTTTTGGTCAGCCTTTTGGCTGTCCATTTTAATCAGTATAGTGCAAGTGCTTTTTGGACAAAGTAATGCCGTTCAAGTAAAAGTGAAAAAGAACGAAGATGAATTTGACGAATGGACCGATGTATCTTAATACTCGACCATTGGCAACATCCCTCTGATTCCCATATCTACAACGTTTTCACCTGCGCTAGGTTCCCATTTTCCATCAGCATTTAGGTCCACCCATTCAAAACTTTGGTTATTGGAAAACGAAATGGTCAAGTGTATATCATTGGTTTCGTTTCCTGTGACCACCAATGGTTGATCAAAAACGCCTGTAACAACGCATGATCCTTGGGGAATTGGTGATGTGGCAAACAAAGGATTGGGTACGGTTGTAGCGCCTTCTGGCGCTTGACCTGATGAAGTATATGGCGTTCCAAAAACAGTGGTTTCAAATCCCCAAAATCCTTGCAATTTATCGTCATTGACCGTCAACGTTTGGGTGTCGATTTTGTAATTGGATATGTAAGTATTGTATCCCACAAAACTGGCAATCGTTCCTGTTAAATCCATTCCTGATTGGGTAAATGGAATTTCATAATTCTGATAGAGCAAAGAGATACGCGGATAATTGTATGTTCCTGGTGCGATATCCTTGATGGGAATCCGAAGAAATACTTCGCCGGGAGCTACAATCTTGGCCTTATCGAAATCAATGGCCTTGGTGCCACCCGCCATGGTTTCTGGCCCCATGTAAATAACTTCGCCCTCCCCCAAAGGGGTGTAGATGGTGGAAGCCAATTCAAAATAATGTGCACTCAATGAATTGAACACTGGACTTACGGCTGCATGTCCCGATGGCACTGAGCTTGGCTGACCCAAATTATCCAAACGTTCTTGACTGGGATCCATAACAAATTTCACCACCAACATCGGCCCTTCATCGACAACTCCGGTTTCAGGCTCGTCCTTACACTTGTTGCAAGAAATTGCAACAAAAGCAAAAAATATCATCCAGTATTTTTTCATATCACGAATATAATATTTCCCAAGCAGATAAATACCCACCCTTCTTTTCAATCATTTCAATCATGTTCGAATAAAACGCATCCTTTGCTAATGTTGCGCTATCACCGACAATGACCAATCCTTTTTTGGCCCTGGTCATGGCCACGTTCATCCTTCTATAATCTTTCAAAAATCCAATTTCGCTGTTGTCATTGCTTCTTACCAAACTGATGTAAACGATGTCTTCTTCTTGACCTTGAAAGGAATCAATCGTATTCACTGTCATTCTCGGTAGTTCGGCCAACTCGTTCTGCATCCAGGATACTTGCGCTCGATATGGACTGATTACTGCCACATCACCAATGGCAAGCATTTGCTTGCTTTCGATATGTTTTTGAATCAATGACCACTCTTCTTGGTTTTGCAAACTATTTCCATCTGATCCCGGTTGCTCTTCGAAACCACAACCTGCGGTATCGATAAACGCAATAGCTGATTCTGAAGATGACCAACCTCTATCTGCTACTGATTCATGCGCCATCAATCCATCCTTGTAAAAATATGAGTTGGAAAAAGCCATGATATCCTTGTGCATCCGATATTGGACATTCAGAAAGTAAACAGCATCAGGAACACCCGCAATGGCAACATCCAAAAGTGTCTTGCTCAATCCCAATTCGGAAGCCTTAGGTGACTTCACTGTAGGCGGCAATTGATGTGGATCACCTGCAAACACAACTTTCTCTGCATGGCCAATGGCCACCCAAGCGGCTGGTCCTAGTGCTTGTCCTGCCTCATCGATGACCACTACATCCCAAGTCTTGTCTTGAATGTAATGATGATTGGAACCAATCAACGTAGCCGCAACAACAGCAGATTCATCAATTATTTTATCGATTAAATATTGTTCCCAATCTCTTGCTTCCTTCTGCAATTTCTTTGCTTCTTGAAACAACAATCTTCGTTGATCTGCTTCCTCCTTTCCGAAACTTCTTTTGTACTTGCCGCCCATCTTGCGCATTTCAACGGCGCGTTTCTTTAATTCCTTGATTTGCTTGTACTCTTTTTCACGGAGCAAACATGCATCCATGGTAAAGGCTTGATTGTCCTCTTCAACCTTTGCGGTATTGCCAATGCGAACACCAGAAACTCCCGCTTGAATACATTGTTGTAACAAATGATCAGTAGCTGCATTGCTTGCCGCGGTCACCAAAATCTTTTTGCCTTGCCTAGCCATCAACTGTATAGCCGCTACCAGAGTTGTGGTCTTTCCGGTTCCTGGAGGACCATGCACCACTGCTACATCTTGAGCTTGAGCAATGGCCTCCACAGCGCGTTGTTGCGATTCGTTGAGATGTGAAATTTGTTCAACCTTCTCTTCCACCCATTTCAAACTACGTTGTCCATAAATACAATCTCTCAATTCCGACAATCTTCCCTTTTCTGCATTAATCGTTTTATTCAATGCCAAAAACATTTCTTTGTAGGACTTCTCATCAAACAAAGCATCAACACCTAATCGGCCGTTATCTATCCAATCAGGCAATTCGTCGCAATGAAAAACAATCTTCATGCGTTGATCATCCACAAAACCAATGACACCCACTATTCGCTCACCTTTCGATGCATCCGCTTCACTGAATACCGAAACGGGATTTCCACTTTGAAAAGAATGTCCCTTTTGAGGTCGTGGATTCTCCAATACCAAAAAAGGATA
>JBDLUK010000082.1:0-13148 GCA_039805365.1 Bacteroidota bacterium | reverse complement strand
GCACCAGCCAATTCTTTGCTCAATTGGGGATTGTTGCCTGTTTTGCTCTGCCCCTTGTTCTGTCCCTTTTTCTTGAGATCTTCCAATTGCTTGGACAACGACTCTTGCATTTTTTTCATCTGACCAGCACTGGGCTTGGACTTGCTCTTGCCGCCTTGACTTTGACCGGGCTTCTTGCATTTTCCGTTGCCTGATTTTTCCTTCTTTTGTTGCTGTTGTTGCTCTTGCATTTGTTGCAAAGCTTCGTCCAACATCAAAGCCAAATTATTAAGTCCTGTCATCACAAACTGTTGCTCTGCGCGGGTTGCAGGGATTTGTCTTTCAGGAATCCACTTCAACGCGGCACCCATGTGATTTTGAATGTCCCCTACTTCTTTGTTGATGAAGGTAGAAAGTTGTGAAACGCGCTTGCTCAAAGCAAACAACGAATCTTCAACCATCTTCATGTCGTCATTGATTTTTCGCTGACGTTGACCATAGCTGTCGTAATTGGGATCCACAATGTTGAGCTTGGAAAAGTCATTCATCAACTTCTCTTGACTGAAACTCAACGATACCAAGTTCTCCAACAATTGTCGCAGTGCGGCAGCGTCTTCCTCTTGCTGTTCTTCCTCCTCTTGCTCCATGGCCGCTTCCATTTTTTCAGCCATCTCCTCCATCTTCTTGGCTGCATTTTTTTGGTTCTTGCTGGCGTTGGACTTTTTTCCGCCCTTCAAGTCTTGGCTACTTTTTTCTTGACTTTCTGTTACCTCTTTTTGTTGTTCTTCTGTTGAAGGCAATTCTTTGGGATTTTCAAGTTGTTTGTTTAACTCTTCCAGTTTTTTCAAATCATCCTGCACATCCTTGAATTGCTCATTCAATTCGTTTTGCTCTTTCTGCAATTGCTCTTGACTCTTTTTTCCCTCCTCGGTTTCTTTGGAAAGCTCTTCTTGTTTCTTGGCCAAATCTTGCAATTCTTGAATGGTCTTTTCAAGCTTCTGCTCTACTTCCAATTCTTTGAATTGCTCCAATGCACGATCGATTTCCTTTTCTAAATTCTCTTCTTTGTTTTCGATTTTATCCAGCTCTTTTTGCAATTCGTTTTTGTCCACGTTCTCCATCATTTTGCGGAGTTCTTCCATCATCTTTTTGGTCTCAGGATCGATGAGTTGTTCCATCAACTCTTCCAACTTCTTTTGCTTTTCCAACAGCTCTTCGGGCAGTTCCATTTGCTTTTGCAATTCTTCTTGGTGTTGCTGATTTTCTTTTTTCAGCTCTTCCAACTTCTCTTGCAGCTGCTCTTGTTTTTTGAGCAAATCATCCAACTTCTTCTTGTCTTGCCAATCTGCTTCTTTTTTCTCCAAGAGTTTTTTCTGCAGTTCTTTTAAGGCTTGTTGAATTTTCTCAGACTCACGCTGGGCCTTGGTTAGCTCATCAATGATTTCCTCACGTTGTTCATCTGATTTTTCCTCCATTTCCTCATCACTTGGAACAATGTAGCGTTGTATCATGGTTTTGCTCGACTTGGCACCATGAATGCCATCGTTGTCCCAAACTTCGAAATAGTAAGAAAGGGTATCACCGGGGGAAAGGCCGTAGGACGTGACGTCCATCGTCATGTAATAAATGTCAGAAGTGTTTTGTGTGTTGATGCTGACACTTTTCTTGTTCCATTTTTGTCCGGGCAGTTTTGTACAGAAATACAAAGCCGAAAGTCCATAATCGTCTTGGATTTCTCCAGTCAATGTGTGCAATTGATTGGCAGTGGAATCCATTTTATCAATGAGCGATATAGTGGGATGTTGATCAGGAATCACATTGACCCAAAACTTCAACGAGTCGGGACTTGGTGCAGATTGGGATTGCGGAATGACGAGGTAGGAGAACGATGTCATCGCTTGGGTTTCCCATTCTGCGCGGTTGTCGTCAATGGCCAATGTTTGCGCCGATTGGTTGATCATCATTAAAATACGATCAGCATTGACACTATTGAAAGTCCAATGAATGGTACTTCCTTCCGGCACCGCCATATCACCTGCTTGCGCCAGGGTTTGTTCGGGTTTCTTCAGATAACTGGGGTAGCGAATAACGGCTTGCAGGGCCAACATCTTGGGTTCTGCCAGTACTTTTAAATCGAACGATTGGCTGTTGTAATCTGCCGCTGTGAAGTAAAAACTGAAAGATTGATCGACGTGGGCAAATTTGATTTGGTGGTGGAAAATGTCTTTTTTCTCCAGCAACAGCTTTTGACCATCCTTGATGAGATAAACCCGATCTGGAATTTCGTTGCCTTTTAGTTCCAAATCAATGACAGCCTCGTGGTTTTCTGTGACGGTCAATGGAGAAGTCACAACGAATTGAAAAGGCGCATCTTCTTCGGCTTTGTTGAATTGCACAATGCGCTTGGTGGGTCGAGTGATTGTTGAGGGTGTGGCCCAAAGTAGTACGCTCAGCAACACCAAAGGCGGAAGTGCATATTTCAAATAGCGCGAGTTATCTCTGAAATTAATTGCGTTCTGAAATGGAATGGGCTGCAATTCAGATTGCTTTTGCTCAATGGCGGCCAAGAGCAAAGAAGTGTTTTCTTTTCGAGCGGCTTGCTGCAACTGCAATGTGTTGAGCAGCTTGTCTTGGATATTGGGGAAATGTTGGCCAATGATCTTCGCTGCTTCTTCATTGGAAATGACCTTACCCAATTTGAATATCTGTAGAAAGGGCAATACCACGTAGTAAAATAGAATGCCCAATATGGCGGCAACCGATGAGAAAAATAAAACAGCCCTGACACCCGAACTGAATCTGCCCATGTATTCAAAAAATACGATGAGGAGGTAGAGGGAAATCACCAAACCGATGGCATAGAGCGCACCTCTGAGCATTCGGTTTTTGTAGTATTTCCGAATGAATGCGTCCAGTTTCTGAACCAATATTTGACTTTCTATTGAGGCCATCGTGATGAGTTCCTAAAATTAGGAAGGAAGGCCTTAACAATGGCTATCCTAACAGAATTTATAATTTAAATTCTACCCATTGCCATTTGCCCACCATTTGCTTTTGCAAGAAGTTTTTGGCTTGAGCGTACGCCAATCGTTGTGTTTTAAACCAAACTGATTTTTCGTAGTGGGTTTCAACACTTTCATTTTCAATAGAAACGACATCCAATCCACGCAAGGGCGTTTTGTTTTTTCGCATCCACTCCACCTCGTTGAGGGCTTCTATTTTGTTCAGGTATGAACTACCATCGATGTTCTTGGGCACGTTATCAGTGATTAGGGTCGATACAAATGTTTTGTGGTTCGGTGAAGAAGCGGAAAGCTTCCCATCCACCTTCTCTGCCCAGTCCTGATTGTTTGACACCACCGAATGGAGTTCGTAGGTCTCGCATCAGCCAGGTATTAACCCAAGAGATTCCAGTTTCCAAAGCTTGTGCAACGCGATGACCTTGTGAAATGTTATCGGTCCAAATGGAAGCCGCTAGGCCGTAAGGTGTACAGTTGGCCCACTCAATCGCTTGTTCTTCCGTATCAAATGGAATCAATGTAGCTACGGGTCCAAAAATTTCTTCTTGGTTTGTTCTGCAATGCGCATCCAATCCCTCAATCAGTGTGGGTTGTAAATAATATCCGCCCGCCAATTCCTCTGGCATTTCAGGTGAAAATCCACCGCACAATACAGTACCACCTTCTGATTTTGCAATGTCGATGTAGGACTTTACTTTTTCGAGGTGAGCTGCAGATACCAAAGCCCCAAATTTGCTATCTGGAGACAAAGGATCGGACACTTTCATTTTGGCTACTTTTTCGACCAAGGCATTTTTGAATGCATCGTATATCCCTCGTTGAACAAGGATTCTAGAGCCACAAAGGCAAATTTGGCCTTGGTTGGCAAAAGAGGCGCGAACGACATTGTTTACTGTTTTTTCAATGTTCACATTATCAAAAACCAAGGTGGCATTTTTGCCCCCCAGTTCCAGCGACATTTTTTTGAACTGTGGTGCAAGTATCGAGGCAATGCGCTTTCCAGTAGCGGTTCCGCCTGTAAAGCTCAGCGCTTTGATTTTGTTGTGGTTCACAATGGCTTCTCCCACATTGGGACCAGTGCCGTGTACGATATTTAAAACGCCGGCGGGAAGTCCGGCTTCTATGCAGATTTTTGAAAACAAGAAAGCGGTGTAAGGCGTGAGCTCTGAAGGTTTGGCTACTACACAGTTTCCAACTGCAAGTGCAGGAGCAATTTTCCAAGTAAAGAGATACAACGGAAGGTTCCAAGGAGAGATGCAACCCACAACACCCAAGGGTTTTCTGTAGGTATAATTGACAACGCCATTTTCCATCACGTGGCTTTCACTGGCAAAGTGTTGCGCCCCTGAAGCAAAGAAACGCATGTTGCTTTCTGCTCTGGGAATATCAACGTGTCCAGCAAGCGAAACGGGTTTTCCGTTGTCCAAGGATTCTGCATGAGTAAGTTCATCATGGTGTACAGCAATCAAGTCGGCAATGCGTGTAAGGATTTTGCAACGGTCTTCACTGCTGGTTGTTTTCCATTTTGGAAAAGCCACTTGAGCCGCAGCTACCGCCTTTTCGACATCGTCCGCATTGCTGTCTGGAATGGACGAAAAAACTTTTCCATCGCGGGGACTGATGTTGTCCAATTTAGAACCTGATAATGCGGGAGTTAGCTCACCGTTGATATAGTTTAGAATCTCAATCACAGAAAAAAATTTACTACAAAAGTATCTATTTCAGAAAAGACTTGCATTGTAAAGTAAAAAGGTATTATTTTTGCCTCGCAATTGCCCGATCGTCTAATGGCAGGACAGCAGATTTTGATTCTGCTTGTATAGGTTCGAATCCTGTTCGGGCAACAGTAAAAGGTCACTTCGGTGGCCTTTTTTATTTTCTCAACTTTATCTTACTTCCCTTCTCTACCTTGGCATTCAGGGGCATTTGATTGTACTTGGCCAATTGCTTCAGCTTGACACACTCGTCTTGTGAGATTTGCCAGAGCGTGGTGTTTTTGTTGGCGACCACAAATTTTTCTTTTCCTTTTCTTTTTTTCGGTTGGAGATAAACACGATCACCGGCTTTCCACATTTGAACTTCGGTATCGTTGTACTTTTTGAGTTCCCAACTTCCGAGGTTGTATTTTTTGGTAAGG
This sequence comes from Bacteroidota bacterium, assembly GCA_039805365.1. Taxonomy (GTDB): domain Bacteria; phylum Bacteroidota; class Bacteroidia; order Flavobacteriales_D; family Sanyastnellaceae; genus CAMCTV01. The sequence goes on along the minus strand of JBDLUK010000082.1, from coordinate 8,012 downwards.
GATACGAGGTCGTCTTTGGGCTGCGCGATGACGTAACGGATGCGTCCGTCAATAGTTAATATATCTCTTGAAGTTTTTTTTTTAAGTCCTCCATGGAGATGGATTGACCTTGATCGAGCAGATACAATTGATGTTTTTCAATGAGATCAATCAATAGTTGTGGATACTTGGGATTGGTTGCGTAACCGCATTTTTTCAAACCGTAAGCCCAAGACTTATAGTCTGTGGGAGAAAGCTGAAATAATGTGTCGTAACGGGTGCGTTTTAAAAAAAAGGAATGGTCTTCAAAAGATTGTTGCGCGTGATCGTAAACACGGAAACATTCATCTTTCTTATCGTCGTCTTTGTAGAATTTTTTTCCAGTCCAATCCTTGTGGCATTTGATACCAAAGTGATTGTTGGCTTCGGTTGCTAGATCAGATGTACCGCTTGCGGATTCTAGTATCCCCTGCGCCATCGTGATGCTGGCTGGAATACCGTGCTTTTCCATTTGTAGAATACACTCATTGCGCCAAGTTTCAATGTACAATTGGACATTGGGCTGTGCGCTAAGCGATAGAGAAAGGAAGGTTAGTATGACGCTGAACCATTTGATCATGGAACAATAATACTATTTTCTTTTTCATCCATGTTGGTGGTTTTGATAAGTGTACCATCTTGCTGATAACTTTTCCAAACGCCACTGGGCTTGTTGTCTTTGTAAAAACCGTCGATACGAATTTGACCATTTTCATACCACAATTGGTAAGGTCCATTCTTTACACCTTGGTCATAAGTATGCAAGCTAAAGGGTTTACCGTCTTTGTAGAATGAGCGGCATGTACCGTTTCTCTTGTCTGATTTGTAATAAATATCCGTGTGTAACTGACTATTCTCGTAAAAGGTTTTTTCTTGAAGCTTTTCGCCGGTTTTTGGATCCTTGTAAACGATATTCATCGGATTTCCATTGCCATACGTGGCCAATACAACTTCTTCAGGACCGTTTTTACAAGCAGACCACAATGCAATTGATATGAAAAGGAAAAAGTACTTCATTATTTATTTCTTTGAATGGTAAAGTCTACCAGGCGTTGCAGCGCAATATTCTCTTCGTTCTGCGGAAATTGAGCTAAAATATTTTTGGCATCTTGCGCAAAACCCAACATGGCTTGTTGAGCATATGCGATGGAGCCTGTCTCCATGAGGATGTTTTGAATTTCAGTGAGGTCGGCGGTAGCAAGATTTTTTTTCTTCAAGAGCGACTTGACAAACTTCACTTGTTGCGCATTGCCATTTTTTAGCACGTGCAATAGCGGAAGGGTTAGCTTGTTTTCTTGAATATCTGCGCCAACAGGCTTTCCGATGTCACCACCGAAACCAAGGTCCAAAAGATCGTCTTTGATTTGAAAAGCAATGCCAATGGCTACTCCCATGTCATACAGTTGTTTTTGAATTTCTTCGGAAACGTTTGCAGCAGCACCGCCCATTTGACAACAGGCAGCGATTAAGGAAGCGGTTTTTTGTTGGATGATTTGGTAGTAAACCTTTTCATCCACATTCATTTTTCTTGACTTTTCTTGTTGGAGCAATTCGCCTTCACTCATTTGTTGCACAGCCGTAGCAACGATCTTGAGTAAGTCGAAAGTATTGTTTTGACAACTAATCAATAAGCCTCGGGATAGCAAATAGTCACCGAATAAAACGGCTATTTTATTTTTCCAAAGGGCATTCACTGAAAAGAAACCACGACGTGTCATGGCTTCATCTACGACATCGTCATGCACCAAACTGGCGGTATGCAAGAGTTCAATGAGGGAGGCAGCAACAAATGTTTTTTCTGTTGCCTCTCCAAACAACTTGGCAGACAGGAAAACGAGCATGGGTCTCATCTGTTTTCCCTTTCTTTTGATGATATAATGAGAGATGCGATCCAACAAGTTGTGATCGCTTTTGAGGGTTTGTGCAAAGAAGGGTTCAAAATCACGCATTTCTTGCGCTATCGGCGCTTGAATATGTTGCAGCGTGATGGTAGTACTCATGCGACAAATGTAATCAGACTTAGCGCGCGCAAGACACGCGATTACCCGGAAGTTTTTGAATAATTCCAGAAATTTCTAATTCAAATAGTGCTGCGGCAAAATGCGAGGAGGAAAGTCCAGATAGTATTTGAAGTTCATCCACATGAATCTCGCGGTATTGGCGGAGAGTGAGTAATATTTTGTCGCCGTTTTCAGATAGTTCTGGCGTGTCAAATTGTATTTCCAATTGCTGTTTGATGCCCAGGTCTTGGAGCAGGTCGGGGATATTTGAAATCAGAGCAGCGATGTTTTGTTGAATGAGGTAATTGCAACCCTCACTTTTTTCATCATGAATTCTTCCCGGGAGCGCAAAGATGTCTCTGTTGTAGGATTGGGCAAATTGAGCTGTGATCATGCTTCCCCCGTTGCGCATCGATTCTATGACCAAAGTAGCATCAGACAGACCAGCAATAAGTCGATTTCGCATCGGGAATCGCTCCTTATCCGCAAAAATACCAGGGCAATATTCCGAGATTAATCCGCCATTTTTTTTGATGTCATTGGCCATTCCTCTGTGAAGAGCGGGATAGATAGTATGTAAGCCATGTGCTAGACAGGCCACGTTATTAATGCCCAGTTCATTGCAGGTTAGGTGAGCCGTTTCGTCGATGCCGTAGGCCAGTCCAGATACGATGGTTACTGGATGGGATTGGATGGCTTGAAGAAAGTCTTTTACAAATTGAGTACCGTAAGGAGTTGTGAATCTTGACCCCACGATGGAAAAAACAAAGGGAGAGAATTGAAGCGGTTGTCCTTGGGTATAAAGTACAACAGGAGCGTCCTCACAATTTTTGAGACGATGCGGATAAGCGTTATCTTGTATGAAGGTGATATTGATTTTTAATCGCTCACAGTCCTTGATGATTTTATCGGCTTGAATTAATATATCTTTTCCGTGTAGGGCTTGGAAAATGGAGGCGTTGAAGAAGCTGAGCGATTGAAAGTCTTGAATTGGAGCGCGAAAAACCTCCATTGGATCTTGGAATAGCGCGATCAGTTCACGGGTTCTTTTGGGACCGAGTCCTGGAATTAGTGAAAGTGCAACTTGTTGTCTTAAAAGTAAATCATCCATGATGCAAAAGTGCACGTGGACTTATGGGCTTGTACCGCATAAATTATAGGAATATCCTATATTTTATTTGTTCTCGATGATGTATTGCTCAATCGCAGCGCTCATGCTGGGCGACTTTGGATTGGGCGCCATGATGTTGATTTTCAACTTGGCTTCTGTTGCTGCATCCGCAGTGGTTTTGCCGAATACGGCAATCCTTGTACTGTTTTGCTTGAACTTTGGAAAGTTTTTGAATAGTGATTCGATATCCGATGGTGAGAAGAACACCAACATGTCATATTTCACATCCGCCAAATCACTCAAATCACTGCACACTGTTTTAAACATCGTGGCTCTAGAGTAGGAAAAACCTTCTTTCTCTAGGGTATTGGGAATGTTTTGGTTCAGGAGATCAGAACAAGGAAGTAGAAGCTTGTCCGATTTGTGTTTTTGAATAATTTCTAATAGCGCTTGAAGCGTTCCTGTGCCGTAGAAAATTTTTCGCTTTCTAAAAAGAATGTACTTCTGTAGGTAAAAAGCAATAGCTTCAGACATACAGAAATATTTCATTTCATTGGGAATGGTGATGCGCATTTCCTTGGCCATTCTGAAGTAATGATCCACAGCATTGCGGCTTGTGAAAATTACGCCGGGATGTTCAAGAATGTCGATGCGCTGTTGGCGAAAGTCAATGGCAGCAATGCCTTCTACGTGAATGAAAGGTCTGTAATCAATTTTGATCTTGTACTTTTTGGCAAGCTCATAGTAGGGATTTTTTTCATTCCCTGGATCTTGCTGCGTAATCAGAATTGATTTTACTTTCTCTGCCATTTTCAAAAACAATTTGAAAAATTAAGCGTGTGATATTTTGGAAATCCAAACAACTCCCATCCACACGGGTAAAATTTCAAGAGTGCAAATGTAAAAAAAGATATAGAACAATGGAACGTTATTCGTAAAAGCGGTCCAAGCACCTTTCAAAATGCGCCAAATAATGAGCAAAGACATCATTGTGCTCAAAATAGCAATGAACCAAGGGGCAATGGCTCTATCCGTAATAGCGAGTAAAATCACAAAGGGCAATGCGGAAATAGCGAGAAGGCGATTGAGTGCGAAAGTTCTGTATCGGTACTCAGAAAGCGTGAAGTCACCATCTGCGAGCCATTTGACAACATAGATGGCCAACCATTTTAAACCGTACATCAATAAAATACCCCCAAAGCAAATAAGGAAAAATAACCACGATGCAAAAGGCTGTGGAAAATACACTTGATAAGCCAAATCCACAAACAGTCCAAGAACAGCAGCATGTTGGAAAGTAAGATAGACGTGGGTTCTGGGAAGGATGTTTTCTTCACGCATGAGCTGCCGCATGAAAATATCGCTTCTGAAGGCTTTGAAAATATTGCGAATTTTGGTTGGGTAAACCGTGTTGAAATAAGCAATGAATGACAACGACAATACGAAAAGAAGCACCATCCAATCTTGGAGTAGGTTTTCTTCAGGACGTAAAGTAGGAGTCAATAAGAAATTCATTTTTATCGAATCATCTTTAAGAAACCAATTTCGGTTGTGTTAAGATGTCTGTAACGCCCTCTGGGTAAGTCTTTCTTGGTTAAACCTGCATACATAACGCGGTCTAATTTTTTAACGCGGTATCCCATTGTTTCGAACATGCGACGAACAATTTTGTTCTTGCTGCTGTGAATTCGAAGACCCACCTGTTTTTTGTCTTCACTGCCTTCAACATAGGCTACTTGTTCAACCTTAACAAAACCATCTTCTAGCTTCACGCCGTCTAACATTTGTTTCATGTCTGCTTGAGAAATTTTCTCAGAAAGCTCGACATGGTACAATTGAGCAAACTCATTTTTAGGTGTTGTTAATCTCTTGGCCATATCGCCGTCATTGGTGAACAACAAAAGACCAGTGGCCTCTTTGTCCATCCGTCCAACGGGATAAATTCTTTCAGCGCAAGCGGATTGAATCAAGCTCATTACTGTTTCTCTTCCCTTTTCATCATCATCACTGGTCAAGAATCCTTTTGGCTTGTTCAATAGAACATAGCGAAATTGTTCAGGACGAATCACGCGATCATCGTATTTCACGACATCTTTTTGCGGATTGATTTTTTCTCCCAATTCAGTAACAACCTTCCCATTCACAGAAATTAATCCCAACGCGATCAATTCATCTGCATCACGGCGAGAAGCAATTCCAGCTTGAGATAAATATTTGTTGATACGCACCAATCCATCTCTTTCCGTTCTTGAAATGAAAGCTTTTTTAGGAGTGAAATCTGTATCTAAATCTTTTGAACTCTTTCTAAAACGAGGCTTTTGGTCCACCTCTTCTTTGTCCCATTTCTTTTTTCTGGGTCCAATTCCGGGTCCTTTGGAAAATGGTTTTTTCCCAAATGGCTTGTCACCTCTTGGTGCAAATCCTTCCGAACGCTCACCACGTGGTTTGAAACCTTCCGTTCTAGGCTTGAATCCTTCTTTTCTTTCAGACCGAGTGCTTCCTCCCTCTGAAGAAGATTTGAATCCTTCTTTTCTGGGACCACGAGAAGTGGATACCGTTCTTGGTTTAAATTCTCTTTTAGGCGCAGATTTGGAATCGCGTGAATCAGATTTTTCTGGTCGAGATTTTCCTACACGAAGACCACCAGTGGATTTTCCACCACGTTCATCTTTTTCTGCTCCTCTTGATCTTCCTTTGTTTTGAGAAGAACGACCCTTTCTTTCACCACCATTATCAGAATCACGTTTTTGAAACTTTGCCATATCGTTGTTTTTGGCAAAATTAGTGAATCTAAAGCGAGCGAGCGGATATTAGCGTGGGATAAAAGTAAGATTCAATGTGTGAGATCCTCATTTGAGGTCCTTCTCCAAAGATGGTGACCAAATCAAAACGTGGTTCTTTCATGATGCTGAATCGAACAATATAGGCGTGCGCGCTTTTCATTATCCTTAGTTTTTGTTGTGAAAGAACAATTCGATCTGCAGGAATTTCGAAACCATTTCGGGTTTTTACTTCAACAAAAACGATGTTGTCTTCTTTTTCTGCAATTAGATCAATTTCATATTTGCCTAGTCGCCAGTTTTGTTCTCGAATGTGATATCCGTTATCTTTTAAGAACTGAGCGGCCTGATATTCGCCGTTTTTTCCTATTTCTGTAGTGGGTGTTTGCATAAGTGTATTTTATTTGCACGAAACTAAAATTGGTCCATGAAAAACCTTATTCTATTTTGCCTATATCTTATGCCGGTTTATGCATTGGCTCAGGATGTTGAGAAGCCTGCAAAGAAGGGAAGAGAATCTTATATTTATTGGGGATATCACCGCAATTTTTACGCACCGTCGGATATTCATTTCAAGAGTGATCGATATGATTTTACCTTGGTAGATGCCAAGGCCAATGATATGCCTGCGGAGCTGGATCAATATTTTAAAATCAAGCAGTTTTCTGTACCTCAATTTAATTTTAGAATGGGAACAGAGTTAAAGAACAATTGGTTTTTGTCTTTGGGTTACGACCATCACAAATACAGAATCACACAAACCCAAAACATGAAGATTGAGGGAAACATTGATCCTTCAGCTTTGGACTATTACAATGCAGATCCAGCAGATGGAGGGGCTTATGTGGGTAGTTTTTCACAAGGAGATACCGTGTTGTTCAAGCGTTCCTTCATGGATTTTCACCACAGCAATGGAATGAATTACATCCGCGTTCAATTGGAGAAAAGGGGAACTGTTCTTGAATTGCCACGGATAAAGTCAAGGATTGATTTGTACGGTGGGGTAGGAACTGGAGCTGTGATTTGTTGGACAGATTTTACTTTTATGCGCCAGCGTTATTTGAACAACTTGCATTTTAGCGGAATTGGAATTAGCGCTGTTTACGGTGCTCGTTTCGTTTTTAATGATTGTTTTTTTATACAACACGGTTTCCAAAATGGAATTAACTATTTGTTTGATATCCAATTGGAAAAGCATGCTGCGGGTGATGGCATCAACGACGGTAATGCCAAAGCATCACAGACCATTCATTACTTTGAACGCGGAGTGCAGGTTGGCTATGTATTCAAATTAGGAAAGAAAGAGAAGCCAAAGAAATTTACCCACACCATAACACCAGCATTTTAATGAACTATCCCATTCACTACCCGATGCCAGGTTCTCGTTGGAAACATTACAAAGGCGGCGTTTATGAGGTAATCACTTTGGCCAACCACAGTGAAACCCAAGAGCCAATGGTGATTTACAAGAGCATACCGTTTGGAAGCGTTTACGCAAGGCCTTTATCAATGTGGCATGAGCCCTGCACGTTGAACGGTCAGGAAGCAAATCGATTTACTTTGATGCAATAAAAAAAGAAGGCACATGGCCTTCTTTTTTATTCTATAAATTTTTTGTCTTTTACATGTGCAATGCGCGATTGCCTGTAGCAGCCAATGCCGCTTCCTTCAAGCTTTCTGTGAATGTAGGATGGGCATGACAAATGCGCGCGATGTCTTCAGCCGTGGCCTTGAATTCCATGGCCATAACAGCTTCGGCAATCAAATCGGCACAACGTGGTCCAATCATGTGAACACCTAGAACTTCGTCCGTAGTTGCATCTGCCAATACTTTGATGAAACCATCTGTGTCCATACTGGCGCGGGCTCTGCCGCTGGCTTTGAATGGAAAACTTCCTGCTTTGTAAGCAATTCCCTTTGCTTTCAATTCTTCTTCGGTATATCCAACTGCCGCAACTTCTGGCCATGTATACACTACACCAGGAATCAAATGGTGATTGATGTGTGGTTTTTGACCCGCAATGATTTCAGCTACGTACACGCCTTCTTCTTCTGCTTTGTGCGCGAGCATAGCGCCTTTCACTACATCCCCGATGGCGTAAA
>JBDLUK010000081.1:0-7030 GCA_039805365.1 Bacteroidota bacterium | reverse complement strand
ATGTCAGAGCCTTTCACGCAGTTGTTGGCTTATCGCGAAGTAATTTCTGCACGGTTGAATGAGGAAAGCTATCAATTGACGAATCCAGAGCCAACTGGATTCTATCAAGGCTACGGCGGTACGTCGCAAGATGTTGTTATTCCTGCATTCATAGCGGCCTACACCGGCAAGTCACCGGAAGAAGTAGCGTTGAATCCATTCAAAACATCTTCACAACCGAACTGGAAAGTCAGTTACGATGGCTTTACGAAATTGGAAAGCGTTAAGAAATATTTCAAACAGTTTACGGTCAATCATCAGTATCGCTCCACCATTAGCGCCAACTACGTAACGAATCTAAACTTTGCAACTGACGCGCAAGGAAGACCGTCAGCACTGGATGCCAATGAGGTTCCCAACTGGATTCCAAAGCAACAAATCAATACCATTACAATCACCGAGTCCATGGCGCCATTGATTGGGTTTGACATGACGGTAAAGACCAAGAAAAGCAATGACCCACAGGTCAAAGTGGAAATGAAACGCGATAGAACTGTAGCGTTGGGATTGAGCAATAACCAAGTAACAGAGAATAGAAGCAATAGCTTTGTTATCGGGACAGGTTATAAGTTCACAGAAATCCCCAACCCATTGGCCAAAATAAAAGGAAAGAAGTTCCCATTGAAGTTGGCCAAGAACACGTCAATCAACTTGCGTGCGGATTTGACCATGCGTGACAATGTAACGATGATTAGAAAAATTACAGAGAAGCAAAATCAGATTACAGCAGGACAAACATTGTGGAGCTTGAAGACCAGCGCTGACATGGCGGTTAGCGATAAGTTGACCATCAGATTCTTCTATGATCATCAGTTCAACAAGCCGAAAATTTCCAACTCATTCAACAATACCAACATCAATACCGGTATCGCCATTCGATTTACATTGAATGGGTAATTACTTTTTGGTAAACCAAAAAAGAGAACTGAACGTGAGCAATGTTGTACACAGGACAACAATGAAACTAATGTTCGGCGTGTCTTTCGGCATTAAGAAAGTCAAAACTATAATACCAATCGTGTAAGCGTATAGAATCATACACACCTGACGATGACTAAATCCTAGGTTGAGTAGTTTGTGGTGTATATGGTTTTTGTCTGCTTTAAAAGGTGATTGGCGATTGGCGATTCGAACTGTGAAAACCCGCAAGGTATCCATAAGTGGATAGGCCAAAATGGCAATGACCAAAACAGGTTTTGAAACATGCTGAAAAAAGCCATTTAGTCTACTCGGAGGGAATTCAATCAGCTTCATGGCGAGCACAAAGAGTACCATTCCGAGTATAAGTGATCCCGAATCCCCCATAAATATTTTGGCTGGTTGAAAATTAAATACCAAGAATCCAATCAATGCACCGGTCAAACTTATGGCCAATAGCGCCAAGGGTAAGTCACCTGTAGTGTAAAACCATATTGCAAAGGTTAGCGATGCGATAACACCAATACCTCCTGCCAATCCATCAACACCATCTATCAAGTTAATAGCATTCACAATGACGATGTAGGTGAAAAGACTTAATACGAGGCTGAACCAATACGGCAAATCATTCACCTCAAACAAACCCCAAAAACTCGTGATGCGGATGTCCGCCAAGTAGACCAGTATAACGCCAACCAACGCATGCACGTATAGTTTTTTATTCGGTGATACACCTATGATATCATCTTTGAGACCCAAAAAGAACAAAACGAACATGGAAGCCACCAAGTATTTGAATTCGTTGAGGGCAGACAGCGGGTCATAATTGTTCCCCATCATCCAAGTTTCTTTGGATGGAAATAAAAGACAATAGGCAAAGAGGGTTCCAGCAAATATCATGATGCCACCAATTGTAGGAACGCTTCTGTTGTGCAGTTTGCGCTCATCTCCGGGCTCATCCACGAGATGTTTTAGTTTGGCCACCTTTATAAGGGAAGGCATGGCAATCATCACCAACAAAAAGGCAGTGAAGAATGCAAGGGTTAAATCCAGTAACAAAGTTTTCGGTTTTGGTTACGTGAATATAATCCTAAATCATTAAAAATCGAAGTAACGCGATGAAATGTCACAACTGAAACGGATGGTCATCAATTGACCATCCCAATTTTCACGGCGGATATTACCCGAGTAATTTCGTACATCTTTTCTGTTAAGAAATCCGATATACAGGCAGGTTCGGGTATGAGGATGGATAAGATAACCCACTTCTACTTGCATTTGCTGCAATAGTCGCCGACCCGTAACTTCAGCTTGTACAAGGTCATATGGATTGGCACCGCTCCCCAAATTTTGATTCATTTGATTGTAGTGACCATCCGCGAGCCAACGGTTGTATCGGTAATGGACTCGTGCAATCCATTCTTCTGCGTTGCCATATTGAATATATCCCAAAGATTGATTCTGCTGGGTATATCCCATCCAATTTTGGGATGTACTTTGATAAAGTCGAGAACCTGTTTTGTTGTATTCTAGGCGCACGTCAAAATTTTTGATTCCAATGTCAGTAAACAACGCACCAACCTGATAGCCTTGACTTTCAGGACCATTGTACGTTTTTACATATTGGCCATAGAATGTGGTTTTGGTACTTAGGTTCCACTTGATATTTAATCCGTACAAGGTAAAATTATTGGTGTCCTTTTGGGCCATCCAACCGCGCAGACCAATGACTGGAATGTAACTATGAACAGGGGGAGCAACCGTACCTTGGCTTGTCCAACGGGTATCCACACATGCCTCCATGACGCCAATTTCCAATTTTGTAGTTGGGAGGAAAGTGAAGTAATTCCAGAGTCCATTTTTTCTGCGGAACAATGATTCACCTGTATCACCAAGAGGTAGGCGTATTTGTTCTTGTAATATTGCTGCTGAAGTGTGGTATTGCCATCTGGGCTGAAGAATGTGAAGTCGGATCATGGGATAGCTCATCGAGGCGTCCGATAAAAGCAAGGATCGATATCCGTTGCCTATCATTTGTTTGCCATATCCAACTTCCAAAGCCCACCATGATTTTGGTGAATAGGACAACCAACTTTGAGAGACACCATAATCGTAGCCTACTTTGTTGAAGGGTTTGTGCCGTCCCATTCCGGGAATAATACCCAATTGCCGGGCAATGGTATCTTGGTAATATGGAAGAACACTTTGCGATTCTAAAAATTGGGTTTGAAATTCAAATGCAGTCCCTAATTTTCCTTGCAGCAATACACCTCGACTATTTTGATACATTCGGGCGTGCGACTTGTTGTAATTGGGGTTGATTTGATCTTTGTAATATTCAAGTTGCAACAATGCATCCACTGTCAAATAGGCGTCATCTTTTTTGTATTCCAATAGATGATCTCTGAAAAATAGACGACTCAATGTGGAATAGTACTTGGCAGAGTCTTTTACTTCACCGGTCAGTTTTCTATAATTGATTTCAGACTTTAAAACAGGCTTAAGGCTAGTAAAAGCAGGGTGTCCATTGATATGTTCTACTCTTTCTAGTTCGCGGTTCCAATAATCTGAAATAGGCAAAGGCTGAGCAATGGCGATCAAATTAATACAAGAACAAATGAGAAAGAGTATTTTTTTCATGCGTTGTATTTTTCAACAAACTCGGAGTATACCATTTCGATTCCCTTTTTCAAGTCAATCTGATGTTTCCATCCGAGCGATTCTAGTTTTGATACATTCATGAGTTTTCTGGGTGTCCCATCGGGCTTGCTTGTATTCCAGACCAATTGGCCTTGGTATCCCACGATATCCTTCACCATCTCGGCCAAAGATTTAATGGAAAGATCTGTTCCTGTTCCAACATTGACAAATTCTTTTTCGTTGTAGTTCAACATTAGAAAGTAGCAAGCATCGGCCAAGTCATCTACATGTAAAAATTCTCTGAGCGGAGAACCTGTACCCCATACCTCTACTTCAGGTAGCCCATTGATTTTTCCTTCATGAAATTTTCTAATCAATGCAGGTAGCACATGTGAGTTCTGCAAATCATAGTTGTCATTGGGACCATATAGATTGGTGGGCATGGCAGAGATGAAATTGCGACCATATTGATCTCGGTAACTCTCACACAATTTGATTCCGGCAATTTTAGCAATGGCATATGGCTCGTTGGTAGGTTCCAGTTCTCCGGTCAATAGTGAATCTTCTGTCAGCGGTTGTGGGGCCAATTTTGGATAGATACATGAAGACCCCAAGAACAATAATTTTTCAGTCCCATGCACATGGGCTGCATGAATGACGTTGGCCTCAATCATTAAGTTGTTGTAAAGAAATTCTGCACGGAAAGTGTTGTTGGCATTAATACCACCCACTTTTGCCGCAGCTAAAAAAACAAATTGCGGTTTCTCTTCGGCAAAAAACTGCATCACGTCGGATTGATTCATCAGATCCAGTTCCGAAGATGTTTTGGTTACGATGTTTTCGTAACCTTCTGCCATTAGTTTTCGCACAATTGCGGAGCCTACCATTCCACGATGGCCAGCTACAAAAATTTTGTCTTGCTTATTCATTCCCTTCATTTTTTGGATCAAATGCACTTCTCAAACCATTGCCAATATACATCAAAGCCAATACGGTTAGCATAATGCAAACTCCTGGAGCCAAAGCCAAGTACGCTTGTGACGTAGGCAGTAAGCTGTAGTTTTCACGAATCATATTTCCCCAGCTGGGGGTCGGAATTTGTACGCCCAAACCTAAGAAGCTCATACCGCTCTCCACGAGAATGGCACTTGAAAAATTGGCGCTCGAGATCACGATGATTGCGGGCCAAAGATTGGGGAGGATTTGTTGAAACAAAATCTTGAAATCTGAAAGCCCCATGGCCCGCGCGGCTTCAATGTATTCTTTTTCTCGGATGCTCAGTACCTGACCTCGCACAACCCGCGCAACTTCTACCCACATGGTGAGACCAATGGCCATAAACACTTTCCAGAAACCAGTTCCAAAGGCCAAAATAAATGCCATCACGATGAGCAAACTTGGAATGGACCAAATGACGTTGATGAACCAAGACAAGCCCATGTCAATCCATCCTCTATAGTATCCAGCCAAGAGGCCAATGGTAATACCAACCATAAGGGAAATGAATACGGCTATAAATCCCACCATCAAGCTAATTTGGGTTCCTGCCATCAATCGAGATAGAACATCACGTCCAAATCGATCACTACCCAAAAGAAAGAATCGTGAATCATGGGAAGCGTTACATTGGACTTGATCACATGGAGTATCATCCTCGTGTATTGTTGCATTTGAAAGTGGTGGAAGCTTGGCGAGTGAGATCACTTGATGATTGGCATTCTCACTCGAATCGGGCCTGATCAAGGGTCCGAGAATAGAAACAATCACCAAGAATGTCATAAAAGACAACCCCAAAACTGCAAGCCGATCTTTTTTGAATTTCTTCCAAAAAATTAAGATTGATTCAGCCGACGTCCTTTCCATTCAATAGGGAAAATTAATACACCGATTCCCACGGTTAGCACCCAAATGGGATAGGTTATCAAAAAGAAAATGGTGAATAGTGGATGTCTTTTTCGCAAGATTGGTGAAACGGCATAATACTCAGGGAGCCATTTCAAGAGTAACAATCCAATCCAAATGGGTGGATTGATTATCCAAGGCAGTACAAGGGCCACCGCATTGGCGAGCAAGGTGATGATCCCTAAGTATTGCATGTCTTTCAAGGGAAGGTCTTTGGATTTCTCTGCCCATCTAAGGCGTTGTTGCAGTAAGGGTCTAAATTGTTTTAATCCCAATATTCGCGCTTGTCCGTCAGTGCTATGAAAGGTAATTTTCTTATCATGTTGTCGGAAATAGGCCAACATGAATTGATCATCCCCGCTCGAAATTTCAGCGTGCATATCATACCCACCTACTTGTATAAATGACTTTCTTCGGAATCCGAAATACGCGCCATTGCTCAATTGAGCTTGCCCACGGTAACAGGTCTTTTGGGTGAGGTATTGAAAGATAGAGAATTCAATTTTCTGAGCGGTCTCTATTACGCTTTCCTCACCATCCATTTCAATAGAGAAGATGATCATATCACTGTTCCAATCCGCTACAAATAAATTGGATTCCCAACCAGCAGAAAGCTGAAGGTCAGCATCCATGGTAATGATCCATTCCGAATGCGCGAGCTCTATCCCAGTTCTTAAGGCTCTTTTTTTTCCTTCTCCTTTTGCAGAGATGAGTTGCGTTCGCAGATTTAAAAATGGGGCTATCTTTTTACACGATGCGTCTTCACTGTGGTCATTAACCAATATGATCCGCCATTGATCAGGTAAATTCTTTTGAAGGGCAGCAAGAAGAATAGGTAGATTTTCTTCTTCGTTTCTGAAAGGAACAACGATGGTGCAATCAGGAATATACAAGTACCCACTTTTCTCCGGTGATCGCGTAGTGTGCCATTTCATCCATTGAATAAAATAGAGCAAAAGAATAACGATGCACAGCGTTAGAAGCATTATTTTTGATTCATTGGATGAGTAAGGAACGTGTCATATTGGGAATTGATCCTGGAACTTCTATCTTGGGATATGGCATCATTGAGGTCAAAGGTAAGCAAATGAAATTGCTCGCTGTTGGTGTTGTTAGGTTGGACAAGATAGATGACCATGCTTTGAAATTAAAGAAAATTTTTGAGCGATGCATCGAGCTGATAGATGGATTTCATCCAGACGAGTTGGCTATTGAGGCACCGTTCTTTGGGAAAAACGTTCAATCTATGCTCAAGTTAGGTAGAGCGCAAGGTGTGGCCATTGCAGCAGCATTGAGTAGAGAGCTTTCTGTCTGTGAGTATGCACCAAGAAAAATCAAACAGAGTATCACCGGCAATGGTAACGCAAGTAAAGAGCAGGTTGCCGCAATGATTCAGCGTCTTTTGAAAATTGAGGATGTCAACATGCCCGAGAAAATGGATGCCACTGACGGACTTGCAGCTGCAGTTTGTCATTTTTACCAAACATCCAATCCCTTGCTCGGAACCAAATCCAATTCTTGGAAATCTTTT
>JBDLUK010000080.1:0-8893 GCA_039805365.1 Bacteroidota bacterium | reverse complement strand
GATAGCCAATACCTGAAGAAATCCACCATTTGTTCTGCGCACTTTCTTGCACCGCAGTTTGAATACCCATCCCACCGCGGATCAGCCATTGGCGGGGCAATCGCAATTCAACACCCGATTGAATGCGATGACTCGATTTACCCAATTTGGAAATGGCCAAATTTTCCTCTGAATATGCATAATTGAAATCACCCACAGCCTCAACCGAAGCTTGGTGCATTTGAATGCGGTTCCAGTCCAAGTTCCACATGATTCGTGGTCCAACGTTCATCGCGCTACTCAAATGAAAAATCTGTGGCGTTGTTATAGCATATTCAATACTGTTGATGGGAGACGATGCGCTCAAAGAGGAGTTGACAAAATCCGTTCGCAATGCTGAACTGAATTCATCCGAAAAACGAATCCTTCGGGGCGCAGTCCATGACGCACCCATCTTCCACCACGGTGCCCATTCGGGTTGGTATATCGCTCCCATCCTAAAACTCAAGGCTGATCCCGTCGCAGACAATGACTGGTTGTATTCAAAGAGTTTCAATGTGTCTTGTTCACTCTGGTATTCCTCCTCGTGCTTTAGTTCATAACCATATGAAACACCTTGAATTCCGATATTGGCACCGATATAGAGTTGGTTGTCATAGTTGGCCGCAATAGAATAATTACCTTCCCAAGTTTTGCCTGTTTCGTCTACATTCTTTTTGATCTTGTTATCTCCGCCGGTGTAGTTGGCCCAGTATTGGTCAACTGTACCAGGAACTGTATCGATACCGTAGGTATTCCAAGCCAATCCTGCAGTGAATGGAAAAAATGAGGTTACATCATTGTGATTTACGCCGTTGGCATAGGATGCAAATTGATCCAACAAAGAAATATTGGAGGTTTGGAAATTGGTGATTACGCTCCGGTTGTAGAGTTGGGTTACACCGTATGTAAGCGCCGTATTCCAATATTTCCATTTTCCAGAAGGTATGACTCTATTCCGAACATAAGTAATATGATCAATCGGCAAATTGACATTGCCTGTGGTCATACTTTGCTGATTCCAATTGGAAGTTTGGAAACCCGTTATCAGCTTGGCACCCATGTCTATCACACCTGAACGATATACCCCAATTCCTGCTGGATTGAGATAGACCGCAGAAGGATCAGCACCTACAGCTCCATAAGCACCCGCCATTCCCATCGCACGAATAGATCCTGGAGATCCATAATCGGAGAATCTAAATACATCGTTTTGATTTTGACCCCAAGCTCCTATACCACCGAAGATCAGTACAATTAGCGCAGCAATTCTCATGGACGTCTTCCGCTTGATTTGGGTGAACCCGAACTTCCAGAAGAGCGACTTGGCGCTGGACTGCTTGAGCCAGAAGGTCTTGAAGGGGACGATGGTCTTGTATCACTACCACGTGACACCGCTGGAGCGGGACGACTTGACTCTGGTCGCACTTGAGGTTTACTTGCGGGTCGCTCAGTCTGATTGTTGCTCACATTGGGGCGTGAAGGTTTGGATACATCCGAATTGGTATTTCTAATTCGACTACCTGACGAATTTGAATTTGGGGTGCTTGTTGCATTAGAAAACACTTCTGAAATCGTTTGCTTTCTTCTTGGATTGACGCTATTTGTACCCAAAGACTTGGGTCTGCGGTGAATCACACCACCAGAGTTTCCTACTCCGACGGTTCCTGTTGAAGGGCGTGCCACACTGGTTACTTGATCTTGACTCGTATTGGTATTGCCTGAATTGCCATTCCAATAATAAGGGTTGTAAAAACTGCCGTTGTTCCAGCCGTATGGATTATATCCGCCATAATAGGGCATGTAACTTCCGTAATTGGAATAGGGTGAATACATGGAATATGGAGAGTATGTAGAATAAGGATAATAGCTGTTGTACATACCATTTCCCCAATATGGCATGGTTTGCATGCCGATACCCAACATCCAGTTGGATCCACCGTACCCACCAAATCCCATTGAAGAACCCATTCCACCGCTGTAGAAAGGAGAAGACCAGGGCGAATTGTAGGTATTGTTACCCCATGAATTGGAAGACACAGAATTGGGGTCATAGACCATTCTCCAACCCATGACAGGATCCCAAACCGGGACCATTCCATCGGTTTGATTGGATTGGGTAGAATCTAAGTAAGAAGGAGCATAGGAGTTGCGACGTGCGGCATCCTCGGAATAGAAATCATCATCGTCACTTTGCGGCTTGGCCAATTGACTTCCCGAAACATATTCGGGTCGACCAAAAGATTCACCCGGCTGCCAGTAAGCTTCATCAATCTCATAAGCATCAGACAACGGCTCCATCATTGTACAGGAAGACAACAATAGCAGGAGGAAAAAAACACCGATTCCATTTTGCAATAATCCCTTCTTCATAAACGACTTGTTTCTAACAAAGGTAAGTGTTAGGTGCAAAGACTTAAAACATTTGCATCAGTATTTTCCGTTAAGATTCGTCAAATGATTTCCGTCTAGATTTATGCCCTATTTTTGAACCACAATTACAAGAAAATGGCAGAGAAATTAACCTCAAGAGAAGTAGATTATTCAAAATGGTACAATGAATTGGTGGTGATGGCGGATTTGGCACAACACAGTGATGTGAAAGGCTGCATGGTCATCAAACCCTATGGATATGCGATATGGGAAAAAATGAAAGATGCATTGGACAAAATGTTCAAGGAGACCGGGCATCAAAATGCCTATTTCCCTTTGTTTATTCCTAAATCATACTTGAGTAAAGAAGCTTCGCACATTGAAGGATTTGCCAAAGAATGTGCTGTCGTCACCCACTACCGTTTGAAAACAGAAAATGGTGAAGTGGTGGTTGATCCAGAGGCGAAATTGGAAGAAGAATTAATTGTTCGTCCAACGAGTGAAACCATCATATGGAATACATACAGAGGTTGGATTCAGAGTTATCGTGACCTACCCATTTTGATCAACCAATGGGCAAATGTTGTCCGCTGGGAAATGAGAACCCGTTTGTTTTTGCGTACAGCTGAATTCTTGTGGCAAGAAGGTCACACAGCACATTCAACCGCGCAAGAAGCCATTGCAGAAACCGAAAAAATGTTGGATGTATATGCTGACTTTGCTGAGAACTGGATGGCGATGCCTGTAATCAAAGGAAAGAAATCAGCGAATGAAAGATTTGCTGGAGCATTGGATACCATGTGTATCGAGGCTTTGATGCAAGATGGAAAAGCTTTACAAGCTGGAACATCGCATTTCTTGGGCCAAAATTTTGCCAAAGCATTTGATGTGAAGTTTGCGACCAAGGAAGGTCAACAGGAATATGTTTGGGCAACATCTTGGGGTGTTTCCACAAGATTAATGGGCGCTTTGATCATGACACACAGTGATGACAAAGGATTGAGACTTCCTCCCAAATTGGCACCAATACATGTTGTAATTGTCCCTATCTACAAGGGAGTTGAGCAGATTGATGGCATTTACCAAAAAGTAAAGCCCATGATTGATGAGTTGAAGGCTTTGGGATATACTGTCAAATTTGACGACGACGACACCAAGCGCAGCGGATGGAAATTTGCAGAATATGAGTTGAAAGGAGTTCCAGTGCGCATTGCCGTTGGTCAAAGAGATTTGGAAAATGGAACATTGGAAGTTGCTCGAAGAGACAACGGAGAAAAAACATCCATTGCAATTGAAGGATCAGCGCAATACATCCACAACTTATTGAACGAAATCCAAGTTACCATGTTGGCGGAATCTAAAAAGTTCAGAAATGAGCACATTACAGAAGTCAATTCCTATGAGGAGTTCAAGGAAGTTTTAGAAACCAAAGGCGGATTTATTTCAGCCCATTGGGATGGCACAGGAGAGACCGAAGAGCGCGTAAAAAACGAGACCAAAGCCACCATTCGTTGTATACCCTTGGATCAAAAATTGGAAGATGGCGTTTGCATGGTAACAGGCAAACCAAGCACTGGGCGTGTACTTTACGCTAAAGCATACTAAAATGAACAATCAAGAAGGCATAACACATTTGCTCAAAGAGAAAAGCACGTTAAAGCAAGACGTGTATCACCTGACAATTGATGTTTTTAAAGAACTTAAGATAGTTCTTGAAGAAACCTTGGAGCGTGTAAAAAAAGACTTCGGGCAGAACGATTCACGTGTTGAGTTTTATTACAAAAACAAAGGAGATCTCCAAGCCGAAATCAAAGTCGCTGGCGATATTTTGGTTTTTCAAATGCACACCAATGTTTTTCAATTTGACCCTACTCACCCGTTATGGAAAAGCGGCTATTTCACCAATGACCCCAAGAATAGCTTTGTTGGAGTGATCAACATTTACAACTTCTTGTCTGATTCATTCAAATACAACAGGGAGCAAGATTTGGGGTATTTGATTGGTCGAATTTTCATCAACAAGGAGCGCCATTTTATGATTGAAGGAAAAAAGCAATTGGGCTTTTTATTCCAAGACATGATCAATTCTAACTTAGACAAGGAGGCGTTGCAATCAATTGTCGATAGTAGCATCCTTCACACCCTGAACTTTGACTTGTTCATTCCGCCTTACGAAGCGATACAACAACTCACCGTATTTGATGTTCAAACCTTGAACCACGGAATTTCAGGGGCTACCGGAAAACGTTTGGGATTTCAATTTGGAATCGACAACGACCCCACTAGCCTTTGATCAATAAGACCAAATTTTAAAAGTCGGGTCCAATGGGTCCACCGAATCCAGCCATTCCTTAATTGGGATGGCTTTTTTGTTGTCCGTGATAATCCAATAATTCTTTCGTTCCTGCAATGCATTGCCCGGCCAAACAGTTTCGATCCATCGCTCTACCCACTGCATGGTCTCTGCATCCTTTCGCTTCCTCGCACGTTCAATCTTCCCCTTCATCTGCTCGATTCCCGAAAGCGTCTTTTTCAAATCCCCTTCCCAAGTGGCTAATAATGTAGGATCCTCATTGCGGATATCCTCGATTTGCTTTTGAAACAACAATGCTATTTGCGATGAAATGTCATGCAGTGGCAAAGGTCCCCAATGAGACAAAAAATGTTCCTTCAACTGTTTTTCGGACCAATTCCATTCGTTAGATGAAAGTCCCCTATCCAACCATTTGGTCAACATTTTCTCTGGAACAACTGCTCCTCTTTCGCGAAGAGAAAAAGATGCATGGGGGAAGTTCATTTCCTTCATACAAGCAACCACCTGCTTCCAATATCGCTGTTCTGAAGGTCCTCCGACATACACGACATTGGGCAAAATATACTCTTGGAACAAAATTCGCAACGCAACATTGGGACTTAAATCCCCTGGAGCCCTTTGTGACAATTCATCAAAATGAGCAGGGTCAAGACGACTTCGGCTATTGCTCTCCAAAGAAAATAAATTGCAGTTCTTGATTTCGATTTCCCCTGATTGCACGCCCAGCTGTGATGCTACTTTGAATAACCTTTGATTCTCCGCATCATCTTTGAATATTGGCATCGCCAATGACTTCAATCTTCGATCATCTGGATCAATCACCACCAATCCAAATTCGCTGAAATAAGCATCCACCAATCTTCTTGTAGCCTCCGATAATGTAGCAGATGATTGATAAATCGCTAGCCATTTATCTGCAATTGCATCCGCTGGAAAATCAGCATTCCATTGATTCAATGCCGCTACTACTTCTTCGCAATGCATTCTGCCCACCGCACCAGTTTGACTTGTATGCCAACTTAATTTTTTACTACCATTTTGAATTTGGGCAATTTCCGCCCAGTCATGATCCTCGGTTGCCATCCAGAAGATGGGCACAAATTCCGATTCTGGAAATTCGTTTTTGTATTGCTTGGCAAGAACAATGGTAGACGCAATTTTATAAAGGATCATCCAAGGTCCCAATCCCACAACAATTTGCTGCCCCGTTGTTATCGTATAGCAATTAGGGAGCAACAATTTCTCGATATTCTGTATTACTAAATCTGAGGTGGTGATAGATCGGTGCTGATCCTTTAAAACTTCAACCAAACACAAACGTCTTTCCATTGGAAAATGCTTGCGCAAATCCATTTTTACATTTCTTTCGGCCCATGCATCACCGATGTGAGCTGTTGAAGAATAAACTTCTTGAAGAGATTTTTTTTGCCACAAATTCACTTTGCGAAGTTAATCAGACTTGATTAACGAATCAGATAAACATTGCCCTTCTGGGTCACCTTCTGATTATTCTTGGCCACAAACTCCAAGGTCCAAAAGAAAGATTCCGCATCTACTGATTTGCTCACCTCGCTAGCGGTCCATCCTTGCGTAGAAGATTGCGACTCAAAAATCAATTGTCCCCATCGATTGAAAATTCTTAAATCCCACCCTTCCACATCATGATCTAATGCCAAAAAAGCATCATTGGTTCCATCACCATTTGGCGTGAATGAATTGGGGACATAAATTAAATCTGCCTTCACCGGATCAACTGCTTCCACAATCCCCGAAAAAAGAACAGGATTTTCATAAGCAACAGAATCCGAAGTTTTCTCGATACCGATCTGATCAAAAAAGTAGTAGGACAATGAAGAATTAGCAGACCCTCTATTGTTGATGGCCTTGTTGTCATCCGAACCAAAAAGTCCTATCGTGATGTATTGGTTTGCTTCTTGCGCGACGAACTCAATGGTGGCCACTTTCCAAGTAGTGGCATAAAATTCCTGATGAAAAACAAATTGAGGGGTCGATAGAATTGGGGTCACACCATTCTGAAACGGAATATCCGCTGAAAGAAGAACTCCCAGATCTGAAACGGTAAGACCCGCAATTGAAACGGGAGTATTTGCTCCCATCGTCCAAGGTATTGATATCTTGTACTTGGCCCCAACAACGAACGGTTCTGGCAATCGTAAGGAAAGATATTCTCTTGTATTGGTTCCTTTGGTAGATGCTATGGCGAGCCCTATCATCGCTTGACCAGAAAATGCAGGCACTATTGCAAATGGTGTCTCTGGCAAATCACATGAAGCTGATCCAAGGGCATGGAAATAATCCGGACTCGCTTGACCGTTAACTGAGGGATTGACAACGTTTAGCGTTTTAAACCACTGACCCAAACCATCGGGAAGACTGGTGTAATTCTCAAAATCAAAACGAACCATCTGTGCGTTGAACACCAATGGCATCGAAAAGATGATAAAAAATACAATCCACTTCATAGGCTAGGTTTGTTACGAATGTAGTTTCTTTTTAATACTCCCACGAAATTCCAAATGTTAAATCAATAGGATTGATTCTCACATCGCCCATTTTTGACTCCCATTGATAAAAAGGCCAAGCCGCCGACATTGCTACAAAAGTTTTGCAATTGCCTTTCAAAGACCTATTAACAGTGGTTCTCATGAACATCGACCATGACGATTGTTTAACTGATGACCAATGATGCGTTGACAATTGAGTTAGGTCATCATTCAGAAATGAGCCACTTCCTTCATGCATGCTGTATTGCGTGTAAACTCCTCCGAGCATTCCTTGATAAGACCAAAGGGATCTAGGCTGTTCATAGGCGAAAACAAAGTAAATAGGAAATTGCTGTATTTTCACCTTGAAACTTTCCGTTTGCGTTGCAATCTTGGTCGTATCCAATTCAAAAAAACCAGATGAATCAACGTCTACAACATCTATCTGAAAAAAACCTGCATCATTGTAAAGGTATCCAAATGGTGACTCGCCATCAGGATTGCCTTGAGGTATACGTTCAACATCTCTTGCCCAAATCTTCTGTTTGAACCCCGCACCTATTCCTATCGTTTCATTCCACATGGCGTAACCTGATAAACCGATTGCGGGAGAGAAACGCCAATGTCTTCGATTGGGATTTAACTGTGACAATGGAGTTCCCATTTTTGAATTATCCCAAGCATTTTTTAATAGCATCCCTCCGGTCTCAGCTTGTAGACCCCACCGTATGGTTCTGGGCATTTTTCGGTAATCTTCAGAATACTTGAGCCAAAAGTTTACGTCTCCTGAATGGACGGACTGCTCTTCCAAATACACAGTTTCCTTCCCGATAATCAAGGTGTCATTGGAAGCCGAGTTTCCCCAAGCTCCTTGTACAACCAAGACATAAAAGAACATCCAGAATGCACGACGCATCATCAAGGCTGCGGGATAATCAACTTCAATTTTCGTTGACCCTTGGGAAATGATTTCTTCACTTCTTGATCAATCTTCTCAATTGGCTTGGTCTCCGGAGCTGATGCTACTGAGTCTCGATCACCTATTTTTATTTGATTTGGATCGGCTGAATTTTCTGCAGGTAAATTTGGATTTTCAACTCCATAGCACTCACTAGGCGCATTTGTCGTTGTCGTTGTTGCCGATTCTATTTCAGATTTACTTCTCTTGGGAACTGAAACGTTCTTCTCCTCATTCTTCTCAATTGAAACCTCTTGGATTTGATCAACACTTGGAGCCACCTCTTTTGAAGAGCCCGATGCGTTTTGAGGCACAGCCACATTATCAACTTGACTATTCCAATTCCAACCCATAACAGCACCTACAAACAATAAGAAAGCAGCTGACCAGCGCACCAGTATTCTCAACTTGCGCTTTCTATTGGCTCTTACAATAGCCAATTCCATTACTTCAAGTGGAGCCTCCACTTGGTAATCCTTTAATTGCCCAAACATTTCGTTCATTGAATTTCGCTCACTCATACTCTTGTATTTTGATTCAATTTCTCTAACTCTTTTTGCACTTGCACTTTGGCTCTAGACAATTGAGATTTGGACGTATTGATGTCCACCCCTAGCATGTCTGCGATTTCCTTGTGCTTGTATCCTTCTATCACATATAAATTAAAAACCGTTCTATAGCCCATTGGCAATTGCTCGATACACTTCATCATATCCTCAATCGCAA
>JBDLUK010000079.1:0-4679 GCA_039805365.1 Bacteroidota bacterium | reverse complement strand
GGAACCGACCCAAAATCAACATAAATTTTATTCCACACAGGAACTCCATCGGTCTCTTGCGTCGGATTAATGGACAACACAAACTCCTTTGTCTCGCCAGATGCCTCTGTAACAATCAATCCAACTGAAAAGCGATTGTTGCAACTGTAATTCATCTCCAGAAAATAATAATTCCCCGCGGTAAACTCCCGATTCACATCGTCTTTGTAATAAAGCTTGGTCTGTCCAGATGTCAATATCCCTTTCCCGCAACGATTGCCTTCAAATACAATATCAGCATCCGTTACAGCAGTAAAGTCTCCATTATTCCCTGGCATTTCCAGAAGAAAATTTCCACTTTCAAAACCCAATTCTTCTACATCAACATTTTCAGCATAGCCAAATGTTGGTACCCAGGTGACAACCTCTTCAGCGGAGAGTGAAATCGTTGTGTCCAAAGACTGAAAAAATGGATAACGAATTCTGCTGTCACTCAATCCATTGTTTTTTATACCGGGTAGAATTTGAATCTTTGAACGGTCTAGATCAATAATCGGAATATTCGCAGGCGTGCTATAAATACCCAGCAATTGCTCATTTTGATATACCCACAATTCGGTAATTTTTTGAGAATCTGTACCCTCTCCCGGTTGACTTAGAAAATTCCAATCTGGAATGTACAAATACGCTGGGGCTTTGGCTTTTTCACAACCCTCCAAGAAGAATGACAATACCCCAAAAATCAATATCAATTTCCAACCTCGCATTTGCTTTTTCTTAACGACAGGCTAAAATATGGAAGCCTATCCAACAGCAACGAAAATGTAGAAGATTTATTGCATGACAGAGATAAAATTGTCATCTCGTTGAATCACTGCCGAGCCCGAGCACTTCTCCTCAGCGGCAGCCGCTATTTCCAATGCTCTAGCAGCCTCTTCAAGCGAAACCTCAACTTTCCCACCATTTTCGATGGTATTTACAAAGGAGGTAAGTTCATCAACAATTGCGTTCGATTTGGGAACATCGATATACTCAACCAGTGCATTTTGATTGAGACGAGGAGTGATTTTTCGAACTTGGTGCAAAAGGTAATCTATTTCGATATAGTAATCCTTCTCAAAAACCCTTGTCAATCTCATTGGCTCATCGCTTACGCGGTTGGCGGATAAATGAGCCATACAGCCATTGTCCAACTCCATTCGCAAAAGCGCCACATCCGTATTCAAGGATTTCATGTTGTATCCCGCTGCGCCAATTTTTCTTACGCCAGCCTTGGACATTTTCATCACCAAATCAATGTCATGTATCATCAGATCCATGATAACTGAAATATCCAATCCACGCTCTTGATATGGTGAATGTCTAAAACACTCAATGATTCTTGGTTGGTGAATAAACGGTGATGCAGCAATAAATGCAGGATTAAATCTTTCAATGTGCCCTACTTGTGCGATGACATCTGCCTCGCGACACATCTTAATCAGTGCCCTTGCTTCATTGGTGTTCAAGCAAACTGGCTTCTCAATTAAAATATGCTTGAATGCACGCGCAGCTTTGATGGCAAGTTCAAAATGATTGGCTGTCGGTGCTGAGATAATTACAGCATCTACTTGATCCAACAAGTGATCAACACTATGGCTCGGCATTATGCCTGTCAAATCCATCGCCTCTTTGGCTCTGTTCATTTGGGGGTCAAAGAATGCAGTCAATTCAAGCCTATCACCCATAGCTTGAATACATTTCATATGTATCTTACCTAGGTGACCCACACCCAAAACGCCCAATCTTAACATAATGCTATTTTACAACTCATTTAGAAGTCATTTTGACGAATTGCAAATAAGTATTTACAAGGCTCCGTTAATTACGACTTCCAAATAAAGTGGAGCCGATGCGCAGCATGGTTGATCCCTCTTGAACGGCCAATTGCCAATCCGAGCTCATCCCCATAGATAACGAGCGCCATTCACTTCCCATTTTGGGTGACAGCAAATCAAATACTCGTTTGGCCGATTGAAATTCATCCTTTAAAACTTGCTGATCCTCTACAAACGAAGCCATAGCCATGACACCACGAAAAATGATGTGACTATACTTGTCTTTGATCGTATCTGAAAAAAAGGAAAGGGCCTCATCCGCCGAAAAACCAAATTTTGTCTCCTCTTGGGCTACATGTAATTGAATGAGTACGGAAATCTTCCTATCATTCTTCACAGCTTGTTTTTGAATTTCATCCAACAAAGAAGGCTTATCGACACCATGAATCAGATATACATAAGGGGCAATATACTTGACCTTGTTGGATTGGAGATGGCCGATAAAATGCCAACGAATATCAGATGGAAGTTCTGGCTGTTTCTCCATTAACTCCTGAACGTAATTCTCACCAAAATCACGGATGCCAACGGCATAAGCCTCTAAAATGTCCGATGTGGGTTTGGTCTTGGAAACTGCAATGACCTCCACATTATCTGGGAGCGCCAATTTAATTTGATGATATGCTGTTGAATTAAATGCCATAATTGATTGGGTAAATGACCAACCCACTTCGCAATTTGGGTTCAATGTAGGTCGACTTAGGAGGCATGACGCCGCCCTGATCAGCAACATCACACAATTCTTCCGTGGTCACTGATGACAACAAGAAAGCAGACTGAACCTTATTTTTTTGAATACTATCATCAATAAATGAAATACCCTTGGGGCCTTCACAATACTTGATGCGCTTATCTTTTCTGATATCCTCAATACTCAGTAATGGAGTTAAAACTTGATGTGCCAATTTCTCAGGATCCAATCCAGATTCATCATTAAACCTCCAATAGGTAGTTCCTAACTTGGTTCTCCAACCAAATTCACCTTTCAATGGTGCTGTGCGTAGCTCCTGAATGGAAACAAACTTTTCTTTTAAAAAACCCTCGATCACTTCATCTCCCATCGCATCATCACAAATCATCCGATGAAACGGATGTATGGTGAGATCCTCTTGATCAATAACGTATGATAAAAAATACTTGGCCTCCTCCCATTCGGGATGAAGTCTTTGCAATCGCTCACTTGATGCTGATCGATGATGGCCATCAGCGATGTAGACACTGTCCAATTCAGCAAACGCTGCTTGCACAGCCGACACTTCATCTTTTTGGGTAACCACCCAAAGGGTATGACGAACCTTATCTGTTGTTGTAAAATCTGTTAGTGGTCCTCTATCTTGCAATGACTTGGTCCAATCTTTAAATTGACTTGGGAATGCTGAAAACATCAATACAGGCTCAGCATTGATGCCTGTAATGGCCAAATACTCTGCAAACAAATTCTCTCTTTTCTCTATGGTGTGCTCGTGAATTTTAATCACGCCTTTACGATAATCCTCTACCGAAATACCGCCCATCCATCCCAAAAAAACTTTTCCTTCCTTGATTTGTCTGTACAAATAAAAACTTGGCGTTTCCTCTTGAATAAGAATACCTTGCTGAACAAAATCATCAAAATTTCTTCGAACCTCTTCAAACTTGACCCGCTCTGAAACTTCACGCTGCTGGGTCGGTTGAATGACATGCAAAAAAGTAAATGGATTACCATTCAGTTTGTCATTTAATTCCAAATCAGAATATGATAAAAATGAACGAGATGCCACAAGGTGCATCTTATCCTGCGTAGCACGAATGCCTTTGAAAGGATGGAACTCAGCCATTACGACAACTTCGAAACAATTGAAGCAACATTCTCCGCAATCTCCAACCCTATGCGTTCTTGAGCTTCAGCTGTAGAAGCCCCAATATGAGGAGTGGCAATAACCTTAGGATGTTGGATCAAATCCGCCCTTGGGCTCGGCTCATTAACGAAAACATCCAAACATGCCATCCCCACCTGTCCTTCATTCAACATTTCGATCAACGCATCTTCTTCAATCACTCCACCTCTTGATGTATTGATTAGAACAACACCTTTCTTCATT
Organism: Bacteroidota bacterium; assembly: GCA_039805365.1. GTDB lineage: Bacteria > Bacteroidota > Bacteroidia > Flavobacteriales_D > Sanyastnellaceae > CAMCTV01. Next base: position 742 of record JBDLUK010000079.1, on the reverse strand, counting down.
TGCATCATTTCCGCCTTACCAAATACTGCAGCGCCATTGGGCTGTTTGGGTACATGCAATGAAATGTAATCTGCTTGCGCGAAAACATCTTCCATCGTGACCAATGGAACAGAAATTGAAATATCCTGGCCATTGATTTGCAATTCTATATTTCTCGATGACTCGCCTGAACGATCTATGGCAATAACCTTCATTCCACAGCCCAATGCATAGGTCGCCAAAGATTGTCCGATTCTACCAAAACCAACAATTGCAAGCGTCTTACCTCTAAGTTCAACACCCTTACTAAATGATTTTTTCAATGCTCCAAACTTATCGTGTCCGGAGGTGGGCATTTCTTTACCTGAAGCATACATGAATCTCGCTGATGCAAACATCATAGACATTACCAATTCGGCCACACTTGCAGAACTAGAAGCGGGTGTATTAAATACAACAATCCCCTTATCACGCGCATAGGCTGCGTCAATATTGTCAATACCAACTCCCCCGCGACCAACAAACTTCAGATTTGGACATTGATCAATTAAATCAACACGAACAGTTGTTGCGCTTCGCACCAACAAACCGTCGATATTATTTTGATGAATGAATGCAGGAAGATCTTCCTGTGCCACATTGTCTGTTATTACAACATGACCTGCAGCCTCCAAAGCATTTTTACCGGAAGCATCTATTCCGTCGTTGGCTAAAATTTTCATATTATCCCTTAACTCGTTCAAATTCTTTCATTACATCTACC
>JBDLUK010000078.1:0-10416 GCA_039805365.1 Bacteroidota bacterium | reverse complement strand
AGGATCAGAACTGGCATGAGTGAGAATGATATATTAAAAGATCTTCAGGCTTTTCTGATTCATAAGCCGCTTTCTGGATTTGATTCAGAAAAAGAGAATACGAAAACATTGCCCAGTATGGCCAAAATTGGAGGATAAATGGAAGTTAAAGAAGCATTACAAATTGTTCTAGACATCCCAAGTATTTTGGGATTTGAACGTGTATTTTGGAAAGATGCAATAGGTAAAGTGTTGGCTGAAGATATCATTGCTGACCATGACTTTCCACCTTTCAACCGTGTCATGATGGATGGTTTTGCCTTTCGATTTGAAGATTGGCAAAAAGGTCAACGACACTTTAAAATTGGCGGAATGCTAAGTGCTGGAGAAAATCCTCAAGACCAATATAACAGCGACTGTATTGAAATAATGACAGGCGCAATGATGCCTGATAATTATAATGTTGTTGTTCCATTTGAAAGAGTTTCGGTTGAAAACGGAATATGTATTCTGCATGATGATGTTGATGTTAAGAATAGACACCATGTTCATGAGCAAGGCAAGGATTACAAGAAGAACGAAGTCTTGGTTTCACGAGGTACTAGAATAACAGCGCTCAATCTACCTGTGATTACATCATGTGGATATGAATATATGGAGGTCATCAAACTTCCCAGTATCGCCGTTATTTCAACGGGTGATGAGTTGGTAGAAATCAACAAGCAGCCCCTACCCTTTCAAATACGAATGTCCAATGGTCCAGGATTGATGGCATTACTAAAGCCTTGGAGCACTTCATGTGAGTTATTCCACTGGAAAGATGATTTAGATGCGATGCATCAATCATTTGAGCAACTTCAAGATTTTGACATTTTGATTTTCTCTGGCGGAGTATCTATGGGCAAAAAAGATTTCATGCCGGAGTTGTGGAGGCACAAGGGATTTGAAACATTATTTCACCGCGTCAACCAAAAGCCTGGAAAACCATTGTTCTTTGGACGTAACGAAAATCAAATTTTATTTGGGCTTCCGGGAAATCCAGTCAGTGCTATGAGCTGCGCTATGGTGTATGTCCTTTCTATGGTCAAAAATTGGTTGGGTATTTCACATTCAGAGAAAATTGAACTAGATGGCAAAATACCTGAGCATGAAAAATTAGATTTATTTGCTCCCGTTCATCGAGTTGATGGAAGTATGAGGTGTATCGATTACAACGGAAGTGGAGATTTGGTTTCATTTGGCAATGCCTGCGGCGTTGTATGGATTCCAAAAAAATCACAAGAAGAAAACTTGAAGCAACCTTTGACCTATTTTCCCGCTCTCTAATTCTTTACCCCATCAATGAAAAACATTTTTATCCTGCTATTCCTTTGTATTGGAATTCAATCTTATTCTCAAAATACTCCATCAAACAATGAATCGAGATCCATCAAAGTGTACATCACTTGTGGTTATTGTTTTGAAGATTTTATCAAGACCAAGGTGACTTGGGCATATTTTGTTCAAGATCAATTTGTCGCAGATGTCAATGTGAGAATCAATGCCTTGCAAACAGGGAGTGGCGGGTTACAATATCAATTCATATTTCAAGGACTGAAATCAGTTGCTCATCTTCAAGACACCATCACCTTTGATGTTTCATCTATTCAGACAGACAATGAAATCAGAGAAGATGTATTGCATCATTTGGAAATGGGATTGGTTAGATACGCATTGTATTTAGACAAACACGATGTCTTAAAAGTGAATAGTAATGACACCTTGGATCACAAAGAAATGGGACAAGGAGCAAATCCCCAAGAGGATCCTTTTAACGCATGGGTATTCAATTTGAGTGGTCAAGGTTACGGAAGCGGACAGGAAATCACACAATATTATACATGGGGTGCTCGAGCTTCTGCTTCTCAAGTCAAAGAAACCCACAAAGCCACGATCAGCGTCAATTACAACAAAAGCATCAATCGCTACAAGTATCTGGGTACCGACCTGTCCTACAAACTGGGAAGTATAAATTGCAATGCACTATATACCAAATCCATGAGTGACCATTGGTCGATTGGTACATTTAACAACTACGTTCAAAGTGACTTTGACAATTACAAAAGTGCTTGGTCATCTAGCTTGGCTGTTGAGTACAATTTATTTCCATACAAAGAATCACAGACCAAGCAATTGACATTTTCAACTTATCTAGGTGGTGACTACAATATCTACAAACAAACCACCTTGTATTTGAAAGACAAGGAATTTCGACCAGTTGGAAGAGCTAATCTTCAAGGTGAATTCAATCAAGATTGGGGATCCATCTCTATTGGTTTGTCGCACTTGGCACTTTTGGACGACTGGAAAAAAAACAATACCAGTCTTAATTTGTACGTTGATGCGCGCATTTACAAAGGATTATCTTTAAGTCTTTATGGTTATGTAGCATTGATCAGAAATCAAATCAATCTGCCATTGAACGATGCCTCCATCGATGAGGTTTTGCTTCAACAACAAGTACTCGCAACCAATTATTCTTACTACTCCTCCGTTTCTTTGAATTATCGATTTGGTTCCATTTATAACAATGTCGTCAATACCCGATTCCAAAACGAGTTTTAATTTTTTTCATTCCTTCAATTCCTTGTATTTTAGCCACTCAGCGAATTGAACACATTGAAATGAAACATCCGAATCGGTATTGGCAATTGAGTCGATTGCTCTTTTCAGTTTTGATCGTTCTCGCTATTATTTCTGGTCTATCTTCAAAATACAGTTCACTAGGTAGAATGGATTATTTCTCGGAAATTAAAACTCGAGAAATAGCTCCGCAATTGGAAGACATCAAAAGCAAAATTGACAACAATCTTGCGCAGCAATCACCTGGAGATACGTTACCAAGAGAAACCAATCACCATTTGGATCTTTTCTTTGATGCATTGGAAAACATGCGAGATTCAGGAGGCACAGTTCACATCGCCTACTTTGGTGATTCACAAATTGAAGGCGATTTGCTCACAGCTGACTTAAGAAGTTCATTGCAAAAAAAATGGGGCGGCAATGGTGTAGGATGGATGCCCATCACTTCAATTGTTGCGGGTTTTAGAACAACCATCGGTCACTCATTCAATGACCAATGGAATGTAACTGATGTTTTGAGCAAAGGCAAAAGATCCTTTCCATTGGGACCAACTGGACAATTGTTTCAAGCCAATCCAGGCAGTAGCGTTAAATTCTGGAGCAAGTATGGACACTACAAAAGGATTCAATTGATCGGCCACCCTAAGACCCAAGGTGATTGGGAGTTGAGTTTCAATAACACCACAATACCTTTTCATTGGCCGGATACTTTACAACCCAGATATTACATAGATTTTGGAAAAGTGAAGACCAACAACATTTCACTAGAAGCAAAAAGTGGAAACGCCATACTCTATGGTATGAATTTAGAAAATGGGGATGGGGTTTATGTAGATAATTTTTCCTTCAGAGGAAATTCAGGTACTTCATTGTCTCAATTGGATATTGAAATGATGCAGGCCTTGGATAGTATTATCCCCTACCGATTGATTGTTGTGCATTACGGTCTCAATGTAATTGGTCACGATGTCACCGATTATTCGAACTATCAGAAGAGTATGGAGCGTACCATTCAACATTTGAAAAAATGTTTTCCCAATGCTTCGATTCTCCTCATGGGAATGACTGATAAAGGCTACAAAGACAATGGTCAATGGTCAAGCGATCCAACCGTGTTGTATTTGTTGCATACACAAATGGAGATGGCGAAAAAGCAAGATCTGGCATTTTTCAGTTTATATCATGCTATGGGCGGTGATGGATCAATTGTAAGCTGGGTTCAAGATTCCATCCCTAAATTGGCCAATGCAGACTATACCCATATGAATCACCGCGGTGCCAAAGTTTTGGCCAAATTCATTGATGACTATTTGAATCGTTCTTACATTGAATACAAAAAACAAAAAAATGCGTCCAATCCATAATTGTATACTTTCCATTGCCTTGTTCTTCAGCTCTTCTCTTTGCGCGCAAGATCAGCCTACAGTTGTCGATAGTTTATCCGGGGATACGGAGAAGTTGGTTGAGTTATTGACTTACAAAAAGGTAACACACAATCATCTCGAGGTGCTGCAAGTTGGCGATAGTCATATTCAGCCAGGGGTTATGACTGATCCATTGGCATTTCTTCTTCAAAAAGAATTTGGCGATGGCGGATATGGTTTGGCATTTCCTTTTCAAGTCGCACAAACCAATGGTCATGGCGCCTATCAAACATTTTCTAATATGACTTGGAATACATCCAAAATCATTCAAGAAAATCCTTCTCAACCCATTGGTATCAGTGGATATACCATTTCTAATGCTTCACCTGAAGCCACAATTACATGGGAGTTTGATAGTTTGGTGAGTGGCAATGAAGTACAATGGGTAAAAATATTTCATGCTTCAATTATTGATTCCAACTTTCACTACCAATTGGTAAATGACCGAAATGAAACAGCTCAGCGGATTGCTTCGTTGTCCAATACACATACAACTGTTTTTTACTTTGCGCATCCCACTTTTGTATTTGAATTAAGACATGAGCAATTTTATGAAAAACAGAAGAGTTCAACCATTTACGGTGTGTATGTCGCCAACGATCAAAAAGGTGCCCGAATTTCATCCGTTGGTGTAAATGGTGCTACTTACAAGCACTATGCGCAAAGCATTGATTTTAGAAATCAAGTTGAAAGCATTCAACCTGATCTGGTAATATTGTCTTTGGGTACCAATGAGGCATTTCAATCCAATTTTGATGATACTTTATTTTTTGATGAGGTTTTAAACTTGGTTCAAATGATTCAAAGTTTAGAATCGCATCCCGTTGTTATTCTTACTACTCCACCTGCCGTAAGCATTAGAAAATCAAACGGCAACAAGGGGTATTATGCCCCCAATCCTTTGGTACCAAGAGTCAGAGATGTCATTATGGACGTTGCTACTCGACTTGAAATTCCGGTTTACGATTTGTACGCTGCTATGGGTGGAGCCAATAGCATGAAGAATTGGTCACAACTAGGAATGACCGACAAACGTCAAATTCATTTCTCACCCAAGGGCTATAAAATATTAGGAGAATCCATGGCCAAGGCAATCAAAGTTCAAATTCCATTTGCCAAGTAAAAATGAACTTCGAAGCGCTAATCAATCAATTGCTGTACGATCCCAAGAACCCTTTGGTTTTTAATTCGTCCTTTTTCTTGATTTTCTTTTCAGCGTTTATTCTTCTTTATGCCGCGTTGTACCACAAGACTACCACTCGACTTTGGTTGGTCAGTGGATTTTCGTTGTATTTCTTTTACAAGGCATGTGGCCACTATGTTGTTTTTATTCTTATCGCAGCTGTTGTTGATTACCACCTATCCCATTGGATTTCTGAAACGCAAAAAAACAGTAAGCGAAAAGCTTTGTTGATCTCCAGTATATTTTTAAATCTAGGACTTCTTTTCTTTTTCAAGTACACCGATTTCTTTATTCAAACGTGGAATCAATGGCAAGCCGATGATATTTCTTTGATGCATTTGATACTGCCCGTTGGAATTTCATTTTACACATTTGAGAATTTGAGTTATACCATCGATGTGTATCGCGGGCATTTTAAGCCCGTCAATCGATTTGTAGACTACTTATTTTTCCTTTCATTCTTTCCCAAGTTGATGATGGGGCCGATTGTTCGTGCTGCTGACTTTTTACCTCAAATTCGCAAGAAAGTGAATTTAACCAATGAGGACATTTCCTTTGGCCTATTCTATATTTTAAGTGGTTGTTTTAAGAAAGTTGTGATCAGTGATTTTCTTTACACCAACCTCGTAGAAGTTGTTTTTGATGATCCCACCAGATACAACGGTGTCTACAGTCTGTTTGCAGTATATGCGTATGCGATGGTCATTTATTGTGACTTCAGCGGTTACTCCGATATGGCCATTGGTATAGCTCGATGGATGGGGCTAAAAGTAAATATCAATTTCTCAGCTCCCTATCAATCCGGATCCATTACTGAGTTTTGGCGCAGATGGCACATCTCATTGTCATCTTGGCTTCGGGATTATTTGTACATTCCACTAGGTGGCAATAGAAAAGGGCTCATTCGAACATACGCACATTTGATCATCACCATGCTCATTGGTGGATTTTGGCATGGTGCCAATTGGACATTTATCATCTGGGGAGCTTTGCACGGTGGCCTTTTGGCTTTGGACAAATGGAGATTGGATCAATTTCCCATGCCCAAAGAAATTTCAAAGTGGCGTCGATTTGCAGGAGTATTGATCACCTTTCATTTGGTCGTTTTCTGTTGGATATTCTTTGGTCCTGATAGTTTAGAAAAAAGCCAAACCATATTACACCAAATCGCATTCAATTTTGATCTAACTACCCTTTCTCAATTTGTTCTTCATTACCAAGGTGTTTTGATGATGCTAACTTTTGCTTTGATCATTCATCAATTGCCTCTGGAATGGAACAATCAAATCATCACAATGCTTTCCAAACAAAAAATGCTCACTCATGTTTTTATCATGGTGAGCATTTTATTAATTATCGCTTTCTTTAAATCAGAAACGCCTGTGGCGCCGATTTATCTCCAATTCTAGTGCTTGGTTACATGAGTGCCTTGAGCATCTACTTTAACCGAGTGAATCACATTTCTAAATAGAATTCTGAAAGTAAATGAATTCCAATTTTTTGGAAGCATTCCATTAAAAACCAAAGCATCGCCTTCAATTCTCATTCCTCCAAAACCTTGTACAATGGACATCCAAGTTCCTGCCATGCTGGTGATATGCAATCCCTCATGCGCTTCATGGTTGTAATCATCCAAATCCAATCTTGAAGTTCGCATGTACATCTCCACAGCCTTTTCTTCATACCCCAACTTGGCAGCAAGTATGCTGTGCACACAAGGAGACAAAGAAGATTCGTGTACGGTCATTGGCTCATAAAAATCAAAGTTGGCTTTGATCTCTTCAGTGGTGAATTGATCTTCGAAGAAGTACAAACCTTGAAGGACATCAGCCTGCTTGATAAAACAAGAACGCAAAATTCTATCCCAACTCCAATGCTGATTGATAGGTCGTTCAGCTTCTGGCAGTGCGCTGGCTGACATCAATACTTTATCCAAGAAACCGTCTTGTTGCAAATACACCAATCCATTTTCATGTTTGGGGAAATACATTTTCTCGATGATCATCGACCATTGATTCAATTCAGCATCTTTGATGTTCCATTTGGCAACACCTGCAGCATGGGCTTCCGGATTTGTGTGCTTTAATTCATCCAAAATTTCTTTGGTATACTTCAAACACCAAGTGGCTATAAAGTTGGTGTACCAATTGTTGTTGACATTGTTCTCATATTCGTTGGGACCAGTGACACCATGCATAACGAACATTTGCTTGTGCTCACTCCAATGCACACGCTGCGCCCAAAATCTAGCGATTCCCAACAATACTTCCCAACCCGTTTCTAGCACATAGGATTTGTCTCCGGTGTACTTGGTGTAGTTGTAAATGGCATAAGCGATGGCTCCATTTCTATGAATCTCTTCGAAGGTAATCTCCCATTCGTTGTGACACTCTTCACCGTTCATGGTGACCATAGGATACAACGCTGCTCCATCTTTGAATCCCAACTTAGCTGCATTCTCAATCGCACGATCCAGTTGATTGTGACGATATTTCAGCAACTGACGAGCAACTTCTTGATTCTTGGTCGCCATGTAGAATGGAATACAATACGCCTCAGTATCCCAATAGGTAGATCCACCATATTTTTCACCTGTAAATCCTTTGGGACCAATGTTCAATCTCGCATCTTTTCCAGTATAGGTTTGATTCAAGTGAAAAATATTGAAACGAATTCCTTGCTGGGCCTCATCATCGCCCTCGATAACGATGTCGGCCATTTCCCAAATATTGGCCCAAGCTTCACAATGGGCAGCACGCAGATGTGAATATCCCAATTCTTTGGCTGAAATCGCATGCTGGCTCGCTTGATTGTTCACTTGATCCTTATCGACATACAAAGAGTTTTCGATTCCAACGAACTTATGTAGCGTCGCAGTCTCGCCGGATTTCAAATTTCCTACGAAACTACTGGACACGAATGAAGAGCTTGATTCATCCGATTGCCATTGAACATTCTCTGAAGAATGACTCATGGCCACACCAACGGTGAAGCCAGTTTTTTTTGTAATGTTGACTACGCTTCCTTCACCTTTGTTTACCCGCTGCGAAATAGGCTCCCAGAAGATCTCATCATAATTGGCATCGTGGTTTTTCACATTGCCATCAAGCATAGATGTCATGACAATCTTTGCTTCTCCGTTCAATGGTGTAATCTTATAGGCAATAGCCCCAACACTCTCTTGATGCATGCTTATGAAACGTTCCGTTTCAATTTTACAATGCAACCCATGTCTGAATTTGGCAACAAAAGAACGTGATAAAATACCCGTCTTCATATCCAAAGTTCTAACGAAATCTGTGACCTCTGTTGAGAACAAATCCAGCTCTTCATCATTCACTTGTACATGGATATTGTGCCAAGCGGTAGCATTTAAAACCTTAGCAAAATATTCAGGGTATCCATTCTTCCACCATCCTACTCGGGTCTTATCAGGATAATAAACACCTGCAACGTATGAACCTTTCAAGTGAGGACCAGAATACTTCTCTTCATGAGCAGCGCGATGTCCAAACTTACCATTACCGATACTGAAAATACTTTCTGAACTTTGGTGGTGTTGCGGATTAAATCCTTCTTCTACAACCCTCCACGGATCCGTTTTTAAATATTGAATCATGTCAATTAATTAATTGAAAAACTTTTTATTTAAATCTTCTATGGTCACAAATGACAGATCACTGACCACATAATCAGCTTGAGGCAATGCCTCTTGTTCGCCAATTCCCACGCAATAAAAGCCGCCAGTCTTGGCAGCCGCAACTCCGCTAACTGCATCTTCAAATACCACAGTTTGATCAGGAGAAACATTTAAAATCTCGGCTCCTTTAAGAAAAACAGCGGGGTTGGGTTTTGACAATGTCACAACATTACCATCCACAATGGCATCCAACAAATGAGCGATGCCCAATTTTTCAATGATTAGCGGTGCATTTTTTGAAGCTGAACCCAAAGCTGTTTTTATACCTTGACTTTTCAAAGAATTCAAAAGTGACAAGGCTCCTGGCAACAAATCATGGGGTGTTAATTGAGCAACTGATGACAGATAATTGATATTCTTCTCTTCCATCATCGCCAATTGCTCCGATTCAGAGAATGTCTTGGATGTCTTGGACAAAATATAAGAGAGGCTTTCTGCTCGAGAAAGCCCCTTTAATGCCTCATTATCTTCATGAGTAAAACTTACCCCTATCTTGTCCTCCGCCAATTGCTTCCATGCTGTGTAATGGTGCTTGGCTGTATCAACCAATACACCATCCAAGTCAAATAAACATGCAGCCAACATTTATGCTACAGTATGAGGGAATACATATTTGACATGGTAGTCTACCAAACCATCGATTGGCTTTTTAATCACTCTGCCCAATCGAATGCCTTCTTGCTGAGCAGCTATTTCTAAGCAATGCTTAAAATAGTGAGAAATAGATCCTACGAAATGCACAGGCTGATTTTCCCAATTGTCAAAACACTTCACGTGAATGTCTATAAACTCGCGCATACCGCGAACTACCCAATTGATCACATGTGGATGATGCGCATGTTCACCAATAAAACGAGTGAAACTTGCCAAGAATACATTGGCATTGGGCTCACGATAAACTCGTGAAATGAACTCATCTTTAGAAATAGAGAAGGTTTTTTCAAACGCATCTTTCAAATCTGCTGGAAGCTTTCTATAAAAATACTCTCGCAATAAGATTTTTCCAAAGTAACTTCCAGAAGCTTCGTCACCTAAAATATAAGCCAAGGAAGGAACTTCTTCATGAATCTCCTTTCCATCAAAAGAGCAGCTATTGGATCCTGTACCCAAAATACATGAGATACAGTTTTCGCCATCATAAGTTGCGTAAGCACAACCCACTAAATCATGGTCAACCATAATCTTGGCATTGACAAAAACTTTCTTCAATCCATTTTCGATAATCGCACACATAATGTCTGTGCTGGAACCTGCACCGTAGAAATAAATTTCTTTTACCTTCTCGGCATACAAGGCCAATGGCGCATTGCCACGAATAGAATTCTCAACAACTGTCTCATTGTGAAAGTAAGGATTCAATCCCATCGTCTCAAAATTTCCAAGACGTTTACCTTCTCGATCAATCAGGGCCCAATCGCATTTAGTGGAACCGCTGTCTGCAATCAAAATCATGTTTTCTTTTTTTTAAATTTTAGATACCAATTCAACAACTCTCTCAGAATAACCAG
>JBDLUK010000077.1:0-6522 GCA_039805365.1 Bacteroidota bacterium | reverse complement strand
TTACCTTCTCGATCAATCAGGGCCCAATCGCATTTAGTGGAACCGCTGTCTGCAATCAAAATCATGTTTTCTTTTTTTTAAATTTTAGATACCAATTCAACAACTCTCTCAGAATAACCAGCTTCGTTATCATACCAGCCCATCACTTTTACCAAGTTTCCGTTAACTGAAGTGAGATCTGCGTCAAAAATACAAGAGTGTTTATTTCCAACAATATCAATCGAAACGATAGGGTCAGTGCAATACTCAATGATTCCCTTCATTTCATTTTCTGCCGCTTTCTTGATGGCTGCATTTACTTCTTCCTTGGTTACATCACGCTTCAAAACAGCAACCAAATCTGTCAATGATCCATCTGGAGTAGGTACGCGAACGGCTACACCATCCAATTTACCTTTCAATTCAGGCAACACCTCACCTACTGCTTTTGCAGCGCCAGTTGAAGTTGGAACCATGCTCAAAGCAGCAGCTCTGGCTCTGCGCAAATCTTTGTGCGGAGAATCTTGTAATCGTTGGTCTGCAGTATAAGCGTGAACTGTGGTAATATAACCTTTTTCAATTCCAAAAGTATCGTGCAACACCTTGGCCATTGGAGCCAAACAATTGGTTGTACAAGAAGCATTGGACAAAACCAGATCAGTTTCAACAATTTGATTGTCGTTGACCCCCAATACAATGGTTTTAACACCACCAGTGGCTGGAGCGCTAATCACAACTTTTTTGGCACCCGCAGCAATGTGCTTCTCAGCACCATCCTTGTCTGTGAAAATACCTGTCGACTCAATCACAATGTCAATTCCCATAGAAGCCCATGGCAATTGGCTAGGATCTTTCATGGCTAAAACTTCAATCTTCTTTCCATTCACTACCAAAAAGTTTCCATCCGCTGCTACGTCCGCTTTGACACGTCCGTGAACGCTGTCATACTTTAAAAGATGAGCCAAAGTTTTGACATCAGTCAAATCATTGATGGCTACAACTTCTACATTTTCTTTTTCAATTAAACTACGGAAGCACATTCTTCCAATGCGACCAAATCCGTTAATGGCAATTTTTTTCATGTCAATTTTTTTAAATAGATAATATGCGTGCTATACGTAATTCATCACGGTTCGGCATGTTTCGACGCGTAATGGATTCCTCTAAAGACGTATAGGACTCGTTATCATTGACGATCCCTACCATCACATCTTTCCTTCCTTGTAAAATACCTTCCACCGCTGCAACCCCCATTCTACTGGCGATTACTCGGTCATAACAACTAGGCGCTCCTCCTCTTTGCAAGTGCCCTAAAACAGATACACGGGTATCGTATTCCGAATACTTCTCCGTTACCTTCTTCGCTATTTCATAAGCACCACCACTCTTGCTGCCCTCTGCAACAACTACGATAGAACTTGACTTTCCGCTTTCTTCGCTGGCCCTTAGTGTATCCACCAATTCGTCTACACTCATTTCATCTTCAGGCAAAACGATTGCAATGGCACCTGCTGCAATACCTGCCTTCAATGCAATAAATCCGGAATTGCGTCCCATTACTTCAACAAAAAACAATCGATTGTGTGAAGTTGCGGTATCTCTAATTTTATCTACCGCGTCAACAACTGTATTGGTGGCGGTATCAAAACCTATACAGTGGTCTGAACCATATAAATCATTATCTATAGAACCTGGAATGCCCATTACGGGAATACCATGCTCTTGATATAGTAAGTGAGCTCCTGTAAATGTTCCATTTCCGCCAATTGTAATCAAAGCGTCCAAACCATGCTTTTTTATTTGTGCAGCTGCCATTGATCTACCTTCTGCCTCATAGAATTCTTTGCAACGTGAACTTTTTAAAATGGTACCCCCTCTGCCCAATATCCTTGCTACAGAACGTTCATTCAATCGTTTGAAATCACCATTCATTAAACCCGCATATCCTTGAAAAATTCCTTCAACCTCAATGTTATGAAAAACACATGCTCGAACAACCGCACGAATAGCGGCGTTCATACCTGGGGCATCACCTCCACTGGTGAGCACGCCAATTCTCTTAATTCCAGATGTATTCATGTCGTAAATATAACAATAACTCAAGTAAGTGTATATTCTACACTAACTATTTATTAACATCGCTTAATTTCGCCAAAATTAGATTGCGCAAATGGATATTTCAGTGGACTGTGTTGTATTTGGTTTTGACGAAGATGAACTCAAGGTTTTGCTCATTGAGCAAAAGCAACCCGAAGGTAAATCTGTTATCAAACCGCAAAAAGCGGTTCCGGGTGATTTGGTCCGTGATGATGAAGGATTAGATTCAGCAGCTGAGCGAATTTTAAACGAACTTACGAGTTTAAAAGGTATCTATTTGAAACAATTCCACGCCTTTGGTGACCCGAATCGGGTAACTGGACTCAAAGATAGAGATTGGTTGAGAAGTTTCAGAACTCATCCAGAAAGGCGCGTAATTACCGTGGGATATTATTCTTTGGTTAAAATGGATGACTTCAATCCACAAGCCGCATCCTTCGCCAAGAAAGCAAAATGGGTAGACGTATATAAAATACCTAACCTTGCCTTTGATCATAATGAAATTGTCGGTGAAGCTTTAAAGTTCCTTCGCCATGAACTAATGGCGGATCACATTGGATTTGAATTGCTACCTGAAAAATTCACCTTGTCACAACTTCAAAAATTGTATGAAATCATCTTGGACAAGAAATTGGACAAAAGGAATTTCAGAAAAAATATATTACGAACGGACACTGTCACTCCATTAGAGGAAAAACAAAGCGGCGTTCTGCACAAACCCGCTCAATTGTTTTCAGTGAAACGTCCAAGAAAAAAAGATTGACCTAAATCAAAGTCAATCTCAACATTCAACACTAACATTGCAATATGTATTATTCTTCTTATTTACAATTAGACAAAGTGCTAGGTGCACAAGAATTAGAAAGTGATAAAGTGGGAAAGCATGCCCATGATGAGATGCTTTTTATCGTTATTCATCAAGCTTATGAGCTTTGGTTCAAACAAATTTTGTTTGAAGTTCGTTCTATACATACCATCTTCTCTTCGCCCAGTATCAACGACAACGACCCTGAAATTGCCACTTCGGTGAGAAGAATGAATCGCGTGGTTGAGATCTTGCGCGTATTGGTTCATCAGGTTGATATTTTGGAAACCATGACGCCACAAGACTTTTTGGAGTTTCGTGACTTACTTCGTCCCGCTTCTGGATTTCAGAGTATCCAATTCAAAGAGTTGGAAGGCGTTTTGGGTCTAAAAATGGAGAATCGTCATGGTCAATCATATTATACAAGCCAGCTAAATCAAAAAGATTTACAGCATATCCAAAATTTGTCGCACACTACTTCACTGCTTTCATTAATTGATGCGTGGTTGTCACGCATGCCATTTTTTGATGCTGTGGAGATGGGAAGTGAAGGAGATTTTTGGAAGACATACAGAGGTATTTATGAAGGCACATTACGTGAAGAGGAAAAAGGCAATATGGAATGGTTTGATCAAATGTTTTTTCAAGATACAGAAGGTCAAAGCCTTTCATTAAAAGCCCGTCGCGCTGCCATGTTGATCTCATTGTACCGCGACATGCCGATATTCCAAAATCCATATCGAATAATCAATCATCTTTTGGATATCGATGAACTACTTGCGACATGGAGATGGAGACACATGAACATGGTACATCGAATGATTGGCATGCGCAGTGGAACAGGCGGAAGTACTGGAAAAGGATATTTGCGCGAGGCTGCCATGAAACATTATATATTCAATGGATTTGCGGAACTGACTAGTTTTATGGTTCACCGTTCATTGTTGCCTGAGCTTCCAGCATCATTAAATCAAACATTAGGTTTCAAAGGTTAAATGCTTCGTTCGATAGATCCATATCGTCAGACTTTGGTTGCCAAATACGACAACGATACTTCTGATGATATTGTTCAAAAAATAAAACGTTCAGAAAAAGCTTGGAGCAAATGGTCCAGATGGTCCGTTGAAGAGCGCATTCATGGCCTGCACCAACTTATTGGCATCATTCAAAACAACAAAGAGTCTTGGGCTGAAATGATGGCGCGCGAAATGGGGAAACCCATTTCTCAAGGTATAGCAGAAGTAGAAAAATGCATTTCGCTTTGCCTTCATTATGCCGAAAAATCCAATCAATACCTCGCTCCGCAACAGTGGTGGACATCCACTGAAAAGGTGACCATACTTAGAAAACCTTTTGGAATCTGGCTAGGTATTATGCCTTGGAATTTCCCGATGTGGCAAGTATTTCGTTTCGCAATTCCTGCACTTTTGGCAGGAAATACAATCTTGTTAAAACATAGTCAACATGTCACCGGATGCGCACTTCTTATTGAAGATGCCATTCAAAAGGCCTGGATGAATGATAGCATTTTTCAAGTTTTGAAAATAGCTTCGCACCAAGTTGATGAAGTACTCTCCCATCCTGCAGTATCCGGTGTTTCTCTTACAGGATCTGAGTCAGCCGGAAGAAGCGTTGCTGCTTTAGCAGGGCGAAACATAAAGATGTCCGTACTTGAGTTGGGCGGATCCAATGCCATGATCATCGATGAACATGCCGACTTGAGATTGGCCATTGACGGCATCATTCAAGGTAGGTTCAACAACAGCGGACAAAGCTGCATCGCGGCCAAAAGAATTCTCGTTCACCAATCCCGATGGAATGAAGTGCAAATAGCTTTGTCGGAAAGAATCAAGCACTTAAAAATTGGCGACCCATTAGATAAGGAAACATTCATTGGTCCGCTCGTAAGCAATGAAGCTGCTGAGCAATTAGAAAAACAATACAAAATAGGCATTGCGCAAGGTGCCGAAATTATTGTTCCCATGATGCGGTCGCAGGCTATGTGCACGCCCGGCATCGTTTCTATACAAGACCCTCAGAATATTCTTTGGCAAGAAGAAACTTTTGGCCCATTGGCTGTGCTCATGCCGTGGCTAGATATCAAACAATGTTTGGCATTGAGACAGCATGAGCAATATGCTTTGGGAACTTGCATCTACACCCACCAACCAGATACTTGGATGAAAAAAAGTTACTTGATTCACGAACCAATCATTGCTTTCAATAGCATCGTGAAAAGCTCTCCGCATTTGCCTTTCGGTGGACTGAAAAAATCAGGTTACGGTACAGAGTTAGGAGAAGCTGGTATACAAGGATTTACTTATCCTCAAGTAATTCAGTTTTAATCAAAGTGCCTTTAAGTCAAACAGCGTAAAAAGCATTACACACACCAATAACATCAAGGTGTGTTTCCAAATCACATCAAACTTGGTCTCGCTTTTTCTCCATTCATTGGTAAAGCTAATGGGCAAATAAATCAAGGTAAAACCTCCAATTGAAAAAAGCATAATCCAAGCGGCGTTGTCCCAATGTTGCACCCTCGCTAGCACGCCATATGAAAAACGAATTACAAAAAACGTTGATAACAACAACAATAGCCAATCCACTTTCTTTTGGTCAGCCTTGAATAGCAAGTAACCTAAAATTGGTCCTCCAATAATACCCATCACTGCTACACCTGCCCAAAGCAAAGCAGCCGCTCCTGGACCATTTATAATTTTTAAAATACTTCCCGCTACCAGGAATAAAGCACTTGTAACAGCTACCCCGCTTAATGTTCTTAGGACCGTTTTCATTTTCTGATTTTCCATTTGTTCTTTGATTATTTGATTAATATAATTCCATTCTTCGTGAATGAATTCTTGTTTTACACTTTCGTATTCTTCTTCTATGCTAGCCTGCGTTTTCTTATTTTCTATCGCGCTGCATATATGATCAAGTAGAGTCTCCCTCCATTCGTCATTATCGATTCCCTCTCGTTCTAGTTGGTTTTCCAACCATTCTATTTCGGCATCAGACCAGTTACGCATGGACCTTGTTTTTTTCCCACTCCAAAATAATTTTGAGTGTTTCAATAAAGGCTTCCAATTCCTTTACCCTTGCCTTTGTCTCAGTTTTTCCTTGAGGAGTGAGCGAATAATATTTGCGAACCCGCTTACCAATCATTTCCTTTTCGGTCTTTAATTCACCCGCCAACTCCAAAGCATGCAGCATTGGGTATAGCGCACCTTCGGTAATTTGAATGGTATCCCCTGAAATTTCTTTAACCCGCTGTACGAGTTCATAACCATACATGCGCCCTCCCTCTTTGAGGACTTTCATTACGATGGTTTTTAATGTTCCTTTTAGTAATTCACTTGAATGCATAAGACAAATATACATAAGATTCTTATGTAATTAAAAAATAATTTGAATTTGTGTCATTTATCACCAAACTTTTTTTCCGTGTAACGTGATATTTGCACATGAAAACATTCTATGCCTTAATTTCTGCAATCATACTTATGGTTGCTTGTCAAAATTCAAATAGCCAGTCAACTCAAGTAGATGCCAAAACATTTGCGCAACTAATCGAGACAAAAAAAGATGCTCAATTAATAGATGTGCGTACTCCAGGAGAATTTCAAAGCGGCTACATCAAT